>NZ_CP139970.1:2147453-2454232 GCF_034424545.1 Trinickia caryophylli | reverse complement strand
TCGTGCGATATCCGCATGCTTTAAAAAAAAACGACGGACCCTATGGCGGCGCCGTTTTCAGCACGCGAACTACAGGTTCTGCACCTGCTCGGAGAAGGGCTCAGCGACAAACAGATCGCCCGCAATCTCGGCATCAGCGACCTGACCGCCCGTAAGCATCGCGCCAATCTGCTGAAAAAAGCGAACGCGAGAAACGTTTGCTCGCTGCTTTTCGTTTCGGTTCAGTCCGGCTGGTTAAAAATCAATGGCCCCCGTCAGCCGGGCTGAACTTCTTTTTTGCCGCCGCTGCCGCGATGACGCGTGCCCATGCGCGCGCCACCTCCGCTTCCACGAGTGCACGATGAGTTGCTATCTGGTGCAAAAGATGTCGTGTGGCCCACTGACCGAAATCGAATACTTCAGACGCGAACCGACGGGCCGGCCCTCGAACGCCGAGAAACGGCGTTTTACGGAGGACGCCCGCCGCAGCTTCGCGCGTCTGCGCGATGTATCTGTAACCGAAGTGGTGCCGAGCCGGCTCCTGCTGGTGCGGCAAAACCCGCCCGGGACGAAAGCGATCGAACTCGAGTAGCCTGCAAGCCACGCTCGCGCTCGGCAGCAGTTGGCCGCCATGTCCGTCAATCAGTTCGGATCCACGACGAAGCCATGCTGGCGCAGCAGCGCCAGCACGCCTTTGGGGCCCCCGAGATGAAGCGCGCCGATCGCGATGAAGACGGGCCGGTTCGGCGCGGCCAGCGCCAGCATGCGGGCGGTGAAACGGCGATTGCGCTCGTACACGATCTTGTTGTCGAGCGAGCGGGCGACGGCCGGCGCCACGGCAAGGCGCTCCGATTTCGCACTGGCCCATGCCGCGATCGCGTCGGCGTCGCCCGCGCGCCAGAGCCGGTGCAGCTCTTTCACGTCGGCCACCATGCCGGCCGGCGTTTCCTCGAGGTCCTGCGCGAGCATTTCGCGCTGCTCGGAAAGCGTCAGGTTCGTGAACGCACGCATCTGCTCGGCGAGCGTCTCGAGGCCCACGACCTTGCCGCGCGAACGCAGGTAGACGTTCTGAAGCTGCGCCTCCGTCCCGTACTCGGTCTGCAGGCCGGCACTGAGCGCGCCGTACGTCTCGACGAGCAGCGAAGCAAGCCACGGCCGCGTCTTCTGAATTTCGGCGAGCGCGGCCGGATTGCCGCGCAAGCGCGCCGCGAGCTTGCGCCACAACAGCGGCGGCAGCAGCCGCGGCAGGCAGGCGTAGGTGCACACGCCGTACTTCGAAACATCGTCCTGCGATTCGATGAGGTCGTCGGGAGACAGCTCCAGCGCGAGCGTGGGCGAGGCGGCGAGCGCGGCGAGAATGGGACGCCGAAACGGCTGATTGGCCGGATAGTCGGATGGGTCGCCGACGTGCAGCGTGCCGAGCAGATAGATGGTGGTCGTGCCCTTCGTCGCCACATAGAACGGCATATGGGCGGGCTCGGCCCGCACGGGGCCGCTTGCGCTCGTGCCCGAGGCGTCGGGCGGCGCATGAAAGCCGGGGATGGAGGCGGGCGGCCGGACGCTGCCGGCCGCCCGGGCCGCCGCTATCGGGCCGCCACCGCTATCGCCGGACCCGCCGGCGCCACTCATGGCGCCCCCCGCCGCATGAACCGCCATGGCAGCCATGGCGGCAACGGCGGTGCGGCGCACGAACGAGCGCAGCGCGCGCGCGCAGGCGGCAACGCCGCCTTGCGACAGCCAGCGCACGCGCCGCGCCGCCCGGGTTTCAGCCATCCATCTCCCCCACCTCCTCGGCGCGGTGACAGGAAACGAGTCGCGCGTCCACCTCGCGCAGGAGCGGCTCTTCGCGCCGGCAGCGCTCGATCGCGTAGGGGCAGCGCTGATGAAACGTGCACCCCGACGGCGGGTTGAGCGGCGACGGCAACTCGCCCTGCAGCTTGATCCGCATGCGGCGATCCGACTCGAAGATGGCCGGTGTCGCCGACATCAGCGAGCGCGTGTAGGGATGGCGCGGCTTTGCGAAGATCGTTTGCTTCGCGCCGAGTTCCGCAACGCCGCCGAAGTACATGACCATCACGTCGTCGGCCACGTGTTCGACCACGGCCAGATTGTGCGAGACGAACACGTAGCTCGTCTTGAACTGCTCTTGCAGGTCCATGAACAGATTGAGGATCTGCGCCTGGATCGACACGTCGAGCGCGGAAACGGGCTCGTCGGCCACCACGATGCGCGGATCGAGAATCATCGCACGCGCGATGGCGATGCGCTGGCGCTGGCCGCCCGAGAACATGTGCGGATAGCGCTTCGCATGTTCGGGCCGCAGCCCGACCGTGCGCATCATCTGGGCAATGCGCTCGGCCCGCTCGGTCGCCGTGAGCGACGTGTTGATCGCAAGCGGCTCGCCGAGCGTCTGCTCGACCGTCTTGCGCGGGTTCAGCGAGGCAAACGGATTCTGGAACACCATCTGCACGCGCCGGCGCAGTTCGGCAAGCTTCGCGCGATCGGCCGCCAGCACGTTCTCCCCTTCGATTTCGAGACGGCCGGAGGTCGGTGCCTCGATCATCGTCAGCTGGCGCGCAAGCGTCGATTTGCCGCAGCCCGATTCGCCGACGACGGCGAGCGTCTTGCCACGCGCAAGCGAAAACGACACGCCGTTCAGGGCTTTGACCGTACCGTGGCCGAAGAGCCCCCGGCGCACGTGATAATGCTTCGTCAGCCCATCGGCCACGAGCACGTCGTCTTCATGGCCCGGCATACGCGGGGTTTGAGGCACGGCGTTCATCGTGCACCTCCTTGCGCGAACGCGCCGGCGGACGCATGCGGATCGGTATTGAGCGGCTTGATGCAGCGAGCGCGCATGCCCTCCTTGCGTACGTCGAGCGGCGCGAGCGCTGGACGGCCCTTCCAGCAATCGTCGACCACGTACTTGCAGCGCGGCGCGAAGAGACACCCTTTCGGGCGGTCGTCGCGTCCCGGCACGACGCCCGGCAGGGCCGCCAGACGCCGCGCGCCGAGATTGTGCTCGGGAATGGCCGCGAGCAATGCCTCGGTATAGGGATGATGCGGATGCGCGAAAATGTCGGGCACGTCGTTCGTTTCGATGACCTGCCCGGCGTACATGACAGCCACGCGCTGAGCCACCTGCGAGACGACGGCGAGATCGTGCGAAATCAGCACGAGCGCCATACCACGCTCCTTTTGCAGCGCGACGAGCAGGTCCATGATCTGCGCCTGGATCGTGACGTCGAGCGCGGTGGTCGGTTCGTCGGCAATCAGCAGCTTCGGGTTGCAGGCCACGGCCATCGCGATCATCACACGCTGATTCATGCCCCCCGACATCTGGTGCGGGAAGGCCTGAATACGGTTCTTCGCGTCGGGTATGCCCACCAGCTCGAGCAGTTCCAGCGCGCGCCGCTCGAGCGCCGCGCCGCGCAGCCCTTCGTGCAGCTTGAGCACCTCCTTGATCTGATAGCCGACGGTATAGCTCGGGTTCAGGCTCGTCAGCGCGTCCTGAAACACCATCGCGATGTCCTTGCCAACGATCTTGCGGCGGGCCTTGCCCGAGGCGCGCAGCAAATCCTTCCCGTCGAAGGAGATTTCGTCCGCGGTAACGATGCCCGGCGCGTCGATGAGGCCCATCAGCGCCATCATCGTCACGCTTTTGCCCGAGCCCGATTCGCCCACCACGCCGACGACCTCGCCCGGCGCGATCGAAAAATCGACACCGTCCACGGCGGGCGTGCCGCCAAAGGTCACGGCCAGATTGCGGATGGTCAATAGATCTTTCATG
Source organism: Trinickia caryophylli (assembly GCF_034424545.1). Taxonomy (NCBI): domain Bacteria; kingdom Pseudomonadati; phylum Pseudomonadota; class Betaproteobacteria; order Burkholderiales; family Burkholderiaceae; genus Trinickia; species Trinickia caryophylli. Next base: position 2,450,463 of record NZ_CP139970.1, on the reverse strand, counting down.
GTCAGGCCATCCGTTTCAGTTTGGGGTCGAGCGCATCGCGCAAACCGTCGCCGAGCAGGTTGATCGTCAACACCGACACGAGAATCGCGAGACCCGGCATCGTCACGATCCACCACGCATTGTCGATGTAATCGCGCGCGGAGGCGAGCATCGCGCCCCACTCGGCGGTCGGCGGCTGTACGCCGAGCCCGAGAAAGCCGAGCGCGGCCGCATCGAGAATGGCCGAGGAAAAGCCGAGCGTCGCCTGCACGATGAGCGGTGCCGCGCAGTTCGGCAGCACCTGCGAGAACATCAGGCGCAGCGTCCCCGCACCCGCTACGCGCGAGGCCGTCACGTACTCCTTTTGCAGTTCGCCCTGCGCGGCCGCGCGCGTGAGCCGCACATAGCCCGGCAGCGCAACGATCGCGATGGCGAGCATCGTGTTGGTGAGACCCGGGCCGATGATCGCAACGACGGCCACCGCCAGCAGCAGCGAGGGCAGCGCGAGCAGCACGTCCATAAGGCGCATGATCGGCGCGTCGGCCCACTTCTCGAAGAAGGCGGCCACGAGACCGAGCACGATGCCTGGAATGAGCGCGAGCACGACCGACACGCAGCCGATCCAGAACGACATCCGCGCGCCGTAGATGAGGCGCGAAAGAATGTCGCGCCCCGCTTCGTCGGTGCCGAGCACGAAGCGCCAGTTGCCGCCTTCGAGCCAGGCGGGCGGAATCTTGACGAAATCGCGGTACTGCTCGGCGGGGCTGTGCGGCGCGATGGCCGGTGCGGCGATGGCGAGCGCAACGAGCAGGATCACGATCGCACCCGCGATCACGGCGCCGCGGTTGCGCGAGAAGTTGGCCCAGAACTCGCGGGCGGCCAGCACGCGCCCGCCCGCCGGCGTGACGGCCTCGGGCACTACGTTTTGTATGTCTGCCATAGGAACCTCTTAGCGCGTATGGCGAATGCGGGGGTTCAACACGCCGTAGAGCAGATCGACGACGAGGTTGACGACGATGACAAGCGTGGCGATGAGCAAAATGCCGCCTTGCACGACGGGATAGTCGCGCCGCGCGATCGCATCGATCAGCCACTTGCCGATGCCCGGCCAGGAAAAGAGCGTCTCGGTCAGCACGGCGCCCGCGAGCAGCGTGCCCACTTGCAGGCCGATCACCGTCACCACGGGAATCAGCGCATTGCGCAGTGCATGGACGACGACGACGCGCACCGGTGAAAGCCCCTTCGCGCGCGCGGTGCGGATGTAGTCTTCGCGCAGCACCTCGAGCATCGACGAACGCGTCATGCGCGCGACGACGGCGAGCGGAATCGTGCCGAGCACGATCGACGGCAGGATCAGATGGCTCACGGCCGATTTGAAGGAGCCTTCGTCAGGCGCGAGCAGCGAATCGACGAGCAAAAATCCGGTTACGCGCGGCAGATCGTATTCGATGCCGATGCGGCCGGACACCGGCGTCCACCCGAGCGTGCCCGAGAACACCATGATCAGGATGAGGCCCCACCAGAAGATCGGCATCGAATAGCCGGTGAGCGCGGTGCCCATGACGCCGTGATCGACGATGGTCCCGCGCCTGAGCGCCGCGAACACGCCGGCCGGCAGCCCGATCAAGAGCGCGAAGAGCATCGCGCAGACGGAAAGCTCGACCGTGGCCGGAAAGCGCGCGAGGAATTCGCCCATCACACTGGTATTCGTGATGATGGAGAGCCCGAGATTGCCATGCAACGCACGCCCGACGTAATGGATGTACTGCAGCGGCAGCGGCTCGTCGAGCCCCAGCCGATGCAAGGCCTCGGCATGCATGGCCGGATCGACGCCGCGCTCGCCCATCATGACTTCGATGGGGTCGCCCGGGATGAGGTGGATGAGCGCGAACGCGAGCAAGGTAATGCCGATGAAAGTCGGTATCACCATGCCGACGCGGCGCAAAGCGAATCGGAACATGGTTCGTCCCTTTATCGTCGTGGGGAAAAAGCGACCGGCGACGAGGGGCTCGCCGCCCCTGTCGCCGGATCGATTGTCGCAGTCTTCGGTCGTCGACGCGCATGCCGATGAAACATCGACATGCGCGAGCGTCGCATCACTTCATGCCGACACCGTCAAAGCGGGTATAGCCGAGCGGGTCGATCTTCATGTCGACGACGGCCTTCGTCGTCGGCTGATAGACGGTCGAGTGCGCGATCGGCGAGAACGGGAGCTGATCGGCGAAGATCTTCTGGGCCTCCTCGTAGTACTTCGTGCGCTTGGCCTGATCCGTCGTCGTGCGGCCCTTCTGGACGAGTTCGTCGAACGGCTTGTAGCACCACTTCGAGAAGTTGTTGCCGTTGATGGCCTCGCAGCCGAGCAGCGTGCCGAGCCAGTTGTCGGGGTCGCCGTTGTCGCCGGTCCAGCCGATCAGATAGGCGTCCTGATCGCCCGCGTGGCCGCGCTTGATGTACTCGCCCCACTCATACGTGACGATCTTGGCCTTCACGCCGATCTTGGCCCAGTCGGACTGGATCATCTCGGCCATCAGCTTGGCGTTCGGGTTGTACGGGCGCTGCACCGGCATGGCCCAGAGCGCGATTTCGAAGCCGTTCGGAAAGCCGGCCTTGGCAAGCAGCGCCTTGGCCTTCGCCGGATCGTACGCTGCGGCCTTCAGGTTCTTGTCGTACGACCACTGCGTGGGCGGCATCGGGTTCGTCGCGGCCTGGCCCGCGCCCTGATAGACCGACTCGACGATCGCCTTCTTGTTGATCGCCATGTCGAGCGCACGCCGCACATCGACGTTGTCGAGCGGCTTGTGCTGCACGTTATAAGCAAGATAGCCGAGGTTGAAGCCTGCTTGCGACGCCATGTCGACATTCGCATCGCTCTTGAGCGTGGCGAGATCGGCCGGCTTCGGATAGCTCATGATCTGGCATTCGTTGCGCTTGATCTTCTGCGCGCGCACGCTCGAGTCGGTCGTGATCGAGAAAATGAGCTTCGAAACCTTGACCGCATTCGGCTTCCAGTAGTCGGGGTTGCCGTCGAAGCGGATCGCGGAATCCTTCGTATAGCTGCGGAAGATGAAGGGGCCCGTGCCGACCGGGTATTGATTGATGTCGGCTGCCTTGCCCGCTTTCAGCAATTGATCGGCGTATTCGGCAGAGAGAATCGACGCGTATTCCATGCCCATGTTCTGCAGGAACGGCGCGTTGACGTCGTTGAGCACGAAGCGGACGGTGTAGGGGTCGACCTTCTCGATTTTCTTGATCAGCTTGTCGAGGCCCATGTCGGTGAAGTACGGAAACGACACCGGGTAGGCCTTGCGGAACGGCTGGTTCGGATCGAGCATGCGCTCGAACGTAAAGACGACGTCGTCGGCGTTGAATTCGCGCGTCGGCTTGAAGAAGGACGTCGTCTGGAATTTGACGCCGTGCCGCAGATGGAACGTATAGGTCTTGCCGTCGGGCGAGACATCCCACTTTTCCGCGAGGCCCGGCTCGATCTTCGTGCTGCCGCGGGCAAATTCGACGAGGCGGTTATAGCTCGTGAAGGTGTTCGCGGTGAAATCGACGCTCGTCGTGTATTGAGCCGGATCGAAGCCGGCGGGGCTGCCCTCGGAGCAGTAAACGAGCGTCTTGTTCGGAATCGTCGCGGCTTGCGAGATCGTCGCGGCGCCGAGAGACACCGCCAGGGCTGCGGCTGCGAAAGCGGTCGCTCGCGCGGCGCGCACCAGGCTGTCTTGCATCATGTTTCCCCCTATTCGTAGGCCGGACGGGCCGGCGTAGGCGGATATTACTGACCTTTGATTAGCCGAACAAGCGGTCGAAAATAATACTAGTAGCGGTGCTCAGGCGATTATCGGCCCATTCCGAACAATGTCCTTTCATCACAATCCCACACTCCAAAACTGCGTCGGCCCAAACGGATCGATCTTGAACCCGGTCACTTCCTTGCGCATCGGCTGATAGACGACCGAATGCGCGATCGGCGTGAACGGCCGTTGTTCGGCGAAGATCCGTTGCGCTGCAGCTGACCACCACACGGTGGGCCCTCGTCGGGCAAGCACGTCCGGGTGCACCCGCCTGTCACGAGTCGCAACTTCTGCACTAGCGTCCGACGACGTCACGCTTGCCCGCCGCCACGCACTTCCGTCATAGCCTATTCATCCGGATAGGGCGTCTTTCAATTTGTTTACACATCAATTTCGAGACAGTAGATTGGTTCTCGGCGGTCCCCATTGGCCGTCAACAGACTCTTTATGGAGAACCACAAATGGACTCGACCGAGAACATCGACACCCCTGCTGTAATCTTCAAGCTGGACGACAAGGAAATTTTCGATACGGCACTGGCAACACAAGAACGCTCGATCATCGCTAACGGGTAATTCCGAAGAGCCGGCGAGCGGTCCATGCTCGCCGGCTCTTCGCGTTTTTGTATGAAGAGGATGCCATACGAAATGGATTATCTACGTACCGATGTGGCGAAAACGGCATTAAAGACGTTATTCTTTGTGCGCCCATCAGCTGATCACGCAAGAGTCTTGGCCCGCAGCTTTGATCTAAAGATCCAAGGAAGCATTCTCAGGCTGGTTCACGAATACACGCAAAGGTGTTCATCCCCGGTCGATCCAAGCCACTTGGCTGATAAGCTATCGCGCTGTCAAATGACACCGGAAGTGCATTATCGTCACCATAAGCTGCAAAATGCGATGCGTGCGTCTGATTTGCCCGGGGTCAACCGACATGTTCTCGGCCTTTGCAGGGCAATTTACGATGCATCAGTATGGCCACGACCAGCGTCGGTATCGTCGCTCCGGGACAGCGAGTGGGAAAAATTCTCGATTGAGGAAGCAGCCTTAGCGACGCTTAGGGAGCAGAACGAAAAAGAAGAAATCACCGCTATACCTTGCACCAGGATCGCCGCATGCATCGGGCACATCCACAATGCAATGAAAATGATTCAACTCGCCGGATCCGATCTCTCTTCCGAATTTAAAACGCATGTATCGAATGTAAGACTGTTCCGCGCACGTGTAACGCAGGGATTCAGCGACGCCCGAATAATGGGTGCCATGTTCATACGCGATTGCGGACCGCACCCCAGCCCGTCTTATTACTACTACGAACATCTGATACATGAGATGGCACATATGCAGCTGAACTGCATGTTCGCTCTTGACAGTCTACTGATTAGCGATCGTTCGCAAAAGCTCTGCTCCCCGCTTCGCGCCGACCTTAGGCCACTATTCGGCGTCTTTCATGCGACATTTGTTTCCGCCAAGGTGGCGCATGCACTGCATGCACTTTACTCAACGAACCACAGCGAAGATCTACGCCATTCACTCGCTCAAGTGATGAACGAGTTGCTTCTTGGAATCGACGCGATGAGTCGCTACGAGTTTACTCCGCATGGAAACGAGCTACTGTCCGAGTTCCGAGACATAGCCGCCTCCATATCTTCCGACAAGATGTGGATACGATACGACCCGACAGTGTGCCGGCCGCATAGATGGCACGGGAAACAGACGTGCGCCACCCGTTTCGCAGCGTTTATCTCCAACCCAAGCTTCCACAAAATCAAATGATTATTTTCGACATCTATCCAAACTCGAAATCCGCAATCGCAGCGCTCCGCACGCACACGCTCAGAATGCAACGCAGCATACTGCATTTGCTTCGCTGCTTACCCGCAACTTTCGACTTCGGCGCGTCAAGTCTCGATGACATTGAGATGAAAATTTCATCTTCTGCAGGTTTACCGGTCGAGGTTCATTATCTTCATAACGTATTAATTCACGCGATGCGGCAAGGCGACCTCGACACTTCACGCATAATTGCGCGCAAGCTTGTCCATGTACTCGATGGAGCGCCAATCAGCCATAAGCTTCAGATAGAATCGATAGGCACCGACAGCTGGGAGGGCCAAGCAATCTGCCGAGCGACGCAAGTGGCGCGGAAGGAGACCGGCCTTGACGCAATAGCCGAGCCCCTCACCGAACAAGAGGAATTATCGCATAGAGGGCACATCGAAAATGCGCTGAACATCCTTTATCTCCATCAGCCCGAGATGCATACCGAGATAATAAGCTTGGTTCGATCGATCAAGTTGTTCTCCGGAAAAATCACACAAGGGCTCACTGACACGACCGTGTTTGGTGAGATCTATATACGTACGCCACGTCCGTGTTTGTCTCCTGACTTGTACTACGTTGAGCATATCGTGCATGAGGCGTCGCACACGTACTTAAACTGTCTCATGGCAGCAGATCCGATCGTGCTGAACGACAAAGCGGCAACGTTTGCATCACCGCTGAGATCGGACCCTCGTCCCATGTACGGCGTATTTCACGCCACGTTCGTCGCTTCGCGTATGGCCCTTTCATTTCGAGAGATTTACGATAAAACTTGCGACGAAAGGTATATCAAGCTACTTGCCGAAGTGACTGATGAGGCAATCAGAGGACTCGAGACGATCGAGCACCATGCGTCTCTTACTCCGATGGGCAGGCAGCTCACCTCATCAATGATAGAACTTACCGACCGCATTATTCAGCTATCTCAGTTAAGGAAGTTTGATTTTGATCGCAAGCAGCCGCACCGGTGCGGTGCCGGAGAAGCAAGATTCCTTAGATTGAAGGAGCTTGTTAATGCCGTCAACTAAGCAAGGGATTTTGGACGCTGCGACACTCGCTTCGACAGAGAGCTCGATCGTCTCCGGATTATGGCTTTCTCGTGCTGCGGTCTCAATCAAAACGGCGTTTTCTGCGAGGTTACCGATATTTGGGTTTGCATCTGACTTCAACCGGAACCTCAGCGAATGGAAAGCAACGTTCGAAATGATCGAACACCTTGCATTCCATCCCGCGAAACCGATTCTCGGCGAGGACGTCGAACTATACGAGCACTCAGCTATCAGCTCCCCGCGGTTGGCATCCCTGGCGACGGAGGACATACTTCTCGGTGCGTCGTTGCATGGCGCTGCATTGCACGGCAACGGGTGTGCAATACACACCGACTGTCACCGTGCCGTAGCCCATGCCCGAAACGAGGTACTCGAGCGCCACTATTGCTGCGAGATGTGGTACCGGCGCTCCGTTGGCATGAGGCCAATCTGGCAGGCTCGTTCATCGGGGCGTGCGTCAGACGTTCACCTGCGGGCTTATCGCCTTGAGGTTCCGATAGAGGGTTTCCTGGTGATTGCGACCGCTGAATCCGAGGAGCTTCCCTTTTTTGCTATCGGGGCAGGGATACGGAACTCGCTGATTGCCGCATGCTCGCACGCGGTCGGCGAAGTAGCGGTTGCATACGAGGATGCCAAACTGGAACGAAGCGGGTACGCGGCGACGGTCGCCGCAAGAAGCAATATCCTGTCGCTGCGAGATAGAGAACAATTCCACGAGCGCAAGCGCTACTTCTTGTCTCTGAGCTCGCACCCGGCTAGCGCTCACACGATTCCCCTAGTGCCGTCGGTCTATTCGTTTAGCGTCTTAGGTGAGTTCCATGCGGCACGCGCATCAACAAAGGATCTGCTTACGCCTAGGCAATTCCATAATCACAACACCGACGTCCCGGTGCTCCCGATTTTTTGATAAGCCGCATGCTCAAGATCGCCACCGGCACATTCCTCAGCCTTCATTTGGCATTAGATGTAGTTATCACACAAATATTTCTTATTTTCTTTGCAATGGAAGGCCGCTATGAGTTGGCTGCAGCAGTTCCGGTCGCAGACTCACTTTTAAAGCTCACGCTCGCTTTGCCCGGAGCCGCAGTCGCGTCGCTATGCACGCAGCGACAGAGGCTCGTGTTATGCTCGATTATTCGCCCTGCAGCGACCTGCATCTGGATCGCGGCCGTTGAATCTCTGACACGAGGGCAGTTTCATATTGCCATCAGCCTGTTTTTAACATTCAAGCTTGCCGCGATCATCGATGGCACGATGAGCTCCGATCTCCAATTCTTGGCGAGGGATGCATTCGGCATTGATCTAACACAACAGGCAAGCATCCAAAATATTATCGCGCGGGGATCTCTCGCCATCGCTCCGGCCATCGCCCTGAAGCTTAATCAAGGACATCTATCGCCAGACGGAGCGCTACCGCTCCTAGCAGCTTTTTCCGTCGGGTCGTTTTATATGCTCCGCGCTCGGCTCGCGCCCCAAGCAAATAATACACTTTCCGCACGCAAGCAAGGCGACACCACTCGCCTTTATAGCGGCATAGGCGTGTTCAGAAATAAGTTAATGCGCTGGGGGCTACTCTATCAATTGACCGTCAATTTTTCATTCTCCGGAATTACGTACCTTCTTGCCATCGAGCTTCAAGGCGAATCCAATTTCTCACTCAACAGCCTCACCATATTTTACGCGCTGTTTTTTAGCTACCAGATCGCGGTGATGATAGCCGGTGATACCGTTGTACCGGCCAAGGAAATTCGTCACATCGTCGTGATCATTACACTGTCCGCTACCGCGACCATCGCCGTCGGCATCACGAACGAAAATTGGCTGACACTGATTCTCTGCGCGATCATGGGCATCTTATACGGCTTCGAGATACAGTCGATCCAAAAAATAGTGATTGCAGGTGTTCGAGGGCCAGACTTTATTGAATATTGCGCGTGGTCAAAGACTTGCTCACGAATCGCGTCGGCCGCCAGTGTGGCAATACTCGGATTCGCCGTTGGCAGCGGTGTCCCCTCTCCGGCTCTCCTGGTCGTGTCTGGCTTGCTAGGGTGCGCAAGCGCACTGCTGCTGAATATCGTCAATCCGGAACGGACGATAGGGCTAAGCTCGTGATGTAGGGCACCCTCGATCCGAGGTAGATCGGGATTACGATGATGCCGCAAAGCGTTGGTCGCGCCGCTCGCCTACCGCAATCCCACATTCCAAAACTGCGTCGGCCCAAACGGATCGATCTTGAACCCGGTCACCTCCTTGCGCATCGGCTGATAGACGACCGAGTGCGCGATCGGCGTGAACGGCCGTTGTTCAGCGAAAATCCGTTGTGCGCGCATATACAGCGCGGCACGCTCGGCCGGAGCGGTCGTCTCGCGGGCCTTGACGATCAGATCGTCGAAGGGCTTGTAGCACCACTTGGCGAAATTGCCGCCCTTCACGGACGCGCAGCCGAGCAGCACACCGAGCCAGTTGTCCGGGTCGCCGTTGTCGCCGGTCCACCCGAGCAGCGCCGCGTCGTGCTCACCGGCACGCGCACGCTTCACGTATTCGCCCCATTCGTAGCTCACGATTCTCGCCTTGACGCCGATCTTCGCCCAATCGGCCTGGATCATCTCGGCCATGAGCCGCGCGTTCGGGTTGTACGCGCGCTGAACCGGCATGGCCCACAGCGTCAACTCGAAGCCGTCCTTCAACCCCGCCTTCTCCAGCAGGCGCTTCGCTTGCGCGATGTCGCGCGGCGCGTCCTTCACCGTCGGATCGTAGGACCATTGCGTGGGCGGCATCGGGTGGCTCGCCACCTGCGCGGCGCCCTGATAGACCATCTCGACGATCGCCTGCTTGTCGATGGCCATGTCGAGCGCACGCCGTACATCCACGTTGTCGAGCGGCTTTCTCGTCGTGTTGTACGCCAGATACCCGAGATTGAAACCGACCTGCGAGGGCACCTGCAGGCGGGAATCGGCTTTCAGCGCCGCCACGTCGGCCGGGCGCGGGTAGGTCATCACCTGGCACTCGTTGCGGCGCAGCTTCTCTTCTCGTACGCCCGCATCCGGAGTGATCTCGAAGATGAGCTTGGCAAGGCGCACGACGCCCGGCTTCCAATAATCGCGATTGCCGTCGAAGCGGATCGACGCGTCCTTCGTATAGCCGCGGAAAACGAAAGGCCCGGTGCCGACCGGATAGCGGTTCAGATCGGCGGCCTTGCCCGCCGTCATCAACTGTTCGGCGTATTCGGCCGACAGCACCGAAGTGAATGGCATCGCAAGTTCGGACAAAAAGGGCGCATCGACGGCCTTCAACGTGAAGCGGACCGTGTAGGGGTCGAGCTTTTCGATTTTCGCGATGTTCTTGTCGAGCCCGAGATCGACGACGTACGGAAACGATACGGGATACGCCTTGCGCAATGCATTGTCGGGATCGAGCATGCGCTCGAACGTCAGCATGACGTCATCCGCGTCGAACTCGCGTGTGGGCGTGAAGTACGCCGTCGTCTGAAACTTCACGCCGCGGCGCAGATGAAACGTATAGCGCTTGCCGTCGGGGGAAATGTCCCAGGACTCGGCGAGGCCCGGCTCGACTCTCGTGCCGCCATGCTCGAATTCGAGCAGCCGGTCATAGACGGTGTAGCCCGCAGCCGAATTTTCGACGCTTGTCGTGTATTGCGCGGTATCGAAGCCGGCCGGGCTCGCATCCGAGCAATACACGAGCGTTTTCGCCGGGGGCTCAGCCGCATGCGCATCGAGCCAGGCGAACGCCGCGCATGCGGTGACAACGAGGATCGACATGCGCGCCGCCAGACCGGCGAAGCGCTTGACGGAAAACGGCAGGACACGGCTGGGCATCGCGGCTCCTTATCGACACGCCCCCGAGACAGGTCGCAAGGGCGCCGGTCCGATGCGCGCGGCGGGCCGAGCCCGCCAACGCACCTGCCGGCGCTTCATCATTCGAGGCAACCGAAACCGATGGAACACGCCCGCGCGCAAGCGGTGCGCCAGCTTCGACGCGGCTGGCGCGGGCAGCAAAGCGAGGCGCCCGCCCGAAGGCCTGGCGTCAAACGCCGCGCGCGTAGCCAAGCCGCTCGCAAATGGCCTTCGACGCCGTGGCGGCGTTCAGCGTATAGAAATGCAGACCGGGCGCGCCTTCCCTGACGAGACGTTCACACAGTTGCGTGACGACATCGAGTCCGAACGCACGAATCGCCTCGCGGTCGTCGCCGAAGCTCTCGAGCCGGCGCGCGATCCAGCGCGGCACTTCGGCGCCGCACATATCGGAAAAGCGCATCAGCTGCGAATAGTTCGTGATCGGCATGATGCCCGGCACGATCGGTACATCGACGCCAAGCTTGCGCGCATCGTCGACGAACCGGAAATACGCATCGGCGTTGTAGAAGTACTGCGTAATCGCCGCGTCCGCGCCGGCCTTGACCTTGCGCGCGAAGTTCTCGAGATCGAGCTTCGGCGAACGCGATTGCGGATGGTACTCGGGGTAGCCCGCCACTTCGATGCGGAACCAGTCGCCGTACTCGGCGCGGATGAAAGCGACGAGTTCCGACGCATAGCGCAATTCGCCGACCTCGCCCATGCCCGAGGGCAGATCGCCGCGCAATGCGACGATATGGCGGATGCCGTGACTGCGATAGCGCTCGAGAATCGCGCGCAGGCTTTCCTTCGAGGAGCCGATGCACGACAGGTGCGGCGCGGCTTCGAGGCCGTCGGCCGCCATCTCGAGCACGGTATCGAGCGTGCCCTGCTGCGTCGAGCCGCCTGCGCCGAACGTGACCGAGACGAACTTGGGCTTGAACAGCGCGAGCTGCGCGCGCGTGGCCCGCAGCTTCTCTACGCCCTCGGGCGTCTTGGGCGGGAAAAATTCGAAAGAAATTTCGATGGGCTTCATGATGCGGCGGTGATCAGCCGAGGCTGCGATTGCCGAGAATGACGGCCGACAGCAGCCACGACACGATGCTGTAAAGGATGGAGCCGAAAAAGGCCGACCAGAATCCCGAAACCTCGAAGCCCTTGAGCAGCGACGCGGCCATCCAGAAACACAGCGCGTTGACGACGAGGATGAACAGACCGAGTGTGAGCACCGTCACCGGCAACGTGAGCACGATCAGCACCGGGCGGATGATCGCATTGATGAGCCCGAGCACGAGCGCGACGATGAGCGCCGTGCCGAAGCTGCGCACGTGGATCGACGGAACGAGGTAGGTGATGATCAAAAGCGCGAGCGCGTTGATCAGCCAGGTCAGCAGCACGGTCATTTGGGTGGCTCCTTTTCGACTGCGTTTCGGTTATCGGTGCGTGCGGCCACGCACCCGCATGCTGGCAATACGCCGGCATGCGAGGTCGGGCCACGCGCCGATGCGCCGGCCTACCCGCGGGCGTCGCGACAAGCCGCGCCGCCTCCGCGGCACCGGCCGCTCGAGGCAAAGCATGCCACAGGCGCCGGCAGGCCGGCCAATCATCAGTAGCGATAATGATTCGGCTTGAACGGACCGTTCTTCTCGACGCCGATGTACTTCGCCTGGTCGTCGCTGAGCACGGTCAGTTGCACGCCGATGCGCTCGAGATGCAGGCGTGCGACCTTCTCGTCGAGGTGCTTCGGCAACACGTAGACCTTCTTCTCGTACTCGCCGCCGCGCGTGAAGAGCTCGATTTGCGCGAGCGTCTGGTTCGTGAACGAATTCGACATGACGAACGACGGATGGCCCGTGGCGCAGCCGAGGTTCACGAGGCGCCCCTCCGCGAGCAGGATGATGCGCTTGCCGTCGGGGAACACGATGTGATCGACCTGCGGCTTGATGTTTTCCCACGTGTACTGGCGCGTCGACGCGACATCGATTTCCGAATCGAAGTGACCGATGTTGCAGACGATCGCGTTGTGGCGCATCGCCTTCATGTGGTCGTGATTGATGACGTGGTAGTTGCCGGTGGCCGTGACGAAGATGTCGGCCTTGTCGGCCGCGTACTCCATCGTCACGACGCGATAGCCTTCCATCGCGGCCTGAAGCGCGCAGATCGGGTCGATTTCCGTCACCCATACCGTGGCGCCGAGGCCGCGCAGCGATTGCGCGCAGCCCTTGCCCACGTCGCCGTAGCCCGCCACGACGGCCACCTTGCCGGCGATCATCACGTCGGTCGCGCGCTTGATGCCGTCGACGAGCGATTCGCGGCAGCCGTACAGGTTGTCGAACTTCGACTTCGTGACCGAATCGTTGACGTTGATGGCCGGGAACGGCAGACGGCCGTCCTTTTCCATTTGATAGAGACGATGCACGCCCGTGGTCGTTTCCTCGGTCACGCCCTTGATCTGCGCAAGGCGCTTCGAATACCACGTGGGGTCGATCGCGAGGTGGCGCTCGATCGACTTGTAGAGCGCCGTTTCTTCTTCGTTCGTGGGCGTGGCGATCACGCTGCGGTCGTTCTCGGCCTTCGAGCCGAGGATCAACAGCAGCGTGGCGTCGCCGCCGTCGTCGAGGATCATGTTGGCGAACTCACCGTTCGGCCATTCGAAGATGCGGTGCGTGAACTCCCAGTACTCGTCGAGCGACTCGCCCTTGTAGGCGAAAACGGGCGTGCCCGTCCTGGCGATCGCAGCGGCGGCATGATCCTGCGTCGAGAAAATATTGCACGAGGCCCAGCGCACGTCCGCACCGAGCGCCTTGAGCGTCTCGATCAGCACGCCCGTCTGGATCGTCATATGCAGCGAGCCTGCAATGCGCGCGCCCTTCAGCGGCTGCGCGGCCTTGTATTCGGCACGGATCTGCACGAGGCCGGGCATCTCGGTCTCGGCGATGTCGAGCTCTTTGCGGCCCCAGTCGGCAAGCGACAGGTCGGCAACGACGAAATCCTGAGACGCGTTCGATTCGAAAACTGCGGCGTTCATCACGCCCTCCTTTCTAAGATGGATCTAGAAGATAGACGTGAGCGCCGTTCAGGGGAGCCGCCGGGGCATAAGCCGCACCGGGGGTCCGAGTGAAGTTTCCGAGCCTGGCGGAGTGGTCCGTCGCAACGCTCCTCGGAAACGCAGCGATTGTAGCAAAAAAGCCGACGCGCGCGATGCCGGAAAACACCGCCGCGAGCGGGCGCGAGGAGACGCGGGGGGCCGCGCCGGCAATCCGGATCAGCCGAGCGCGTTGCCGAAAATCGCGCCGATCGCCGGCGCGATGAGCACCATGACCACACCCGCGATCATCATCGTGAGGCTGGCGATGACGCCTTCCTCGCTGCCCAGCTCGCGGGCCTTGACGGTACCCACGCCATGCGCGGCGGCGCCAAAGAGCGCGCCGCGCGCGAGCCGCGTGCGCAGCGGCAGCAACGCCAGCACGAGTTCGCCGAGCAGCATGCCGGTCACGCCCGTAGCGATGACGAAAAGCGCGGTCAACTGCTTCGGTGCGCGGATCTCGTCCGACACCGCGAGCGCGAACGGCGTCGATACCGACCGCGTGAGCAGACTTCGCGCAACGTCAGGCGACAGATGCAAGAGCTTGGCGAGCGCGAACGAACCGCCCACGGCCACGACGATGCCCACCGTCACGCCCGCGGCGAGCGACAGCCAGTGACGCTTCATGAGCTCTCGGTACTCGTAGATCGGCACGGCGAAGGCGACGGTCGCGGGGCCGAGCAGCCACATGAGCCAGCGCGTATCCGCAAAATAGACCGCGTACGGGATCCGCGCGACGAGCACGAGCACGGCGAGCAGCGCCGGCACCACCACGAGCGGCGTGAGCCACGGGCGCTTGAACCGCGCATACAGGCGCTTGCCGAATGCATAGAAGACGATCGTCAGCACGAAGCAGCCCGCCGCGACCCATTGCGGCCCGAAAGCGGCGAGCGGGGATTGGGTGAGCGAAGCGAGCACGATTTATCTCCAGATTCGAACCGGGGGAGAGGGAGTCAGCGAGGCGGGCGGCTCAGTGGCCGGGCACGCCGCGCGAGACGCGCACGCGGCGCAGCGCGAGCCTGCGCTCGAAGCGGGCGGCCTGATCGACCGTGAACGCCACCGCCACCATCACTGCGAACGTCCCCGCGACGACGACGAGCGCAAGGCGCCAGCCATCGGCTTTGAAAAGTCCGCCGTATTGCACGACTGCCACGGCAGCCGGAATGAAGAACAGCAACATGTGCGAGAGCAGCCAGTCGGCGCCGGCCTTCACCCGGCGCGGGGCTACGCCACCGGTGAAGAGCAGCGCCAGCAGCGCGGCGAGACCGATCACGCTGCCAGGCACGGGCAGGTTCAGGCGTCGCGAAACGAAGTCCGCGCCGAACCAGAGCGCAGCCAGAAACGCACTTTGCAAGACGACTTGCACGAGACACCCCATCCGCTTGACGGCCATGGCAACCCCCTATTGACTCCGTGTCGAAATTGTAAGAGACAGGAGCGTCATAAATAAAATGACTTAAACTCATTCGATCCATTCCAAATTGGAACACTGGCCGACCGCCCGACCGCCCGACCGCCCGACCGCCCGACCGCCCGGCCGCCCGGCCGCCAAAGAGCAACGAGAAACGAGAAACGAGGGAGAGAAACGCCATGGAGTTGCGCGCACTGCGCTATTTCGTCGAGGTCGTCCGCCAGCAGAGCTTCACGCTGGCGGCCGAGCGCATGTTCGTCACCCAGCCCACGATCAGCAAGATGGTGAAGGCGCTCGAGGACGAAGTCGGTGCCCCGCTTCTTTTGCGGGAGGGGCGCCAGATGGTGCTGACAGACGAGGGACGGATCGTCTTTCAGCGCGGGCAGGACGTGCTGGCCGCCCACGCGCAGTTGCAAGCCGAGCTCGATGACGTCGGCACTCTCGGGCGCGGCGAACTGACAGTCGGCATTCCGCCGATGGGCGGCTCGCTTTTCACGCCGGCCATTGCGGAGTTCAAGCGGCGTTATCCGAAGATCGAGTTGAAGCTCTTCGAGCAGGGTTCGCGCGGGATCGAAGCGGCACTCACGGCGGGCGAACTGGAGCTCGGCGGACTGCTGCTCCCGGTCGACTCCGAACTGTTCGACGTCCTGCCGATGTCGCGCCAGCTGCTGTGGCTCGTCGCCCGCCAGGGCGACCGCTGGGACGGCAGGAGCGCCGTGCGGCTCGCCGATCTGGCTGGCGAACCGTTCGTCTTCTATGGCGAAAGCCTCGCGCTGAACGACGTGGTGATCGGCGCCTGCCGCGATATCGGCTTCACGCCCACGATCGTCGCGCGCAGCAGCCATTGGGACTTCATGGCGGCGCTCGTGCACGCGGGGCTCGGCATTGCCCTGCTGCCGGCGCCCTACTGCCGGCGGCTCGATCCGGCACTCTTCACCTGCCGCCCGTTGTCGGATCCGGAAATTCCCTGGGAGATGGCGATCGGATGGCGCCGCAACGGCTACCTCTCGCACGCGGCGCGCGCGTGGCTCGACGTCGCGCGCGAGACACTGCCGGGCCAGCCCGGCGACGACGTCGTCTACACCCGCTCGGGCAAGGCAGGCGGCACGGCCGACGGCTGGTGAGCCGCGCGGCGCGCAGCCGCGATGAACTCGGCCGCGCGCTCGCCGATCATCACGGTCGGCGCGTTGGTGTTGCCGCCCACGAGCGTCGGCATCACCGACGCATCCACCACGCGCAGTCGCTCCACACCGCGCACGCGCAGCTCGCAGTCGACGACCGAGCGCGCGTCGCTGCCCATGCGGCAGGTGCCGACAGGGTGATAAATGGTGTCGGCGTGCCGCGCGATGAGGCGGGCGAGGTCGGCATCGGACGTATCGGTGCCCACATGAAGCATGCGCGAGCCCGGCACCGCCAGCGACGGCGCGGCGACGATCCTTTGCGCGATCCGTACGCCGCGCGCGAGCAGTTCGGCGTCGCGCGGATCGGACAGAAAGCGCGGATCGATCGCGGGCGCCACGCGCGCGTCGGGGCTCGCGAGCGTCACGCTGCCGCGGCTTTCAGGGCGCAGCACGCATACGTGTACCGAGTAGCCATGGCCCCAATGCAGGCGCCGGCTATGGTCGTCGACGAGCGCCGCGCAAAAGTGCAGTTGCAGATCGGGCCGATCGAGCGCGGGATCGCTCTTGAGGAAGCCCCCGGCCTCGGCCACGTTGCTCGACCAGAGCCCTTCGCCGCGCGAGAGATAGCGCGGCAGCTGCGCGCCCATTCGGACAAGACCGCGCAGCGAGTAGCCGACGGGTTCGCTCGAGCGCACGCGCACGTTCAGCGTGAAATCGATGTGATCGATGAGGTTGGCGCCCACCTCCGGCGCATCGCCTATGACGGGAATGCCGAGTGCGCGCAGGTTCCGTTCGGGCCCGATGCCGGAGCACATCAGCAGTTGCGGCGAGCCGAACGCGCCTGCCGCGAGCACGACCTCGGCTCGCGCGCGCAGCACCTCCACGCGGCCCGCGCGCACCACCTCCACGCCGGTCGCACGCCGGGCCTGATCGAAGAGCACGCGACGCACGAGCGCATCGGCGATCATGGCGATGTTCCCGCGCGGCGTGCCCGCTTCGCCTTCGGCTTCGACCTCATACAAATAGGCGCGTGCGACGCTGCAGCGCCGCCCGCCGCGCTGGGTGACCTGATAGAAGCCGACGCCTTCCTGCTCGGGGCCGTTGAAATCGTCATTGGGGCGAAACCCGGCCTCGACGGCCGCCGCCACGAAGCGCTCGGAAAACGGATTGCGGAACCGCAGATCGGAAACGGTAAGCGGACCATCGGCGCCGTGCCATGCATTCTGGCCGCGCACATTGCCTTCCGCCCGGCGGAAATACGGCAGGACGTCGGACCACGCCCATCCCCTGCAGCCGAGCTGTGCCCATTCGTCATAGTCGAGCGGATGCCCGCGCGTGTAGATCATCGCGTTGATCGCGCTCGAGCCGCCCATTCCCTTGCCGCGCGGCTGATAGCCGCTGCGCCCCGCGAGCCCCGGCTGCGGCACGGTGCGGTAGCCATAGTTCGTGTTGAGCTTGAAGGGCACGAGCGCCGCGATGCCGAGCGGCGTATTGACGAGCCAGTTGCGATCGGTATGTGGCCCGGCCTCGACGAGCGCGATCGAGGCGTCGGGACAGAGCGCCGCGAGGCGCCCTGCGAGCGCGGCGCCGCCCGAACCGGCACCGACGATGATGTAGTCGTATTCCATCTGCCTCCCTCCTCGTTCCGCCCGGCTCGAGCCGATGCGGCACCCGGCCGTTTTGCACGGACGGGCTATGCGTTTCGAGCGCATTGTAGAGACGAGCGGGCGCCCGGGATGCCCCCATTGCGAGAGCGATTCCTCTAAACGCCAAGGGCCCTCTGAACCTATCATGCAAGGGCATCGGAGGCCGGCGCCGGCCTGCGCGATGCCGTTCAAACAGCTTGCCGGAAGCAAAGCGAGACCCGGCGCGCGGCCCCACCCGATGCTCGAACGGATACCGCCCGCAGGCGACCCCGAAAAAGAAGACGAAGGCGCCTCGCATGCCCTGCGGCGCTCAGCGTGCGCCGCCGTCACCGGAGACAATTGCCATGAATCGACAGGCATCGTGGAGCACGCACGAAGTCACCAACCAGGCGCCGCCGCTCGCGCATTACAACCTTTATACGAGCGATGCCGCGCTCGTCGCCGCCGTCGCGCGCGAAGGCGCTGGCTGGCATGCCGAGGCGCTTGCGCGCGACGGTGCACTGATCGGCACGCCGGAGGTGCTCGAGCTGGCCGCGCTCGCCAATCGCCACTCCCCGGAACTCGCCAATTACAACGCGCGCGGCGAACGCATCGATACGCTCGAATTCCATCCGAGCTGGCACCGCCTGCTCGAACAGCTGCGCGCCGAAGGGCTGCACGCGCTGCCGTTTTCGGATCCGCACGCGGGTGCGATGGCGGCGCGCTGCGCGGGCTACTTCCTGCACGCGCAGCTCGAATCGGGCTCGCTATGTCCGCTCACGATGACGTTCGCGAGCGTCCCCGTGCTGCGGCGGGAGCCGGCGCTTTTCGCGCAGTTCGCCGAGAAGCTGTACGCACGCGAGCATGACGCGCGCGACGTGCCGCTTGTGCAGAAACGCTCGATGATGGTCGGCATGGGAATGACCGAAAAGCAAGGCGGCTCCGACGTACGCACGAACCGCACGCAGGCGTTCGCACTCGATGCCGGCGGACGCGGCGGCGCCTACCGCCTCGTCGGCCACAAGTGGTTCTTTTCGGCGCCGCAATGCGACGCGCACCTCGTGCTCGCCCGCATCGACGGCGACGAAGGCGTCTCATGCTTTTACGTGCCGCGTTTCACGCCCGACGGCAGCCGCAACGCCGTACGTATCCAGCGGCTCAAGGACAAGCTCGGCAATCGTTCGAACGCCAGCAGCGAAGTCGAATTCCTCGATGCCTGGGGAATACTGATCGGCGAACCGGGCCGGGGCGTGCCGACCATCATCGAGATGGCGAACTACACGCGGCTCGATTGCGTCATCGGCAGCGCGGCGCTGATGCGCGCGGCGCTCGTGCAGGCGATTCACCATGTACGGCACCGCAGCGCCTTCGGGCGGTTGCTGGCCGATCAGCCGCTGATGCGCAACGTGCTCGCGGATCTCGCGCTCGAATCGGAAGCGGCCACGTTGCTCTTCATGCGGCTCGCGCGCGCCTACGATGCGCACATCGAAGCCGAGGCCGACCCCGCCCGCGCCGCCGCCGAAACCGATGTGGAGCGTGCCTGGCGCCGAATCGTCACGCCCGCGGCGAAATTCTGGGTCTGCAAGCGCACCCTCGAATTCACGGGCGAGACAATGGAAGTGCTGGGCGGCAACGGCTACGTGGAAGAAGGGCCGATGGCGCGCTTTTATCGCGAGGCCCCGGTCAACTCGATCTGGGAAGGCTCGGGCAACGTCATGTGTCTCGATGTGCTGCGTGCGCTCGAGCGCGATCCGCAAGGCGCGCAGGCGCTGCTCGCGCAATGGCGGGCGCAGGCGCAGGGGCACCCGGCGCTCACCGCCGCGCTCGGGACGCTTGCGGGCCTCGTCGAAGCCCCGCCGCAGGAGCGCGAAGCGCAGGCGCGACGGCTCGCGCAGCAACTCGTGCTTTGCGCGCAGGGCGTGCTGATGCTCGATGCGGCGCCCGGCCCGAGCGCCGATGCCTTTATCGCGACGCGCATTGGGGAGAGCGATCGATGCGGCCGCGTCTATGGCACGCTGCCGGCCGGCCTCGATCATGGCGCCATCGTCGCGCGTGCATTCGCCGGATGAGCGTCCACTCGAGCCTTGTCCGGCAAGACCAGGGAGACGAAAACATGAAACATGACTTGCCCGATATCGCCACGCTGGAATCGCTGCTGCATGCGCAGCGCAGCGCCTATCTGCGTGCCCCCTTTCCAGCCTGGGAAGATCGCGCGGCGCATTTGCGCGCGCTGCGCGCAACGCTGCTCGATCACCGCGACGCACTCGCCGAAGCGCTCGACGCCGATTTCGGTCAGCGCGCAAAGGCCGAGTTGCTGCTCTCGGAGCTCTGGCTCGTGAAAAGCGAGATCGACTCGGCGTTGCGCGCGGGCCGGCGGTGGATGAAGCCGCAGCGCCGCGCCACGGGCATCTGGCTGCGGCCCGCTCGTGCGAAAGTACTGCCCCAGCCGCTCGGCGTGGTCGGCATCGTGGCGCCATGGAATTACCCGGTGCTCCTTTCGCTCGGCCCGCTCGTGTGCGCGCTCGCGGCGGGCAACCGCGCGATGATCAAGATGCCGGAGCTCACGCCACGCACGTCGGCGCTCGTCGCGCGGCTCATCGGCGGCATCTTCGCGCGCGATCACGTGTGCGTCGTGGACGGCGACGCCGCGGTCGGCGCTGCATTCAGCGCGCTGCCGTTCGATCATCTGCTCTTCACAGGCTCGACGCCCGTCGGGCGGCAAGTCATGCGCGCCGCAGCCGAAAACCTGACGCCGGTGACGCTCGAGCTCGGCGGCAAATCGCCGGCCATCGTCGGCGGCTCGGCTCGTTTTGCCGCGGCCGTCGACAGCATCGTCGCCGGCAAGACGCTCAACGCGGGCCAGACATGCATCGCCCCCGACTATGTGCTCGTGCCTCGCGGCAGCGAGCAGGCCTTCATTGCGCGCGCCCGGAGCCGCATGGCGGCGCTTTACCCCGACTTCGCGCGCAATCGCGACTACACGTCGATCATTTCGCCGCGTCACTATGGGCGGCTCGAGCGCCTTGCCGACGAAGCGCGCGCGGCCGGCGCGACGCTGCATCCACTCGTCGATGCGCCGCACGACGCATCGCGCCGCCTCTTCGTGCCGACGATCGTGACCGATGCGCCCGAGACGTCCGCGCTGATGCACGAGGAGATCTTCGGGCCGCTGCTGCCGCTCGTGCCATACGACACGCTCGACGACGCGATCCGCTACGTGAACGCGCGCGCGCGGCCTCTGGCGCTCTACCTTTTCGAAGAAGACCGCCACAGCGTCGAGCGTGTGCTGCGCGAAACGGTGTCGGGCGGGGTGGCGGTCAACGAAACGTTGCTGCACATCGCGTGCGAGGGGCTGCCGTTCGGCGGAGTGGGCGCGAGCGGCATCGGCGCGTATCACGGCTACGAGGGCTTCATGACGTTCTCGAAGATGAAGCCCGTGCTCACACAGGCCCGCCTGAACGGGCGCGCCCTGCTGCTGCCGCCTTACGGGCGGCGCTTTCACGCGCTGATCGGTCTCATGCTGAGGCTGTGACCATGCGCCCAGCGGCGCCGGCCTACCGCGCTGCGTGCGCTGCGCAACGTATTACACGGGCCAGAGCGGGCCTTCCTGCATGGCGCCGATCTGCTCTCGCAATTCGAGCACGCGTGCCTCCCAATAGCGCTGCGTGTTGAACCACGGAAAGGCGGCCGGAAACGCAGGATCGTCCCAACGCCGAGCCAGCCAGGCCGCGTAGTGAATGAGGCGCAGCGTGCGCAGCGCCTCGATCAGATGCAGCTCGCGCGGCTCGAACTCGCAGAAATCCTCGTAACCGGCGAGCAGATCGGCGAGCGCGCGCGATGCGTCCGCGCGATCGCCCGGCAGCAGCAGCCAGAGATCCTGCACCGCGGGGCCCATGCGGCTGTCGTCGAAATCGACGAAATGCGGGCCCGCGTCGGTCCACAGCACATTGCCCGCATGGCAATCGCCGTGCAGCCGCAGCGAAGCGATATCCCCTGCCGCCTGGAACGCGCGCTCGACACCTTCGAGCGCGAGCGCCGCCGCGGCTTCATAGGGGCCGCGCACGTCGGCCGGCACGAAATCGTGTTCCAGCAGGAAGTCGCGCGGCTCATAGCCGAACGTGACGATGTCGAGCGCCGGGCGCGCCGTATAGGACGCATTGCGGCCAACGGCGTGGATGCGGCCAATGAAGCGGCCCATCCATTCGAGCGTGTCGCGCCGGTCGAGGTCGGGGGCACGGCCGCCGCGCCGTTCGAAGACGGCGAAACGGAAGCCATCGAAGGTATGCAGCGAACGGGAATCGATGACGCGCGCCGGCACGGCGGGAATCTCGCGCGCGGCCAGCTCCGCAACGAACGCGTGCTCTTCGAGGATGGCTTCGTCGGACCAGCGTTCGGGGCGATAAAACTTCGCGATGACGGGCGGACCGTCTTCCACGCCGACCTGATAGACGCGGTTTTCGTAGCTGTTGAGCGGCAGGAGCCGCCCATCGGTGCGCACGCCGGTGGGCGCGAGTACGCTATCGAGCGCATCGAGCACGCATTCGGGCGTCAGGCGGGTGAACGGGTGTGCGGAGGTGTCGCCGCGCTCGTCGGAAGAATCGAAGGAAAGATCGCTCATGCCGGCATTGTGCCGCATCGGCGCCTGCGCCGGCAGTAAGGATCGAGACGAACGCGGCCCGCCGCTTGCTGCGGGTTCGGGCCTGGGAGCAGCAGACTTCGAGCGTGCTGCTCAGTGTGTGAGCGCGCCAGCCGGGCGTGCGACGAGTTCGCCTGTATCGATGAGATCCTCGAGGAAGAACGGTTCCGTGTTCAATTGCAGCGAGGCGCCCGGTTCGCCGGCGTACCAGGCGACCATGGCCATATCGCCGAGTATGCGCATGACGATGCCGCGCGCGCCAGCCGGCACGGCCATGTGCACGGACCTGACGATCGAACCGATTTGCATGATGTTTCCCCCGTTTTCGAGTGGATAAATTAAAAGCGCACGCGCCGCCGGAAGGTACGGGCTGACCGGGATGACGGGTACATCCCAGGTCCGCCCCAACCGGGTGGCGCATAAATCCATTGTTCCCTGAACTGCGCTGCCTGGAAAGGGGAATGTAACGGGCGATCTCCCGTCAATTCCTGGTTTCGTCTTTACAGGAACCTGTCGTGCGCGGCGCCCGGGAGCGAGCACTGACGGCGATCGACGCCTACGATGATACCTATGGGCAACCCGATGCGACGCACTCATGCCCGCGGCGCAGGCGAAGGAGGCAACCGATGAGCAGGCTCTCGAAACGGGCGGGCGCGCTCGCCGCCAGCATGGCCGCGCTGGCCGCGCTGGGCGGCTGCGAGCATGGTCCCGGCTATGTAAAACCCACCGCGACGACGGCCCATGCCGGCACCGCCGCGCCGCCCGAGTTCGGTACCGCTGGTGCGCCGGGGACAATCGAGCAGTTGGCGCCCGATGCCGCACCGTCCAGCAGCGGGCGGCCCTCCGAGCACGGGCGCCCCCCCGGCGGGAACCGCTTGGGTGAGCCCGACATGCGCGGCTGAACGGCGCATCGGGCGGCGCACGCGCCTTCGCGCGAGCGCCGCTCACGCGCGGACCGGCGCGAGCGTTGCGCGCAGCGCGGCCTCCGCCAGCCGCAGCCAGCCTCCGCGCTGCGGCGCAGCACCGATCCGGCCACACGGGCCGGCGCGCGGCGCCGCGCGTCTCCTATACTCGATCAACGTGCGGTGCATCGATGCCGCACGGCCACTACGAGAAGGAGGAGACGAGCATGCCGACCAACTTCACCGTCAGCGACTTCATCCTGATCATTCCGATGGCGCTGGCCGGCGCACTTTTCCTCGGCGCGCTGCCCACCTCGTCCGGCCTCGTTCACAACACGCTGCGCGTGCTGGGCGCACTGCTCGGCGTCGTGTTCGCGGTCGTGCTCGTCGAAGGGCTGCCCGCGCTGATGTAGCAGCGCGCACCGGCGCGCCGTTTCGGGCGCCGGCCCGCCGCGACACGATGGGTGCGCCGTGCGTCAGCGGATCGATTGATCCGTCGACGGCTTTTCCCACAGGTTGATGCCACTTTCGGTGGCATGCCGATCGATCTCGGCCAGCTCCTCCTCCGAGAACGCGAGATTCGCGAGCGCCGCGACATTCTCGCGCACCTGCTCGGCGCGGCTCGCGCCGATGAGCGCGGAGGTGACGCGCGCATCGCGCAGCACCCAGGCGAGTGCCATTTGCGCGAGGCTCTGGCCGCGCCGCTCGGCAATGGCATTCAGCTTGCGCACGCGCTCGAGGTTCTGCTCGCTCAGATGCCCGGCTTGCAGCGAGCCGCCGCCCGGGCGGTTCACGCGGGCGTCCGCCGGCACCCCGTTGAGATATTTCGATGTGAGCAGGCCCTGCGCGAGCGGCGTGAAGGCGATGCAACCGGTTCCAGTTTCGCCTAGCGCATCGAGCAGTTCCCGTTCGACCCAGCGGTTGAGCAGGTTGTAGGAGGGCTGATGAATGAGCAGCGGAACCTTGTATTCGGCAAGCAGGCTGGCCATTTCGCGCGTTTTGCCGGCCGAGTACGAGGAAATGCCGACATAGAGCGCTTTGCCCTGCTGCACCGCGCTCGCGAGCGCGCCGGCCGTTTCTTCGAGCGGCGTTTCCGCGTCGAAACGGTGCGAATAGAAGATGTCCACATAGTCGAGCCCCATGCGCCGCAGGCTTTGGTCGAGGCTCGCGAGCACGTATTTGCGCGAACCGCCGCCTTGCCCGTAGGGGCCGGGCCACATATCCCATCCGGCCTTCGTCGAAATCAGCAGCTCGTCGCGGTAAGGTCGAAAATCGTCCTTGAACAGACGCCCGAAGTTCGTTTCGGCTGTGCCGTAAGGAGGACCATAGTTGTTCGCCAGATCGAAGTGCGTGATGCCCAGATCGAACGCCGTGCGCAGAATGTCGCGCTGCGTCGAGAGCGGGGTCGCATCGCCGAAGTTATGCCACAGCCCGAGCGAAAGCGCGGGCAGCTTGAGCCCGGAACGTCCGCATGTGCGGTACTGCATTTGCGTGTATCGGTTCGAAGCGGCTTCGTAAGCCATGTGCGTCCTCATGAACTAAAGTCGACTACGTTGAACGCGAGCCGCCGCTCTCGGGAAGCGGAGGTATCACGCGAAAGGATGGACACCGGCGGCGCAATTTTCATACACTGCGCCGTTCAATGCCATCGACAGGAACCTCCATGATCAAGGCGATTTCCATTGCGTTAATTGCGGGCGGCGTCGTGCTGCTCTATTTCGGCGGCCAGTCGTTCCACTCGTTCACGAACGACATGTCGCGCATGTTCACGGGCGCCCCCACCGACAAGACGATCTGGCTCATCGCGGGCGGGGTCGTGGCCACGCTGGCGGGACTCATCGGGCTCATCTCGTCGAGCGCCGGCCGCCGCGGCTGAGGCCGGCCGGGCGCACCGCGCTCAGAGCGTCACCTCGGGCTTCGACGTCGAGCGCGTGCCCGGCAGCGGGACGTTGCTCGCGCCGTGATAGGTGAAGACGAGCGAAAACTTCACATCGTTCGACAGATTGCGGCCGGCCGAATGCAGCGTGTTGCAGTGGAAGAACACGACGTCGCCGGGCTCGAGCTCGGGTGAGACAGCCGTCTCGATGATGGCGCGGTTCTCCGGCAGGTCGCCGCGAAAGAACTTGGCGTCGTCGAAACGCTCCGACGTGAAGCTCATCCGATGCGAGCCCGGCACGAACCAGAGCGCGCCGTTGTCGACATACTCGCGGCCGAGCGCGAGCCATGTCGAAACGAGATCGTCGCGCTCGAACGACCAATAGCGCGCGTCGCGGTGCCAGCCCGTCAGGCTGCCGTAGGCCGGATGCTTCGTCATCATGCAGTTGTGATGCGCGCGCGAGAGGTGCGGCGTCTCGCCGAAATAGAGCTCCATCCAGCCGCGCACCTCCGGCGAAATCGCCCATGCGCGCATCGTTTCGTGCCGCGCGTAGGCGTCCAGGAGCCGCCGCACCGTATGCCCGCCCGGCGCCTGCTTCGAATCGGGCGCACCCGGATACCGCAAATCGGCCTCGTATTCGAGCGGCTGCGCCGCCTCACGCAATTGCTGCATCGCCGCAGACTTGATGGCGTCGCAGCGCTCGGTCGGCACGAGGCCGCGCACGACGACGAAGCCGCGCTCGCGCAGCGCCTCGATTTGTTCCTTCTTGGAATGCTCTGGCATGAAACGGTCCGTTCGGCGGGCGTTGATCGGAAACGTTTTATTGTAAAGCCGGCGCCAACTCCGTGCCTGCGCACCGCCAAGGTTCATCGGCTGCGCTAAGGTGGAGCCCGACTTACACGCGTCACAAGAACCGTGTAGGCTCGTATCCATGTCGATTTTTGCTCTCGTCGGCCCGCGGCGTCGCGCGGCCGAAGCTTCCGCACCCGAGCGCCCACGCCCTGGCCGCCTATCGCGCGATGGCACGGTTGGTGCATCGAACGCGGCATCTCCCATCATCCGCGGCTTTGCTCCGTCCCTTTCCGCCATGCACAGACGATTGACTTCCCGCGTCGGCCACGCCGTGCTGCGCGCCGCTCGTCCGGCCCGGCGCGGCTTGATACGCGCGCTGCGCCATCATGCGGCCCGCGCGATCGGGCTCGCCCGCGCCCGGGCCGAACACGAACTCCAGGGCGGCATCGTACGCACCTGGCTGCAAACGCTCGCCGCCGCATTGGGCGCGCGGCGCGGCACACGCCGCTTCTCGCTGCGCACGCTCATCGTCAAACCCGCGATGCGCCGCGTGCGTGCCGCGGCGAGCGCACGTTTCGCGCCGGCCGCGGCATCGAGGCGCCCGCGCCGCTCGGGCGCCAGTGCCGGGTGGTTCGCGTTCGCCGCACGCTGAGGCTCAAGCCTCCCCCGGCAGGGCAATCAATCGTACGCGGGCAGCGGCGCTACACTGGCCAACTCGGCATAATTGCTGGTATGAACGCTCCCGCCCCCGATCCGAAGCCAGCCCGCAAGGGCCCATCCAAACGCATGCTGAACGTGCTGACCGCGCTGGTCGGTATTGCCACGCTCGCGCTCGGCATCGGCTGGCTGGTCTATACGTGGATCGTCGATCTCGAAGTGCCCTACTTCGCCATTCCGCTCGTGTTGACCGTGCCCGTCATCGTGGCCGTGGCATTCCGGAATATCTGGGATTGACTGCGTGCCGGCCTGCGCCGAGGGGGAGGCCGCAGATGCCGGCGCCTCGATGTCGGTGCCTCGATGTCGCTGTCGATTTCGGAGCGGCCCGTCGGGGCCGAACAAAAATCCATGCTCACGATTCAATCGAACGAACGATGACGCAGATCAATAAACCCTGAAACATCGACACATGGCGGGCATAATTACCCGCCTTCGCATTTCGCCGTTATTGCCTCTCCGCATAAAATCCCGATAAAACCGGTTCAAGAGCGACAGAACTCCCGGCTCCCCCCCAAAAGGGCTGGATGCCGCGCATTCCCGCAGCTGTTCCGATGCGGCGTGATGTCGCGAAACGAAGCACCTGTGCCGCACTATGCTAAACACGCATATAGAATGCAGCAATCAGGCAAGCCATATCGCATGTCATTGCCCGGGCATCGACAGGGGTACGAATCGAGACCATTACATTCGCATCGACTTGATAAAAATCAAGCGCCACCCATTCGCGTGAATTTCACGCATACGGAATTGCATCGAATCTGAATATCGAAAGAAGCCGACACCTTCTTGCCGAAGGCGGCCGCTTTCGTATCGAACGATTCGTATCAATGCCTCTATGTCTCGACGAAGGCAGATGGCAGGCGTACGCCTGCGCGTTCGCCCGGACATCCGATTTTTCTAGCCAACCTTGGAGTGAAACCATGGACAGCCATGACAAGAAGTTCGACGCGAAGCGGCGCGTAATGCTCAAGCAAACGCTCGTGGCAGGCGCCACGACCATCGCGGTCGGCTCGCTGCTACGCCCGACGCAAGCGCGCGCAGCGAAAGCGGGCAAGGCCGGCATGCTCTATCAGGACAAGCCGCACGGCGCGCAATTTTGCCTGAATTGCATTCAATACGAACCGGGCCCGTCGGCCACCGCGAACGGCACCTGCAAGGTGGTCGAAGGCTCCATCGCGCCGAAAGCCTGGTGCGTCGCCTATACGCCTAAGGCTTGAGGCATCGCACGCGAGGGGGCATGGCAATGGACGATCTCTCGTCACCGGCGCGGCGGCGCCTCGTTCAGGCAGCGGCCGGCGCGGTACTCGCCGGGGGCGCCGTGGCGGCGGGCGGCTATCAGTTCTTCAAACTGAGCCGCGATCTGATTCGCGTGCGCCGCGAGCGCACGCTGATGCAGACATCGGTGTCCGTCAACGTCTTGACCGATGACACCGAGTCCGCCCATCGGGCCATCGAGGCAGCCTTCGCGGCGATGGCCGCCGCGGCCGCCACGCTGTCGCGCTTCGATCCCGCCAGCCCGGTCTTCGCGCTCAACCGCACCGGCCGTCTCGATAGTCCGCCGGCCATGGTGCGCGAAGTCGTCGCCCGTTCGCAAGCCATCGCAGCGCGCTCGGATGGCGACTTCGACATCACCGTCGCCCCCGTACTCGATTATTTCTACCAGCAGCCGCGCCCGCTCGCGCTGTCGCCGGCCCTGCGCACAAAGGTGGCCGCACGCGAGCAGCTCGTCGACTATCGCCAGGTACAGCTCGACGATGCGGGCATCCGCTTGTTGCGCCCGTCGATGGCAATCACGCTGGACGGCATCGCGAAGGGGTACGTCGTCGATCAAGGCATCGCCGCACTGCGCCGTGCCGGTATCGAATATGCACTCGTCGACGCCGGCGGGGAGGTGCACGCCATCTGCGGCGCCGATGCGCAGCGCAGCTGGAACGTCGGCATCGTCGATCCGCAGCATCCCGACAAAGTCGCGGCGGTCGTGCGCCTGCGCAACGGCGGCCTTTCGACGTCGGGCAATTACGAAGTGTTCTTCACGGCCGATCATCAGCTCTTTCACATCATCGACCCGCACACAGGCTACTCGCCCAATCGCTACTCGAGCGTCACGGTCATGGGCCCGTCGTCGATCGATACCGATGCGGCGAGCGTGGCCGCGTTCTCGATGACGCTGCCGCGGCTCGCCGCATTCGCGTCGAGTCTCGGCCAGCAGTGGCTCACGTTCTCGTGGGACGGCAAGACACGCTGGCGCTCGCGCGATCTGCCGCTCGTAACCGGTGAAGCGAGGGTCTTCTCATGATCGTTCCGCACCCGGAGCCGGCCGCGTCCACACGTGGCCGCAACGTTCTTCCCCGGCTTGCCGCGCAGCTCGCGCAGCTCGCGCGGCTCGCACTGCTCGCGTTGCTCGCGCTCGTCGGCGCCGTTGCCAATGCCGCCACCATCGACACCGTCTATCCGCAGGTGCGCGGCTATTTCCCCTCGGCCACGCGCTTCGGCGAACAAAGCGGTACGCCGCCCGCTTCGCCGGTCTTCCAGGGCGACACGGTGCTCGGCTACGTCTTCGAGACAAAGCTCGTCGCACCGGTGCCCGCCTACTCCGGCGAGCCGATCGACATTCTCGTGGCCATCGACCGCGAGGGCCGCATCGTCGGCACCGAAGTGCTCGAACAACACGAGCCGATCCTGCTCGTGGGCATACCGGTGCAAAAGCTGTACGACTTCGTCGCCCACTATATCGGGCACCGCGTGACCGACGATATCGTGGTCGGCGGCGGAGGCGGGCCCGGCAGCGTCTCCATCGACGCGATCAGCAGCGCGACGGTTACCGCGATGGCCGTCAATCAGACCATCATGGACGCGGCCCTCAAGGTCGCCGTCTCGCGCAAGCTCGTGGCCGGGGAGGCAGCCGGCCAGAGTCATCATTCGGCCGCGGTGCGGCGCGATCTCTATCGGCCCGCCGACTGGACCCAGTTGACGGGCAACGGAGCGATCCGGCGCCTGCAGTTGTCGGGCACGCAGGTCATCGAGGCATTCAAGAAACTGCCCGATGCGAAGCGCGCGAGCGACAGCGACAGTAGCGAGGCGGTCGAAGCGGGCGCGGCACCCGGCGGTTTCACCGATCTCTACTACGCCGATATCACGCCGCCCACCGTGGGCCGCAATCTGCTCGGAGACACCGCCTACGCCGATCTCGTGAAGCAGATGAAACCCGGTGACGAGGCCATCGCCGTCATGGCGAATGGCCGCTACTCGTTCAAAGGGCTCGGCTATGTGCGCGGCGGTATTTTCGATCGCCTGCATGTCGTGCAGAACAACAAGCTGATCCTCTTTCACGACACCGATTTCGCACCGCTCGTCGACGCGCAGCTGCCGGGGATGCCGGCCTTCAGCGAAATGGCGATCTTCTTCGTGCGCCAGAGCGCGGGCTTCGAACCGGGCCGGCCCTGGACGCTGCAATTACTCGTGCGGCGCCAGATCGGACCGCTCGAAAGCATCTACACCACATTCGACGCGGGCTATCAGATGCCGGCCGAATACCTCGACGGGCCGCCGCCCGCCGCCGCGCAACCTCGTACCGGCATCTTCGCCGAACCGGGGCGCGGCGCCCCGATGTGGGTGAAGATCTGGTACCGCCGCCGCTTCGAAATCGCCGCGCTCGTACTCGGTCTGTCGCTGCTCACGGCCATTCTCGTCTTCCAGGACTGGTTCGCGCGGCGTCCGAAACTGCTCGAACGGATACGCACCGGCTTCCTGGTCTACACCGTGGGCTTTCTGGGCTGGTACGCGCTCGCTCAGTTGTCGGTCGTCAACATTTTCGCGTTCATCGGCTCGGTGTTGCACGGCTTTCAGTGGTCCACGTTCCTCATGGACCCGCTGATCTTCATTCTGTGGGTGTTCGCCGCTGTGGCGATGCTGCTGATCGGGCGGGGCGTGTACTGCGGCTGGCTCTGCCCGTTCGGCGCACTGCAGGCCCTCGTCAACAAGCTCGCCCGGCATTTCAAGGTGAAGCAGTTCGAAGTGCCTATGCATATCCACGAACGTCTGTGGGCGATCAAATACATCGTGCTGCTCGTGCTCTTCGGCCTCTCGCTGCAGTCGATCAATCTCGCCGAGCGCTACGCCGAAATCGAGCCCTTCAAGACCGCCATCGATCTGCACTTCATGCGCTCGTGGGGCTTCGTCCTCTATGCCGGGATCCTCGTGGCCGCCTCCGCATTCACGAACAAGGTCTATTGCCGCTACGTATGCCCGCTCGGCGCAGGGCTCGCCATCGGCGCGCGCATGCGTCTTTTCGACTGGCTTCGCCGGCGCCGCGAATGCGGGCAGCCGTGCCAGCTTTGCGCGAACGAATGCGAAGTGCAGGCCATCGACAAGGCCGGGAAGATCAACCACAACGAGTGCCATCACTGCCTCGATTGCCAGGTGACTTATTGGAACGACCGCAGATGTCCGCCGCTCGTCGTGCAACGCAAGCGCAACGAGCGGCCGATCGAGGTGCCGGTGGTCGTCGAACGCAGTAAGGCAGCCTCGAAACCGACGCCGAACAGGCTCGATAACGCTCCCCAATAGGTGAGGACAGCAAATGAGTGACAAGAGAAGCAATCAGCCGCACGACAACGAGACCACCACGCCGGACGAAGGCAAGGCCGCAGCCGGCGCCAGTGCGCCGCGCAACGCCGCGCGCCGCAACTTCCTCGGCACAAGCGCACTTGCGGGCGTGGCCGGCATTGGCGGCCTGACGGGTGGCCTCGGGCTCGCCCGCAGCGCCCATGCGGCACCCGCCGCCGAAATGCCGAAAGACCATGTCGCACCGGGCCAGCTCGACGAATACTACGGCTTCTGGAGCGGCGGCCAATCGGGCGAAGTGCGCGTGCTCGGCCTGCCCTCGATGCGCGAGCTGTGCCGCATTCCCGTTTTCAACCCCGACTTCACGATCGGCTGGGGTGTCACGAACGAGAGCAAGCGCGTGCTCGGCAAGAACCCGCCCGCGGGCGGCGATCTCCACCACCCGCACATGACGATGACGGACGGCCACTACGATGGCCGCTACATCTTCGTGAACGACAAGGCCAATACGCGCGTCGCGCGCATTCGCTGCGACATCATGCGCACGGACAAGATCATCGAGATCCCGAACGTGCAGGCGGTGCACGGCTTGCGCGTCCAACGCGTGCCGCGCACGAACTACGTCTTTTGCAACGGCGAATTCCGCATCCCGCATCCGAACGACGGGCGCGATCTCGACGATCCGAAAAAATACGCCACGATGCATACGGCGATCAACGCCGACACGATGGAAGTGGCGTGGCAGGTGCTCGTCGACGGCAATCTCGACAACACCGACGCCGACTACGCGGGCAAGTTCTCGGCATCGACCTGCTACAACAGCGAAGGCGGCGCCACGCTGGGCGAGATGATGCGCGACGAGCGCGACTGGGTGGTCGTATTCAACATCGCGCGCATCGAAGAAGCGGTGAAGAAGGGCAAGTACAAGACCTATCCTGGCTCGAAGGTGCCGGTCGTGGACGGGCGCCACGGCTCGGACCTGACGCTCTACATTCCCGTCGCGAAGAACCCGCACGGCTGTAACGCCTCGCCCGACGGCAAGTACCTGATGGCAGCGGGCAAGCTTTCGCCGACGGTCACGGTCATCAGCTGGAAGCTCGTGGAAGACCACTTCGCCGGCAAGCTGAAAAACCCGCGCGATGTGGTGGTCGCCGAGCCGGAACTCGGCCTCGGTCCGCTGCATACGGCATTCGACGGCCGCGGCTACGCCTATACGACGCTCTTCATCGACAGCCAGATCGTCAAGTGGAACATCGACGAAGCGATTCGCTCGTACAAGGGCGAGAAGGTCAACTACATCCGCCAGAAGCTCGACGTGGCGTATCAACCGGGCCACAACCACTCGTCGATGGGCGAATCGCGCGACGCTGACGGCAAGTGGCTCATCTCGCTGAACAAGTTCTCGAAAGACCGCTTCCTGCCGACGGGCCCGCTGCATCCCGACAACGATCAGCTCATCGACATCTCCGGCGATCAGATGAAGCTCGTGGCCGACGGCCCCGTCTACTGCGAGCCGCACGACGCCTTGCTGATTCACCGTCGCGTGCTGATGGGCAAGATCAAGTCGACGTACCGCCGCGACGATCCGTTCTTCGCCGAAACGGTGGCGATGGCGCGCAAGGACGGCGTCGTGCTCGAGAAGGATTCGAAGGTCATCCGCAGCGGCAAGAACGTGCGCGTCTACATGACGAGCGCCGCACCGAAGTTCGGTCTCGAGGAATTCCGCGTGAAGAAGGGCGACCGCGTCACGGTCGTGATCACCAACGTCGATCAGGTGCAGGATCTGTCGCACGGCTTTTGCGTGTCGGGTCACGGCGTGAACATGGAGATCAGCCCGCAGCAGACCGCGTCGGTCAGCTTCGTCGCGGATAAGCCCGGCGTCTACTGGTACTACTGCACGTTCTTCTGCCATGCGCTGCACATGGAAATGCGCGGCCGCATGCTGGTGGAGGCGTAGGCCAATGGCGAACCGCGCGAGGGCGGCACCCGCCGGACTCGCGCGGGAGCGTGAGACCATGAAGCACCGCACCGTATCGATCATCTGGAAGGCCTTGCCGGACGCATGGCGAGGCCTACTGGCTGCGGGGTTGCTCGCGCTTGCGGCGGGGCCCGTTTTCGCATCCCCATCCGCCCCGGCTGCGTCGGCCGGTGCCGCCACCGACGCGCTTGCACAGGCGGTGGCGCGCGCCGCGCCCGGCGCGGTGGTCACAGTCCCCCCCGGCGTGCATCGCACGCACTTGCGCATCGACAAGCCGCTCACGCTCGCCGGCGCGCCCGGCGCGGTACTCGACGGCTCGGGCACCGGCGACGTGATCCGCATCGCGGCGTCGGACGTGACCGTGCGCAATCTCGCCATCACGCATTCCGGCACCGATCTCACCGCGATGAATGCCGGTGTTTTCGTGGAGAAAGCGGCGCGGCGCGTGACGATCGAGCGCAACGTCCTGTCGGACATCCTCTTCGGCATCTACCTGAACGGCGCAGCCGATGTGCGCGTGATCGGCAACCGGATCAGCGGCATCGCGCAGTTGCGTTCGCCGGACCGCGGCGACGGCATCCACTTGTGGAGCGACACCGGCGTCGAGGTGCGGGACAACGAGATCGTTGGCACGCGCGACGGCATCTACATCTATGTAAGCCCGCGCAATCGCATCGTCGGCAACCGCATGCGCGATCTGCGCTACGGCATTCACTACATGTACTCGCACGAGAACATGATCGCCGACAACGTGACCGAGCGCACGCGCGCTGGATACGCGCTGATGCAGTCGGAGGGATTGACGGTCACGGGAAACCGGTCGGTCGGCGATGTCACCTACGGCATGCTGCTGAACTACGTCGTGCGCAGCCGCTTCGAGGGCAATACCATCGTCGACGTGGTCGGCGAGAAGGATGCAACCGGCCGTACACTGCCGGGCGGCGACGGCAAAGGCATGTTCGTCTACAACTCGCAGTACAACCGCATCGCCGGCAACGACATCGTGCGCTCGCCGATCGGCATTCACGTCACGGCAGGCTCCGAGGGCAACCGCGTGTACGGCAATGCGTTCGTCGACAACCGCGTGCAGGTGCAGTACGTGCAGAACATTGCCGAGGAGTGGTCGTGGCAAGGCCGCGGCAACTACTGGAGCGACTACGTGGGGTGGGACATGAACGGCGACGGCATCGGCGATGCGGCGTTCCGGCCCAACGACGGCGTCGACATCCTCTTCTGGAAGTACCCGAACGCGCGGCTGCTCTTGAGCAGCCCGGCGATCCTCACGCTGCGCTACGTCCAGCGCGCATTCCCCGTCTTCACGCCGCCGAGCGTGAGCGACTCCCATCCCTTGATGAAGCGGCCACCCGGCCGCATCGGTGAACAGCATGCAGCACGTGATTGAAGCTGCCGGCCTCGGCAAGCAATACGGCAGCGCCTGGGCGCTCGCCGGCATCGATATGCGCGTCGCCCCGGGCGAAGTCGTCGGCCTGCTCGGACATAACGGCGCGGGCAAATCGACGTTGATGAAGCTGATGCTCGGCTTGATCCGCCCGAGCCGGGGCATGCTCAATGTGCTCGGCGCGGCGCCAGCCGGCGCACACGCGCGCTCGCTGCGCCTCGCGCTCGGTTACCTGCCCGAGAACGTCGCCTTCTACGGCAACCTCACCGGCCGCGAAACGCTCGTCTATCTGGCCGAACTCAAGCGCGCGCCGAAGACCGAGGCGGCCGCCCTGCTCGCGCGCGTCGGCCTTGCCGATGCGGCCGACCGGCGCGTGCGCACCTACTCGAAGGGCATGCGTCAGCGCCTGGGGCTCGCGCAGGCATTGCTTGGCGAGCCGTCGCTGCTGCTGCTCGACGAGCCGACGTCCGGGCTCGACCCGGCCGCGACCGACGATTTCTTCGCGCTCGTGCATGGCTTGCGGCAACAGGGCCGCACGATCGTCATCTCCTCGCACGTGCTGGCCGAGCTCGAGCCGCATCTCGATCGCGCCGTCATTCTCGGCGGTGGGCAACTGGTCGCCCACGGCACGATGGCCGAACTGCAGGCGGAGGCGGGGTTGCCGGTGACGATAACGGCTCGCTTCGTCGGCGGCACCGATGCGGCCCGGATCGACGCATGGCTGCGCGAACTGGCCGACGCGGCGCCGCGCCGGGGAAACGATACGGTCGAATTCGACGTCCCGCGCCACGCCAAGCTCGAAATGGTGCGCCGGCTGCTGCAGGTTCCGCATCTGGCCGATATCGAAGTTCGCGAAGCGACGCTCGCGCGCCTTTATGCCGCGATCGGCACGCGCAATCCCGCTCTCGGAGGGCCCGCGCAATGAATGCCGTTCTCGCCGTCGCGCGCAAGGAATTCCGCGACGATTTCCGCAGCCGCTGGACCCTGGCCATCACGGTGCTCTTCGCCGTGCTCGCGCTCGGCATCGCCTATTTCGGCGCGGCCGCGGCGGGCCGCTTCGGCTTCGTATCGTTCGACGCGACGGTGGCGAGCCTGACGACGCTCGCCGCGTTCGTGATTCCGCTCATCGGGCTGCTCATCGCCTACGACACGATCGTGGGCGAACGTGAAAGCGGCACGCTGATGCTGCTGTTGAGCTACCCGGTCTCGCGTGCGCAGTTGATCGCCGGCAAGTTTCTCGGGCACAGCGCGATGCTCGCGACGGCCGCGGCGCTCGGCTTCGGCGCGGCCGTCGCGCTGATTCAAGCGATGACGCCGGCCGCCCGCACGCTCGAGGCATGGCGGCACGTCGCCGTCTTCATCGCGAGCGCGTCGATGCTCGGGGCCACGTTCGCCGGCGTCGCCTGCCTCGTCAGCGCCATCGCGCGGGAAAAAGCCCGGGCAGCGGGCCTCGCGCTCATGGCCTGGTTCGCGCTCGTGATCGTCTTCGATCTCGCACTGCTGGCGCTGCTCGTGGTCAGCGGCGGAAACGCGCTCGAACGGGCGGTCTATCCGTATCTGCTGCTGGCCAATCCGATCGACGTGTTCCGTCTCGTCAACCTGCTCACGCTTGGCGAAGGGGCCGGCAACGACGTCTTCATGTCGATGACGGCCGCTCATGCCTACACGCCGGTGTTGCTGGGCGCCGCGATGTCCGCCTGGGCCCTGGGCCCGTTCGCGCTCGCGCTCGCCGTGTTTCGCCGCCAGGAGATCTGAACTTGGACAACGCCTTCATTCGCCCCTGCGCGAACCGCGACGATACCGCGCGCTTCGGCTTCGGCCTCGTCCGCCCGGTCGCGCTCGTTGCCGCGCTGGCCGCGGCACTCGTCATGGCCGCCTGCGGTACGCGTACGGTCGAAGACCATCGTCCGCCGGTCGAAATCAAGGATACCGATACCTGCGCCGTGTGCGGCATGTACGTCAAGGGCAGCACGGGGCCCCGGGCCGAAGCGTATGCGGGCGATGCGCCGCAGCCGCTCAAGTTCGAGTCGACTCGCGATCTGCTCGCTTATGCCGTGCAGCCCGACCTTGCCGCCCAGCTCGGCGCGGTCTACGTACAGGATACGGCGCGCATCGACTGGCAAAATCCGGGGGGATCGCCGGCGAGCTTCACCGATGCGCGCACGGCCTTTTACGTCGCCTGGCAACCGCTGCCCGGCGGCATGGGTCCGACCTTCGCCTCGTTCGCGAAGCGCGCCGACGCCGAGGCGTTCGTCGCGGCGCACGGCGGGCAGATCATGAGTTTCGGCGAAATCACGCCGGAGCTGGTGTCGCAGTTGCAGTTCACCTGCCCGCCGCCGGGCTCCGCCCTCGCCAAGCTCGCGCACAGTTGCAAGACGGTTGCGGGTGCGGCCGTGACGCAGGCGGGCTCGGCGCATGGCGCGGGCGAACACGGATCCGCGCAATGACAGGCGAGGAGGACGGGCACAGGCGTTGCGCCGAATCGGTGTGACCCGATATGCGAGGAGCTCATCATGCTCACCGATTTCACTGCGCCCGGCACACTGGCGGCGCGCGTCCCGCTTGGAGCCGCCGGCGGCGATGACGAAGACAGCCCCCAGACCCCCACGTCCACGCCCAGGCCCCAAAGGCCCGACAAGCCCGAACACGAGCAGGACCGGCCCGAACTGCCAGATCTGCCCGATCCCGCCGAGGTAGGCGAAGACGGCTGAGGGCGCGCCGTGGCGTTTCCACGTCACGGCTCAAGCGACGAAAAAGCACCCTGCAGACGAAAAAACACCCTGCAGCGTTACCCGCGTGCAGGGTGCGATCGATTCGCTCCCCCGATACAGCAACCGCATCGGGGTTTTGCGTAAGCGAAGCCGTCAGGCGACGGCGGCGACAGCTTCGGTGCCGGCTGCCTGCGCGAGCGCCAGTGCCTTGTCGGTGGCTTCCCACGAGAATTCCGGCTCCTCGCGGCCGAAATGGCCGTACGCGGCCGTCTTCTCGTAGATCGGGCGCAGCAGGTCGAGCATCTGAATGATGCCCTTCGGGCGCAGATCGAAATGCTCGCGCACGAGTTCCGTGATCGTCGCATCCGATACGCGGCCCGTGCCGAACGTGTTGACCATCACCGAGGTCGGCTGTGCCACGCCGATCGCGTAGGACACCTGGATCAGACAGCGCGAGGCGAGGCCCGCGGCCACGATGTTCTTCGCGACGTAGCGGCCCGCGTAGGCGGCCGAGCGGTCCACCTTGGAAGGGTCCTTGCCCGAGAACGCACCGCCGCCGTGCGGCGCCGCGCCGCCATAGGTATCGACGATGATCTTGCGGCCGGTAAGACCGCAATCGCCCTGCGGCCCGCCGATCACGAAACGGCCCGTGGGGTTCACGAGGAACTTGATGTCGCCCTTCACGAGTTCGGCCGGCAGTGTCGGCTTGATGACCTCTTCGATCACGGCCTCGCGCAGCATCGGCAACTCGATATCGGGTGCATGCTGCGTGGAGAGCACCACGGTGTCGATCGAATGGGGCTTACCGTCCACATAGCGCACCGTCACCTGCGATTTGGCGTCCGGGCGCAGCCAGGGCAGACGCCCATCGCGGCGCAGATTCGCCTGGCGTTCCACGAGGCGGTGCGACAGGTGGATCGGCAACGGCATCAGCTCGGGCGTTTCGTCGCAGGCGTAGCCGAACATGAGGCCCTGATCGCCGGCGCCCTGATCGAGGTTGTCGTCATGCGCGCGGTCCACGCCTTGTGCAATGTCGGGCGATTGCTTGTCGTAGGCGACGAGCACGGCGCAGCCGCGGTAATCGATGCCGTAGTCGGTGTTGTCGTAGCCGATGCGCTTGATCGTATCGCGCGCGATCTGAATGTAATCGACGTTGGCCGTGGTCGTGATCTCCCCGGCCAGCACGACGAGGCCCGTGTTGCAAAGCGTTTCCGCGGCAACGCGCGAGTACTTGTCCTGCTTGAAGATAGCGTCGAGAATCGCGTCCGAGATCTGGTCCGCGACTTTGTCCGGGTGGCCTTCGGAAACGGATTCGGAGGTAAAGAGGTATTCGTTTGCCACGCTGGAGCTCCTGGTTACGGTTGGGTTCACGTAGCCGGCTTCTCAGCGTGAAGCGGCGACGCTTTAGCGGACTTACCTACCGCGAAGGTGCTGTTGGCACCGGCGGCCTCGCCCCGCAAGTTGTCTATTAACTCGGCGAAGGTCGTATTATAGCGGCTTTCCGCAGACGCTACACACAGAGATAGGCCGTGTTTCATGCTCTTATCGGACGTTTGGTCCCGTCCTCGGACCACTGCGCGCGGCACGCCGCCGCAACACTCGCCAGGGTAGCCGCATGCTGAGCCGCATCGGCACCCAACTCGCGATCGGGTTGCTCAAGTTTCTCGCGATTTTGCCGTACGGCCTCGTCGCTCGACTCGGCGACGGGCTCGGCTGGCTGCTCTATCGGATCCCGAGCCGGCGCCGGCGCATCGTCCACACGAATCTGAAGCTTTGTTTCCCCGAATGGAGCGACGAAAAGCGCGAAGACATCGCGCAGCAGCACTTTCGCCACGCGATTCGCAGCTACGTCGAGCGCAGCGTCCAGTGGTTCGGCTCGCAGCGCAAGCTCGAAAAGCTCGTGCAGGTCGACAGCGCCGTGGATCTGACGGATCCCGATCTGCCGCCCACGCTCTTTCTCGGCTTGCACTTCGTGGGCATCGAAGCCGGCTCGATCTTTCTCAACCACGCGCTCGGGCGCCGCTGCGGCTCGCTGTATCAGCCGATGTCGAATCCCGAGCTCGAAGCGGTCGCGAAAGCGGCGCGCGCGCGCTTCGGCGCGGACATGGCGAGCCGCGCCGACAGTGCGCGCATCGTGCTGCGGTGGCTGCGCGAACGCAAACCCGTGATGCTCGGTGCCGACATGGACTACGGCATGCGCAATTCGACGTTCGTGCCGTTCTTCGGCGTGCCCACCTGCACGCTCACGGCCGTCGGCCGGCTCGCCAAGGTCGGCCGCGCGCAGGTCGTGCCGTTCATCGGCGAAGTGCTGCCGAACTACAAGGGCTACCGGCTCAAGGTCTTCGCCCCCTGGGACAACTATCCGACCGGCGACGACGACCTCGACGCGCGCCGCATGAACGCCTTCCTCGAAGAGCAGATTCCGCTCATGCCCGAGCAGTACTACTGGGTCCACAAGCGTTTCAAGACGCGCCCCCCGGGCATGCCGGGCTTCTACTGACAGCGGCCGGGCGGGCCGTCGGCACCGCGCGTCGCTTACAATAGCGACCATCATGAAACTGCACTTCACCAAGATGCAAGGCGCGGGCAACGACTTCATCGTGCTCGACGGCTACACCCGCCCCCTCGCCCTCACGAGCAAGCAGGTCCGCGCGCTCGCCGACCGCCATTTCGGCGTCGGCGCCGATCAGTTGCTGCTGGTCGAGCGGCCGGACGTCGCAGGCGCCGACTTCAAGTACCGGATCTTCAATTGCGACGGCGGCGAGGTCGAGCACTGCGGCAACGGGGCGCGCTGCTTCCTCAAGTTCGTGCGCGACGCGCGGCTCACCGACAAACGCAGCGTGCGCGTGCAAGTGCACGGCGGGCTCATCACGCTGTCGATGCAGGACAACGGGGAGGTCGTCGTCGACATGGGCCGCCCCGTTTTCGACCCCGCGCGCGTGCCGTTCGATGCGAGCGGCCTCGCGGGCCATGCCGAAGGCGCCGATACGCTGTGGCCCGTCGAGGCGGCCGGCGAGACGCAGTGGGTGTCGGTCGTCTCGATGGGCAATCCGCATGCGGTGACGGTCGTCGAGGACGTCGAAGCGTTCGACGTGGGCAGCGTCGGGCCCGCCGTCGAGCGTCACGCCCGTTTTCCGCAGCGCGTGAACGCCGGCTTCATGCAGATCGTATCGCGGCACGAGGTGAAGCTGCGCGTATTCGAGCGCGGCGCGGGAGAGACGCTCGCCTGCGGCACCGGCGCCTGCGCGGCGGTGGCGGCCGGCATCCGGCGCGGCCGCCTCGATTCTCCCGTCACCGTCCGCACGCATGGCGGTACGCTGACGATCGCATGGGACGGTGCGCGCGACGAAGCGGCACCCCTCACGATGGCCGGGCCGGCCGTCACCGTTTTCGAAGGCGAGATCGAGCTTGCCGACTGATGTCGGGCCCGTTCTCGCCATGCCGTTTTCCGACCGCACTTTGACGCCGAGACCATGAACGATCGCGAAGTCGCCGAATTCCTGCTGGCCAACCCCGAATTCTTCTCGCAGCACGCCGAACTGCTTGCCGCAGTCAGGCTGGCGAACCCGCACGGCAAAGCAGCCGTGTCGCTGCAGGAGCGTCAGATGGAAATGCTGCGCGAGAAAAACAAGGTGCTCGAGCGGCGCCTTGCCGAGCTCCTGCGCTACGGCCATGAAAACGACAGCATCGCGGCCAAGTTCAACCGCTGGACGGCACGCGTGATCGCCGAGCGCGACGCGCACGCGCTGCCGCGCACGGTCACGCAAGGACTCACCGACGTGTTCGAGGTCCCGCACGCGGCACTGCGCCTGTGGGACGTGGCCGAAACCTACTCGCAGGCCGAATTCGCACGGCAGGTCGGCGAGGAAGTACGGATCTTCGCGAACAGCCTGACGGCGCCCTACTGCGGCGCGAACACCGGCTTCGAGGCGGCGCAGTGGCTCGCCGCTGCACCGCTACCGGCCACGGCCACCGGCACGGCACCGGCCGAGACCGATGCCGCGCCTGCCGCGGGCGGCGACGACGAAGCTGCCGGCGTGCAGTCGGTCGCGCTCATTGCGCTGCGGGATCCGCTCGCGGCGGAGGGATCGGCCGCGTTCGGTCTGCTCGTGATGGGCTCGCCCGATCCGCGGCGGTTCCACGAAGGCATGGCAACGGACTTCCTCATGCAGATCGGCACGCTCGCCAGCGCGGCGCTGAGCCGGCTGCTCGCGCATTGATGCCGGCGCACGCCTGAGGCCCGCCGCCCTCTCCAAAGCCGAGACCGCTTTCGTGCAGCCCTCCGACCAAGACCACGTCGCAAGCTACCTGTCGAGTCTCGAGCAGGGCCGCCGCTTGTCGGCCCATACGCTGCGCAGCTATGCGCACGAGCTCGAGGCACTCGGTGCGCTCGCGGGCGAGCGGCCGCTCGCAGGCCTCACGGCCGCCGACGTGCGCGGTGCCGTGGCGCGCGCGCATGCGGGCGGGCTGTCGGCGCGTTCGATCGCGCACCGGCTTTCGGCCTGGCGCGCGTTTTACCGCTGGCTCGCCGAGCGCGTGGAACTGCCGGCCAACCCGGTCTCGACGGTCCGCGCGCCGAAGCAGCCGAAGCGGCTGCCGAAGGCGCTGTCGGTCGACGATACGACGGCGCTGATGGAAAGCGGCCACCCCGAAAGCGCCGAGGCGCTGCGCGACAAGGCGATCCTCGAACTCTTCTATTCGTCGGGCTTGCGGCTTGCCGAACTGGTTGGGCTCGACGTCGCGTTCGCCGAGGGCGGCGGCTATCGCTCGGCCGGCTGGCTCGATCTGGGCGCGGCCGAAGTGACGGTGTTAGGCAAGGGCAAAAGGCAGCGCACGGTGCCAGTCGGCCGCAAGGCCGTGGAAGCGCTGACGGCTTGGCTTGCCGTGCGCGAAACGTTCGTCAAGCTCGATGCGCACCCGCTTTTCCTGTCCGTGCGCGGCGCCCGGATGTCGCCGGGCGTGGTGCGCGAGCGCGTCAAGCGCGCGGCGCTCGCAGCCGGAATTCCGGCGAACGTTCATCCGCACGTGCTGCGGCATTCGTTCGCCACGCATCTGCTGCAATCGAGCGGCGATCTGCGAGCCGTGCAGGAACTGCTCGGCCACGCGAGCGTCTCCGCCACGCAGATCTACACGTCGCTCGACTTCCAGCACCTGGCACAGGTCTACGACACCGCGCACCCGCGCGCGAAAAAACGCGACTGACCGGGGGCCGCGCTCGCGAGCGAGCGCCGAGCGCGTCTTCAGGCTGCGTCCAGAAGCCCCCGCGCGGTGCCCACAAAACGTTCCGAACACGCTATGAATACCGTCACACTGAAACCGTCGAAAGAAAAACTGCTGCAGCGCCGTCATCCGTGGGTCTACGCGAATGCGATCGACCGCGTGGACGGCAAGCCCGCACCCGGTGCCACAGTCATCGTACGTGCCCACGACGGGCGCTTTCTCGCGCGCGCCGCATACAGCCCGCACTCCCAAATCCGGCTGCGCGTCTGGAGCTTCGACGAAGCGGAGCCGATCGACCACGCGTTCTTCAAGCGGCGCGTGCAGCGGGCGCTCGCACACCGGCGCGCGTTCGTGCGCGATACGGGCGCGGTGCGGCTGATCTTCGGAGAAGCGGACGGTCTGCCCGGGCTGATCGTCGACTATTACGTGCCCGATGACGGTGGATCGGCCCCGGTGCCGCCTCCCTCTGCGGCCGACACCGACGCCGACACCGCAGCCGGCGCCTTACCGGCGCCCGGAGACGCCGCGGCGGCGCGCAGCCAGCTCGTCTGCCAGTTCATGGCAGCCGGCGTCGAGGCCTGGAAGGAGGCGATCGTCGCCGCACTCGTCGGTGCGACGGGTTGCCCGAACGTCTACGAGCGATCGGACGTGTCGATCCGCGAAAAAGAAGGGCTCGAACAGACGACAGGCGTGCTTGCCGGCGAGGCGCCCGCCGAGACGCTGATTACGCGCGAAAACGGCGTGCGTTATCACGTCGACGTGCGCGCCGGCCACAAGACAGGTTTTTATGTCGATCAGCGCGACAACCGGGCGCTCGTTCAGCGCTACAGCGCCGAACGCGACGTGCTGAACTGCTTTTGCTACACGGGCGGGTTTTCGCTGGCCGCGCTCAAGGGCGGTGCGCGACGGGTGGTGTCCATCGACTCGTCGGGCGAAGCGCTCGCGCTGGCGCGCGCGAACGTGGCGGCGAACGGTTTCGACGCAGACCGCGCGCAATGGCTCGACGCCGATGCTTTTCGCACGCTGCGGCGCCTCGCGGACGAGGGCGAGCGCTTCGATCTCGTCGTGCTCGACCCGCCGAAGTTCGCGCCGGCGCGCGAGCACGTCGAGCGCGCCGCACGCGCGTACAAGGACATCAATCTCTCGGGATTCCGGCTGCTGCGCCCGGGCGGGTTGCTCTTCACCTACTCGTGCTCGGGCGCGATCGATGCGGATCTTTTCCAGAAGATCGTGGCCGGTGCCGCGGCCGATGCACGCGTCGATGCCCGTATTCTGATGCGCCTGGGCGCGGGGATGGACCACCCCCTGCTCGCGGCCTTTCCCGAAGGGGAATACCTGAAAGGGCTACTGCTGCAAGTCGTCTGAAGCCAGGGGGCAGTGCAGCGCGGCGTGCCGCGGGCAGCGCGCCTGCGCCCTTGACAGGTATGCTTCAATATTCAGGCGAACGGACCTATCCTTTCCGGTGCGCCGTCCGACCCCGATTTCACCTCGATCCGATTGACAGGCTAACCTCACATGATTCCCGTAACCATCCTGACCGGCTTTCTCGGCAGCGGCAAAACCACGCTGCTCAAGCGCATCCTGACCGAAAAGCACGGCATGAAGATCGCCGTGATCGAAAACGAGTTCGGCGAAGAGAACATCGACAACGAAATCCTCGTCCA
The DNA here is from genome assembly GCF_034424545.1 of Trinickia caryophylli. Lineage (NCBI taxonomy): Bacteria > Pseudomonadati > Pseudomonadota > Betaproteobacteria > Burkholderiales > Burkholderiaceae > Trinickia > Trinickia caryophylli. Next base: position 2,406,267 of record NZ_CP139970.1, on the reverse strand, counting down.
GGAGCAGGCGGAGCAGATCGTCCAGATGAGCAACGGCTGCATCTGTTGTACGATCCGCGGCGATCTGGCGCGCGCGCTCGGCGATCTCGCGGCCCGTAAGCGCGCGGGCGAGATCCAATTCGACCGCGTGGTGATCGAGACGACGGGCCTCGCGAATCCGGGCCCGGTCGCGCAGACTTTCTTCATCGACAGCGAGATCGCGGACGAATTCCTGCTCGACGCAATCATCACGCTTGTCGACGCGAAGCATGCGAACGCGCAGCTCGACGAACATGAAGTCGTGCAGCGCCAGGTCGGCTTCGCCGATCGGCTGTTCATCACGAAGTCGGATCTCGTTGACGAAGCGACGCTCGGGGATCTGCGCCATCGCCTGATGCATATGAATCCGAAGGCGACGATCAAGGTCGTCAACTTCGGAGAGGCCGACATCAAGGAAATCTTCGATCTGCGCGGCTTCAACCTGAATGCGAAGCTCGAGCTCGATCCGGACTTCCTGGCGGAAGAGGAGCACGACCACGGTCACGCTCATGACCATGACCATGACCACGAGCACTGCGACCATGACCACGGCCATTGCGAGCACGAAGGGCATCATCACCATCACCACGCGCATCACGACGACCGCATCAAATCGTTCGTATACCGCAACGACCGCCCGTTCGATCCGAACAAGCTCGAGGATTTTCTCGGGGGGGTGCTGCAGATCTACGGCGAGCGGCTGCTGCGCTACAAGGGCGTGCTGTATATGAAGGGCGTGGACCGCAAGGTGGTATTCCAGGGCGTGCACCAGATGATGGGCAGCGACTTGGCGTCGAAATGGCTGCCGGCCGAAAAGAAGACGAACAAGATGGTGTTCATCGGTATCGACCTGCCGCAGGATCTGATTACGGACGGACTCGACGCCTGTCTCGCCTGATTGCGTGCGTTAGCGCCCGCCGCAGGTGCGGCGGGCGTTCGCTTTTTGTAAATTAGCGCGTTATATTTTCGTGCTAATAGGGCTGTGCGACAGGGTTTCCTCTGTTGCAGCGCGAAAGGGCGATTCAGTTACAATACGTGCCCGCTGGACCATGGCCAGCGCGTCGCAAAGCCTGCCCGAGCGGGTTTCGCGGCAAGCGGTGCCGGAAAACCTTATCCGGCGGCCGCAACGATAAACGAGCATGGAGACATCGAGCGAAGCCACGGCTGGGCGTGCCGGCTTCGCGAACGACGGGCTGCCCGCGTCGATCCGGCCGATCGAAACGGGAAGGAGCATCCGAGGATCGGTTTCCAGAGGAGTTCGGCCCCGCATTCGGCATCCGGCATCCCATGGCCGTGCCGCCGAGGCGCTTACCGGCGCCGCTTGCGGGCAACACGAAAGTGCAGGCAATATGTATGGGTTTTGCCTGACATTGAAGAAGCACGCAGATGACGACGAAACGACTCTTGACCGAAGCCGAAATCCTGAAGATGAGCGACAAGGATTACATGAACGAAGATCAGCTCGCCTTCTTCAAGAACCGGCTCGAACAGCTGCAGGCGGAAATTCTCCGCAATGCAGGTCAGACGACCGAGAACCTGCGCGAAACGGTCATCGTGCCGGACCCGGCCGATCGCGCGACGATCGAAGAAGAGCACGCACTCGAGCTGCGCACGCGCGACCGCGAGCGCAAGCTGCTGAAGAAGGTGCAGCAGTCGCTGGCCCGCATCGAATCGGGCGAGTATGGCTGGTGCGAGGAAACGGGCGAACCGATCGGCATTCCGCGGTTGCTCGCGCGCCCCACGGCCACGCTGTCGCTCGAAGCACAGGAACGCCGCGAGCTGCGCCAGAAGCTGTTCGGCGACTGAACGGCTGCATGTCGCGCGGCGTTAGCGGCCGCGCGTCTTTTCGCTGCTTCCCACGAGGCGCGCGGTATTCCGCGCGCTTTTTGTTTTCCGGCCCCTTCCGATCCGCCCCCTCTTCCGGCAAATTTTGCTGACGGCGAGCACTTCGCGCCGGTTTGCGCGGCCCCTCTTGATAAAGCGGCGCGCGCCCTAAAATGGTTCCGACGTGCGCGTGCAAGGCGGGCGCAAGCCAAAGCTCGACCGCCTGCTTGCGCGCCGTGCATGGAGCATCGATCGGAATCGGCGCCGGTGCGCCCTCCCTCGCTGCTGCCACGCGCCGCACGCACGGCCGCGACGGGCCTGCCGGCGCCGTTCGTCGGCCACCCGATTCCTCCGTCCCGGCACCGGATGCCGGTGGCGCTTTTGACGTTTTCCAAGGAACGAGAATGGAGCAATTTCACGGCACGACGATCGTTTCCGTGCGGCGCGGCGGGCAAGTCGCGCTCGGCGGCGACGGCCAGGTGACGTTGGGCAACATCGTCATGAAAGGCGGCGCCAAAAAAGTCCGGCGCATCTACAACGACAAGGTGCTCGTCGGCTTCGCGGGCGGCACGGCCGATGCGTTCTCGCTGCTCGACCGCTTCGAGGCGAAGCTCGAGAAGCATCAGGGCAATCTCACGCGCGCCGCGGTGGAATTGGCGAAGGACTGGCGCACCGACCGCATGCTGAGGCGCCTCGAGGCGATGCTGATCACCGCCGACGCGCAAACGACGCTCGTCATCACGGGCAACGGCGACGTGCTCGACCCCGAGGGCGGCATCTGCGCAATCGGCTCGGGCGGCGCCTACGCACAGGCGGCAGCCCGCGCGCTGATCGACAACACGAACCTTTCGCCGCGCGAAATCGTCGAAAAGTCGCTCGCCATCGCGGGCGACATGTGCATCTACACGAACCACAACCGCGTCATCGAGACGATCGAATGAGGACACGATGAGCACCATGACCCCTGCCGAGATCGTCTCGGAACTCGACAAGCACATCATCGGCCAGCAAAAGGCCAAGAAGGCCGTGGCCGTGGCGCTGCGCAACCGCTGGCGCCGTCAGCAGGTGGGCGAGCCGCTGCGCCAGGAAATCACGCCGAAGAACATCCTGATGATCGGCCCGACCGGAGTGGGCAAGACCGAGATCGCGCGCCGGCTGGCGAAGCTTGCGGATGCACCGTTCATCAAGATCGAGGCCACGAAGTTCACCGAGGTCGGCTACGTGGGCCGCGACGTGGACAGCATCGTACGCGATCTCATCGAAATCTCGCTCAAGCAGACGCGCGAGACGGAAATGCGCAAGGTCCGCTCGCAGGCGCAGGACCAGGCCGAGGACCGCATCCTCGACATTCTGCTGCCGAGCGCGCGACCGGTGGGTTTCGGCGCGCAGGCCAGCGAATCGTCCGAAAACAGCGCGACGCGCCAGACGTTTCGCAAGCGCCTGCGCGAAGGCCAGCTCGACGACAAGGAAATCGAACTCGACGTCGAGCTGCCGCAGGCAAGCATGGACATCATGGGCCCTCCCGGCATGGAGGACATGACCGAGCAGATCCGCTCGATGTTCGCGAACCTGGGCGGCGGCAAGAAGACACGCCGCAAGATGAAGGTCAAGGAAGCGCTCAAAGTGCTGACCGACGAAGAAGCCTCGAAGATGCTCAACGACGAGGAAGTGAAAACGAAGGCCGTGCAAAACGTCGAGCAGAACGGCATCGTCTTTCTCGATGAGATCGACAAGATCGCGTCGCGCAGCGAAGTGGGCGGCGGGGAAGTCTCGCGCCAGGGCGTCCAACGCGACCTGCTGCCGCTCGTCGAGGGCACGACGATCAACACGCGCTACGGAATGGTGAAGACCGACCACATCCTCTTCATCGCGAGCGGCGCGTTTCATCTGTCGAAGCCGAGCGATCTGATTCCCGAACTGCAAGGGCGCTTTCCGATCCGGGTCGAACTCGATTCGCTCTCCGTTCAGGACTTCGAATCGATTCTCGTCGCGACCGATGCAAGCCTCGTGAAGCAATATCAGGCGTTGCTCGCCACGGAAGACGTCGAGCTCGAATTTGCCGAAGACGGCATCCGCCGCATGGCCGAGATCGCGTATTCGGTCAACGAGCGCACCGAGAATATCGGCGCACGCAGGCTTTATACCGTTATCGAGAAACTGCTCGAAGACGTATCGTTCGCGGCCGGCAATCACGCCGGCTCGAAAGTGAAAATCGACGCGGCCTATGTCGACAACGCGCTCGGCGAAGTCGCGCAAAGCGAGGATCTGTCCCGGTACGTGCTCTAGACCGCATCGGCCCGGCTCGGCGCTTCGTCGTTCGGCCGTCAGGTCTGATTCGAAGAATCCGGGCAATCCGGGCAATCCGGGCAATCCGGGCGATCCGGTCATCGCGGTGAACGCGCTTCGCAGGTGAGCGGCGTTCACCTATACTGCGTTGCGGCGTCACGGCATCCGGAGGCAGCGATGGGTCATGTCCCACCGCAGAGAAGACCGGCCGGTACGATACGTACGGCCGAATTCGATCATGCGCCGCTGGCGCTTCCGGAGTACGCGTCCGACACCTCGCTCGACTCGCTGAGGAGCTTGCGGGGCAACACGCCCCGCGCGTATCCCCCGCACCTAGCCCTGCGCTCGGACGAGACCATGGAGGCGGCGGGGCCTTCTTCGCAGCCCGGGCCATCGGCATTAGAGGGACGTCGCGACGATCCGTCGGAGCAGGGTTGCCTTCCCACTCGCCCTGCATTGGACCGTCCTTTGACGAGCGAGGGTTTGCCGAATCAGGAGAGCCCGTTCACCCCCCGCATGGTATTCGACAGCTTGAGCCATGTATTTGTACGCCCCCTCATCGGACGTGTGCGCCGGTCGGTGAGGGACTATGGCCAGGTCACTTTCAAATTCTCTCAAACCAAAGGCGGATTCCATCGTCAGATCATGAAGCATCGTGACACCTCGGGTGGCACATGCGCTGCCTTGGCGGCACACTGGATCCGCGCCCGCGCTCAAAACGGAGATCTCTTCGAACGGCTCTATACCGATCGGCAAAAACGGCAGTTGAGAATCGACGAACTGCATTCGATCAAGCAGTTGACGATAAACGGCCGGGACGACGATGGCGACGAACAAAATATCCGGAACCTGGGCTGGCTGTCGAAGCACAGCATGAAATGGAATTTGAAAGCGTCTCAATCGATGATTGCCCGGCAGCCAACGGAGTTGATCGGCGCCATCCTGGATACCGGTGCCAAGGCCCGCTGCTACAAGCTCGTCCCCATCGAGGGGCCGCTCTTTGCGCACACATTTGCCGCCGAGGTGACGAGAGACGGAGGCATCGTCTTCTTCGATCCGAATTTCGGCGAGTTCGACTTTTCGGACAGAAACGCGTTCGCGGAATGGTTCGAGAAGGCGTTCTGGATACGCTCGGGGTACCACTGGGGCACGTTCGGGCTGAGCCAGCGCTACATCGTTTTCGACCTCTATGACGGGACGACACCGTCGGGAAATCCGACCTGAACGCTCGCCTGACGGGCGGACGAGCGCAACGGCCGCGGGCGCGGCGCGGGCGGAGTCGGGCACGTACGGGTCGCAACGCGCGGCCCGGCCGGTCCAGGGCCGCTCCAGGGCCGGTGCACCAGGGCGGTCCGGATTTCGTTTGCGTGAAAACGCGTAGCCGTAATTCTGTCCGATTCGAAAAAGCGAGACGATTGCATATTTGTTCGACGCCAATGATCTAGCCTCCCACCGCGACGGTGGGTCATCGACCCCTGTTCAATCAGAAAGGAGGCAACGTGAGGACATCACTGAATCGTGCAGCGAGGCATTATTTCCTGACGGCCATCGCGACAGCAGCGTCGCTGTCGTGTCTGGCCCCCGGTATGGCCAACGCCGCGCGTGCGCCGCTCGCACCGCAAGTTCGTCTCGCCGACGGTATCGTCGAAGGCGTGCAAATGCGCGGCGAGCACAAGCACGTGCGCGTATTCCGCGGCATCCCGTACGCTGCGCCGCCCGTGAACGAGTTCCGCTTTCGCGAGCCGCAACCGGTCGCGCGCTGGGCCGGCGTCCTGAATGCGCGTCAGTTCGGGCCGCGTTGCATGCAAGGCGTCGCCCCCAACAAGCTCGACTTTCGCTCGAAAGAGATGAGCGAAGACTGCCTCTATCTGAACGTATGGACCTCGGCGCGCGGCTCCGACGAAAAGCGTCCGGTGCTGGTCTACTTCCACGGAGGCGGCTTCGTCTCGGGAGACGGATCCGAGCCGCGCTATGACGGCGCAAGCCTTGCCGCGCGCGGGGTCGTCGCCGTTACGCTGAACTACCGGCTGGGAGTATTCGGATTTCTGGCGCCGCCGGACGCCGCGAGCGAGTCGCCACACGGCACGGCCGGCAACTACGGGCTGCTCGACCAGGTCGCGGCACTGCGCTGGGTGCGCGACAACATCGCGCAATTCGGGGGAGATCCGTCGAAAGTCACGATCGCCGGCAATTCCGCGGGTTCGGTATCGGTAAGCGCCCATATGGCGTCACCGCTTTCACGCGGGCTCTTTGCACGCGCGATCGGCGAAAGCGGCGGGGCGTTCGCACCGAACGGTATGTGGCGCCGCGAGGAAGCCGAAGAAGCAGCGAACCGCTTCGCCGCACGCGTCGGTGCGCGCTCGCTGCAACAGTTGCGCTCGCTGCCGGCCCGTACGCTGCTCAACGCGGCCACACTGCCGAAACTTCCGCCACGGCTGATGACCTACCGGCCGCACGTCGACGGCCATTTCCTGACCGACTCGCCCGAAAAAGTCTTCGCCAACGGCCAGCAGGCGCAGGTTCCACTGCTCGTCGGCTCGAATTCGCAGGAGCAGCCGTTCACCGCCGTACTGAACGACAAGGCGCCCTCGCCCGAGAACTGGCGCGCAACCATCCAGACGATGTTCCAGGAGAAGGCGGAGGAGGTGCTCGCGCACTATCCTGGCAACGACGCCAACGAGGTGATGCACGCGGCCACGGCGCTAGCCGGCGACTTCTTCATCGGCCACAGCGCATGGCGGTGGATGAACCTGCATCGGCAGACCGGGCAGGCGCCGGTCTACTACTACCGGTATACGCAGCCGCGCCCGATTGTCCTGAGCGCCGACGGGGAGCCGCAGCAGCCGGCCACGCACGCGCTCGGGCTTACAGCGCCCGCCGACGCGGCAAACCCGGCGCTGCCCGTGCCCGGTGCCGAACACAACGCGCAAGTCGAGTACGCGCTCGGCAACCTGAAGAACATCCGACGCTATGCATGGACGGCCGCGGACTACGATGTCTCACGCGTGTTTTCCGGCTACATCGAGCAATTCGTGAAGACGGGCAGCCCGAACGGTACGACAGCCGCCATCGATGCGCTGACGGCGAGCGAAACGGCGGCCGCAAGCCCCGGCTCGCTGCCTGCATGGCCTGCCGTGAAGCCCGATAGCCGTGACCGCGGCATCCAGCAACTCATTATTGGAGAAAAGACGCACATGGTTTGGGACCGCAGCGGGCCACGCCACGGCCTCATCGAGCGGATCGTCGAGAACGGGCCGATTCCGAACGGTCTCAATTTCCCGATTGCCCAATAAGTAGCAACCTGAGCGCCATACGCGCCAGCCGTCATCCGATGACGGCTGGCACACGAGATCAGGGGTGGCGGCACCCGTTCTGTCGGAATACGCCGCGCTCCAATGGCCTCGACTTCCCGATTGCCCAATAAATAAAAAGTGGCGGTTGGGGCCTGCCTTGCACTTGCGCGCCGTCGCCGCCGTGGTCGAACGGCAGCCGGACCTGAGACTCCGCGCGCAGTTTCCCCTATCAGTGTTAACAGGCCCGCGTATCGATCGCGTGCCTACAATACGGTTCGTATTCAGCCAGCCGCGCATTGTTCAAATAGCCGCAACGCTCTACCGCTCGTTGCGCGAATTGCTTTACACGTGCCCCGGAGAAAACGATGTCGACAATTTATGTGCTTGATTATGAATATGTAACAGCCTACGACTTGTACCCTGACGGAACGCTCAAACAAAAAGGCAAGCCGCTTCAGGCTAACGGCGCAAAGCGACTGGCATTGAATATCGCCAACCCGCGATCCCCCATTCTTTATGCGGTAGGCGATGAAAGCCCCACCGGCCGGTTCCATACATACAAGGTCGGCGCGAGCAGCGGCGACATACAACCTCCTACCGATGGCATCACATACGCGGGGGGCTCTGCCGATTCGAAGAGCAAACCCATGCCGAGTCGCTCGCTCTCCGCGGCAGCCTACGCAAACAGCCAATCGATTCTGTACGTAGCGGGCGGAACGCCCGTCAACGTCATACCGTTCGCTTACAACAACAGCGAGCTTGCGACGACCGAATCGTCGCCGCCATCCGACTTGTATGATGTTTCGTTCGTGCAACTACGCTCTGCCTTGAACTTCGTATTTGCAATATCGACGAATGGCTCGGAAAGCGCACTGGCTCTATGGCAGGGATCGGTCTTTCCCACCATCTCCGAGCAATATCGGCAGCAGCAAACGAATGACGACGGATACATTTTCCGTAGTTTCACCGTCGTATCGACCGGCGCCCGAGTCTGTTACGTGCTTGCAACCGACGACAAAAACAACATCAGCATATTGCCGTTCCAATGGTCGACCACGCCGACACTATCGCCCAGCAGCGAACCGATTCCGCTCGATCGCAGCTACCCCGAGCGAGGTAGCCTCGAAGTCACATCGTCCAGTGACGGCAAGTACCTGTATGTCGGGTCGCTCGGCGAAGTCACCTCCTACTCCCTCGAAGACCCGATGCGCCCGCGCCCCATCAGCGCGCAGCAGGTTTCGCGATCGGAAGATTTTCGGCTCGAGCTGCTCGGGACCTCGGGTAGCTCATACCTCGTCGCATGCGGCCGCGATTCGGCAAGGCTGAACACCTATGCGGTGTCTCCCAGGGGAACGATCTCACCGCCGAAAACTACCCTCATCCCCCACCCGTGCATCGATATCGCGATATTCGACACGCCTTGAGAAACCGGCTGCATGAGCGGAGCGCAGCCGCCTCGATCGGGGCCGACCAATAGACCATCGGCGGCCTCCTCTATTCGATGTGCCCGCGTGAAATTGGTCAGCAACGGCTGCCGCCGCTCGACGGTGACCGGAGCGTGAGTGCCCAAAGCACTTACTCTTGCCGAGGTCACCGCCAAAAGCAGCGTGCGCTACGGCCTCACGGGCCACTTGCGCCAACTGTTCGCGTCCGGTCGGACTACAAAGGGGCTTCCCCATGCTCGCAAGACCGAGGCCCGCATTTGCGAGAACGCGCAGGCACAGTGAAGGCGACGCGGGTCGGGCGGCGCCCATGCCCGCTGCTGACAACGCCGCGCCTACCCGGCCCATGAATGACAGCGCGCAGGGGTATCCCCATGCCGCCACACTTTACGAGCAGCTTTCGGATATCCTCCTTTCCGAAGAGGCTCACCCGCCCGTCAAGCACGGCTATGTGAACATCCCGGAAGAAGCTGCGAATCCTGCGTCTGGCTCACCCGGATACGGCAATTCGAAAACAATCGCGCTTCCCCACGAGCAACGCGTCACGGCACCATCTTTGAAGGGAGCGGTGCGGGCAAAGCTGCCTTTCCGCAACTGGATGTGGATCGAAGAAGGAAAGGCTGCCCGTGCGTCCGCACCGAACTATGGGCTGAGCGATAGCTCGCAACGTATGTCGCCCGATGCCATCGACGTCCTGAAAAACGAAAAAATCACTGCCGTCGTGAGCCTCAACTACTTCGAATTGACTCCCGAAGAAATTGAATCGCTAAAAAATGAAGGCATCGAATACTTGTGGCTCCCGGTCAAGGATCATCGCGCTCCATCCGTCCAACAACTCATCGAAGGCAGCGAATTCATCGAGCGTAATCCTGGCGCCACACTCAGTTACTGCGGGTTTGGAGAGGGGAGAACCGGCATACTGATATCCGCGTGGGAAATATATTCCGGAAGGAAGTCCACGGCCCAGGCAATCGCCGACACGACCGCGGAGCAAGTCGCACAAAAAAAAGCGCTCTTATTCGTTCCTACGCGTCGCGCTGTTGCCGCTGATCGTGCATCCCGCACTCGCGGCCATACCGTGTAGGCAAGCGAAGCCAGCGTCGTCCGGCTTCGCTCACCCATGCGATGCGGCGCATGACGCCGAATGCGCCCCGCGGCGATCTACTGCTTCACCGGCCGCTTCGCCAGCTTGCGCTGCAACGTGCGCCGATGCATGTTCAGCGCACGCGCCGTCGCCGAAATATTGCCGCCGTTCTCGGCCAGCGCGCGCTGGATATGTTCCCACTCGAGCCGCGCCACCGAGAGCAGCGTCGGGTTCTCGATCGCGGCCTCGGCCTGCTCTGCGCTCGCCTCGGCTTTCAGTGCGACCAGGATCGACTCGACGTTGGCCGGCTTGGCCAGATAGTTGTCGGCGCCATCCTTGACCGCCTGCACCGCCGTGGCAATGCTCGCATAGCCCGTCAGCACGAGCATGCGCGCATCGGGCTGCAGCTCGCGCAGCGGCGCAACGAGGTTCAGGCCCGAATCGCCGCCGAGATGCAGATCGACCGTCATCAGTTCGAACTTGTGCTCGTTCGCGAGCTTGATCGCATCCTGCGCGTTGTGCGCCTGAAGCACGTTGTAGCCGCGGCGCGTCAGCCCACGGGCCAGTATGCCCGCGAAGACTTCGTCGTCGTCGATGACGAGAAAATTGGTATCGCTCATCGTTAGGTCTCCCTGGAGTCGGATGAAGAAGGTGCGGCCGGCACTCGAAGCACGACGCGTGTGCCGCGCGGCTCGCCGTCGGTGAGCTCGAGCGAGCCCCCCAGTCGCGCCGCGGCCGCGAAAGCGAGATACAACCCGACGCCGTGGCCGCCTTGCGTACTGTCCACCGGTGCCGCGCCGAGCTGCGCGCGCAGAGCCGGCGCAATGCCGGGCCCGCTGTCGCGCACCTCGAACTCGATATCGCCATCGCGCGCGGCGGCCGTGAGCGTCACATCGTCGCGGCTCGCGCGCGCCGCGTTGTCGAGCAGAATCGTGAGGATCTGCCCCACGGCCGTCGTGTCCTCGAGCCATGCATCGGGGCTGGGCGCCGCGACACGCTCGAATTTCACGTGCGGATGCCGCAAGCGCCACTGCTCGGCAAAGCCGGCAAGCCACTCGTCGAGCTTCTCGCGATGCGATGACGTGGACGCACGCGTACGCAGCCGCGCCAGCGCCGAGGTGCAAAGCGACATCTGCTGCTCGAGCAGCTCGAGATCGGGGGCATAAGGCGCAAGGCCGTCATCGGTGCGCGCGGCGTCGCGCAGCTCCTCGGTCAGCATCGCGATCGTCGAAAGCGGCGTGCCCATCTCGTGGGCGACCGTGGCCGCCTGCACGCCGAGAGCCACGGCCCGCTCGTCGCGCAGGAGCCGCTGCTGAGCGTCGCCGAGCGCGGCGTCGCGCAGGCGCAGCGCCGTCGACATACGCGCGACGAACCAGGCGATGAGCCCCACGCTCACCATGAAGTTGACCCACATGCCGGCGCGGAAGTAATCGAAAAGATTCGCCGGATTATCCATGTTGAGCGGCACGGAATCGAAGCCGAGCGCTACGTAACAGCACATCGCGAAAATGGCGAGCCAAATCATGTGCCGCCAGGGCAGCACGGCGGCCGCGATGGCAAGCGAGGGCAAATAGAGGGAGACGAACGGATTCGTCGTTCCGCCGGAAAGGAAGAGCAGCCCCGAAAGCGCGGCAAGATCGACCCAGAGCTGGCCCAGCAGCTCGAGATTCGTCTCGGGCCGCGCGCTGGCCACGCGCAGCCACGTCAGCGCATTGAACACGACCTCGAGCGCGATGATCGTCAGCATGGCCGGCAGCGGCAGATGCACGCCGAAAAACTGCTCGACGACGGCGATCGTCGCAAGCTGGCCGATGATCGCCAGACAGCGCAGCCAGAACAGATGGCCGAGGTTCACGCGGCCGGTGTTGGTGATACGATGCATCGGAAAATTCAACCGTTCGGTGGTAAGGGCGAACGCGCAAGAGCGGCGGCGAGGCACTGAGGACACAGGCAGGATTGGCCGGGCACGAGCCGCTCCGCGCTCACCTTCGGCATCGCGGCGCACCAGCACACGTGCGGCTTCGCGTCGCATGCGCAATCGAATTTCGCGCCACATCCGGGGCAGTGCGCCGGGCGGCATTCGAGGTGATCGCGGTTCGGAGGGCACATGCCGGTCGGCCGACAGGTCGGAAACATGGACGATGAATGCATCATGCCAGCCTTCGAGGCACGGTGCATGCGCACCTGCCCGCCAAGCCGCGTGCGGTCGTTCGGCCTGCGACCAAAAACCGCGGCATATCGCGCCACTACTGTACAATTCGCCCTGTTTTGCCCACGTCTGGACCGTTTCAACCCTGTTGCCCGCCGAGCTTGCCGCCATGTCCGAGCCTCTCGACCTCTCCCAGATCGCCCCCACTCTGAAAGCCGAAATTCTGGCTGAGGCATTGCCCTATATCCGTCAGTACCACGGCAAAACCGTCGTGATCAAATACGGCGGCAATGCAATGACTGAGGAGAGGTTAAAGCAAGGATTCGCGCGCGATGTGATCTTGCTCAAACTTGTTGGCATCAATCCCGTGATCGTGCACGGCGGCGGGCCGCAAATCGACCAGGCGCTCAAGAAGATCGGAAAGCAGGGCACCTTCATCCAGGGCATGCGCGTCACCGACGAAGAAACCATGGAAGTCGTCGAATGGGTGCTCGGCGGCGAGGTGCAGCAGGACATCGTCACGCTCATCAACCACTTCGGCGGCCATGCCGTCGGCCTGACCGGCAAGGATGGCGGCCTCATCCACGCGCGCAAGCTCATGATGCCGGACCGTGACAATCCCGGCCAATATGTCGATATCGGCCAAGTCGGCGAAGTGGAGGCCATCAACCCGGCCGTCGTCCGGGCGCTGCAGGACGATGCCTTCATTCCCGTCATCTCGCCCATCGGCTTCGGCGAAGACGGCCTGTCGTACAACATCAACGCCGACCTCGTGGCCGGCAAGCTGGCGGTCGTGCTCAACGCCGAGAAGCTCGTCATGATGACGAACATCCCCGGCGTGATGGACAAGGCCGGGACCTTGCTGACCGACCTGTCAGCGCGCGAGATCGACGCCCTTTTCGCCGACGGCACGATCTCGGGCGGCATGCTGCCGAAAATCGCCTCGGCGCTCGACGCGGCCAAGAGCGGGGTGCGCTCCGTGCACATCATCGACGGCCGCATCGAGCACTCGGTACTGCTCGAAATCCTGACCGAGCAGCCTTTCGGCACGATGATCCGCTCGCACTGAGCACAAAGCCAAAGCGCGCCGGCCAGCACTCCGGCGCGCGCTCCACGCCCATGCCCCGCCTGCATTCGCGCCGACACCGCCCGGCCGCGCGCCGCCCCGGCCCCGCTCCCGGCTCCCGCCCGGCCCCGGTCTGGCTCTTCGACCTCGACAACACGCTGCACCGCGCCTCGCACGCGATCTTTCCCGCGATCAACGAGGCGATGACGCGCTACATCATCGAAGCGCTCGGCGTCGAGCGCCCCGAGGCCGACCGCCTGCGGCTCGGCTATGTCAGACGCTACGGCGCGACACTGCTCGGCCTTGCACGCCATCACCCGATCGATCCGCACGAATTCCTGCGCGTTGCCCATACGCTGCCCGAGCTCGGCACGATGTTGCGGGCCGAGCGCGGCGTGGCCCGGCTCGTCGCGGCACTGCCCGGGCGCAAGATCGTGCTGACGAATGCCCCCGAGGCCTACGCCACGGCGGTGCTGGACGAGCTCGGCCTCACCCGCCTGTTCGAGCGCGTGATCGCGATCGAGCACATGCGCCGGCGCGGGCGCTGGCACGCGAAGCCCGATCTGCCAATGTTGCGGCACGTGCTGCGCGGCGCACGCGTCGATCTTGCCCGGGCGGTGCTCGTGGAAGACACGCGTGGGCACCTGAAGCGCTATCGCCGGCTCGGAATCGGCACGGTCTGGATCGTGGGGCACCTGCTCGCGCCGGCCGCCAAATCGGGCGGCCCGGCCCGTGTGCCGGGTACCGGCCGCCCGCACTATGTCGATCGACGCATTCGTTCGTTAAAATCGCTCCGACGGGTCACCTCGCGGAGCGGATATGGAGTCGACTGAGCGGCCGGAAGCGATCGCAGACGGTGCCGCAGCGGCAGCGGCAGCCGGTGCGGGCACTCGCCCCACCCGCATGAAACCGGGCGAGCGGCGCGTCCATATCCTGCAGACGCTCGCCTCGATGCTCGAGGCGCCCAAAGGCGAAAAGATCACGACGGCCGCGCTGGCTGCGCGCCTGGGCGTCTCGGAAGCGGCACTTTATCGCCAATTCGCGAGCAAGGCGCAGATGTTCGAGGCGCTCATCGAGTTCATCGAGACGACTTTCTTCAGCCTCGTCAACCAGATCGCCGCCAAGGAGCCGGATGGCGTCCTGCAGGCGCGGGCGATCGGGATGATGCTGCTCAATTTCGCCGCCCGCAACCCCGGCATGACACGCGTGCTGACCGGCGAAGCACTCGTCGGCGAGCACGAGCGCCTTACCGAGCGCGTCACCCAGATGCTCGAGCGCATCGAGGCATCGATAAAGCAGTGCCTGCGGCTCGCCCTGCTCGAAGCCAATGCCGGCGGCGCCGCCACGCCGCTGCCGGCCGATTACGATCCGGGCGTGCGAGCCAGCCTGCTCGTCAGCTACGTGGTTGGCCGCTGGCACCGCTTTGCACGAAGCGGTTTTACGCGTGCGCCGTCGGAGCAAGCCGACGCACAGCTGCACCTGATTCTCCAATAGCGCCCGACCGGGTTTTCCGCTATCCTTTGCCGTCTACCGTTCCGGTGCGGCATGCCTCGAAGCCATGTCCGTGCCAGGGGTTGCCCGGGATCGCCCAAAAGCACCGGGGCACCGGGGCACGGTTGCGCGCCGATTTGTCGACTCGATTGCGGGCGCGCGAATTCTTCCAAGGGAAGGATTCATTACAAATGCGGCTAAAGAGGTCGTCAGCCGCGCACCTCACCGCCCGCGCCCGCCGACACCATTTAGCCGCCCAGTCAGAAGGCGGAATGAATGGAATCGATCGGTATCGTCGCTCCACAACGCATGCAGTTCAGCGAGCCGCTCGCGCTGCAAAACGGCAGTGCGCTCGCCGGGTACGAGCTCGTCGTCGAAACGTACGGCACCCTCAATGCCGCGCGCTCGAACGCGGTGCTCGTCTGTCACGCGCTCAACGCATCGCATCACGTCGCCGGCGTCTATGCCGGCGAGCCCAAGAACGTCGGCTGGTGGGACAACATGGTCGGGCCCGGCAAGCCGCTCGACACCAATCGCTTTTTCGTCATCGGCGTGAACAACCTCGGCTCGTGTTTCGGCTCGACCGGCCCGATGAGCGTGAACCCCGGGACCGGCCGGCCGTACGGCGCCAGCTTTCCCGTGGTGACCGTCGAGGATTGGGTGAACGCCCAGGCTCGCGTGGCCGACGCCTTCGGCATCGAGCGCTTCGCCGCCGTCATGGGCGGCAGCCTCGGCGGCATGCAGGCGCTGGCCTGGAGCATGATGTACCCGGAGCGCGTCGCCCACTGCATCGACATCGCCTCGACACCAAAGCTCTCGGCGCAGAACATCGCCTTCAACGAAGTGGCACGCTCGGCGATTCTTTCCGATCCCGACTTTCATGGCGGCGACTATTACGCCCACGGCGTGAAACCCCGGCGCGGCTTGCGTGTCGCCCGCATGATCGGGCACATCACCTACCTGTCCGACGACGACATGGCCACCAAGTTCGGCCGTGCGCTGCGCCGCGAGAACGGCTCGGCCGCCGCCGCCGCGTACAACTTCAATTTCGACGTCGAGTTCGAGGTCGAGTCGTACCTGCGCTACCAGGGAGACAAATTCGCCGATTATTTCGACGCGAACACCTACCTGCTCATCACGCGCGCGCTCGACTATTTCGACCCTGCCCGCGCCTGCGGCGGCGATCTGACGGCCTCGCTCGCGCACACTCGCGCGCAGTACCTCGTCGTCAGCTTCACGACCGACTGGCGGTTCGCGCCGGCGCGCTCGCGCGAGATCGTCAAATCGCTGCTCGACAACAAGCGCCGCGTCACCTATGCGGAGATCGACGCGCCTCACGGCCACGATGCCTTCCTGCTCGACGACGCGCGTTATCACAACGTGATGCGTGCCTATTACGAACGCATTGCCGAGGAGGTCGGCGCATGAATCAGACCGTCATCGATTCGCTCTCCACACGAGCCGACTTCCGTGCGATCGCGCGCTGGGTCGAGCCGAGATCGACAGTGCTCGACCTCGGCTGCGGCGACGGTGCCCTGCTGGCGCTGCTCGGCGAAGAACTGGAGGTGCGCGGCTACGGCATCGAGATCAACGATGCGGGCGTGCTCGCCTGCGTCAAGCATGGCGTGAACGTGATCCAGCAAAATCTCGAGGACGGCCTGCGGCTCTTCGAGGACGGCAGCTTCGACTTCGCCATCCTGTCGCAAACGCTGCAAACGATCCACCAGACTGCCGCGATCCTGCGCGAAACGGCGCGCGTGGGCAAGGAATGCATCGTGTCCTTCCCGAACTTCGGCTACTGGCCGCACCGGCTTTCAGTGCTTCGGGGGCGTATGCCGGTATCAAAGTCGCTGCCCTATCAGTGGCACAACACGCCGAACGTACGCGTGCTGACGATCAAGGATTTCGAGGCTCTGGCCCCCGAAGTCGGCATCGAGATCCTCGATCGCATCGTGCTCCATGAAGGCCGCACGGTGCGCTGGGGCGCGAACTGGCGTGGTAGTCTTGCGGTCTACCGCGTAAGAAGCAGTCAGCCGAGCCTGTCGTCCGGCTGATGCCACGCCGCTTCGAAGAGGCCGACCATCAAACGAGATATGCCTAACCCGCCGCACGAGCCCGGTGCACTGACCGCGCACGACGACCATCCCGGCTGGCGGGCGTTCCTCAACCGGCACATGCTGATCTGCGTGTTTCTCGGCTTCACGTCGGGGTTGCCGCTTTTCACGCTCGTCTATCTCGTACAGGCCTGGCTGCGCAGCGAAGGCGTCAATCTCAAGGAGATCGGCCTGTTCGCGCTGATCCAGTTCCCGTACACGTGGAAGTTCATCTGGGCGCCGCTCATGGACCGCTACGTGCCGCGGCTGCCCGGGTGGCGCCCCGGGCGCCGGCGCGGATGGATGTTCGTCACGCAGTTGCTCGTGGCCGGCGCTATCGCGTCGCTCGGTTTCGTTTCTCCGCGCGACGCGATCTGGACCGTCGCAGCCCTGACGGCGCTCGTGGCCTTCTTCGGCGCAAGCCAGGACATCGTCATCGACGCCTATCGCCGCGAGCTTCTCGCCGATACCGAACTGGGGCTCGGCAATGCCGTGCACGTCAACGCGTACAAGGTCGCCGCGCTGATTCCCGGCTCGCTTTCGCTGATTCTCTCCGATCATCTGCCGTGGACCGCCGTATTCGCGGCCACGGCAGCGTTCATGCTGCCCGGCATCGTGCTCACGCTCGTCGTCAAGGAGCCGCAAGTACACGGCGCGCCGCCGAAAAATCTGCGCGAAGCGATCGTGCAGCCCTTCGCCGAATTCGTTTCGCGCGACGGCCTGGCGGCCGCGTTGCTCGTGCTCGCGTTCATCTTCCTCTACAAGCTGGGCGATACGATGGCGACGACGCTTTCGACGTCGTTCTTCCTCGATATCGGCTTCAACAAGACCGAGATCGGCGTGATTGCGAAAACCACGGCGTTCTGGGCGAGCCTGGCCGGCGGCATCATCGGCGGCGCGTGGCTCGTCAAGATCGGCATCGCGCGCGGGCTGTGGATCTTCGGCGTGGTGCAGATCGTCTCCACCCTCGGCTTCGCCTGGCTCGCGAAAATCGGCCCGTCGCCCGCCGCGCTCGCGCTGATCTACGGCTTCGAGACGTTCGCCACCGGGCTCACGCTCGCCGCGTTCACGGCCTACATTGCAAGTACGACCGACTCGCGCTATACGGCCACGCAGTTCGCGCTCTTCACGAGCCTCGCCTCGGTGCCGCGCACCGTCGCGTCCGCCGCCAGCGGCTTCATCGTCACGAAGATCGGGTGGTTCGATTATTTCCTCGTGTGCGCGGTTCTCGCCGTACCCGGCATGCTGCTGCTGCCGAAAATCGCGCCATGGCGCTCGCGTCCATGAAGCGGGCCGCAGCAGCCCTGCGCCGTCGCGCAACGCTCGCCGTATCGGCCTCGATTCTCGCCTGCTCCGCATCCGGGTTCGCGGCTTCGCAACCCACCCGCCCGACCGGCGGCAGCCCCGGCGTGGGAGCGAGCCAATCGGCAGCCGGCTCGGCGGCCTATTCCTCCGAGCCTGTCGTGCGGTTTGGCAACGGGCCGATGTTTCGCAACCTGCTGCCGTCGCCGCTCGTCGAAGCCCAGTCCGCCGCCGAATACACGCAGCTGATCGAGCGTGCGCGCAGCGAGGGCCGCCTGATGCCTGCGGAGGATGCACGCGTCGAACGCGTGCGCTCGATCGCGATGCGCATCGCCCCGTTCGCGGGCAAGTGGAGCGACCGCGTGAAGGAATGGCGCTGGGAGGTCAACGTCGTGCGCTCGCGCGAAATCGGCGTGTTCTGCCTGCCGGGCGGCAAGCTCGTCGTCTACGGGGGGCTGCTCGACCGCATCAGCCTGAAAGACGACGAACTCGGCGTGCTGTTCGGGCATATGATCGCGCACGCGCTGCGCGAGCAGGTTCGCGAGCGGCTGAGCGCGCAGCAAACACCGTTCGGCACGAGTCCGCTGCCTCAGCTTTTCGGCGTGACCGAATTCGACGGCGCGCCGCCCGCGCCCGCGTCGGAACTAGGCGCGCCGATTCTCTCGATGCGGTACGACGCGACAGACGAAACCGAGGCCGATGTCATCGGCAGCGACATCGCCGCGCGCGCCGGATTCGACCCGCGCGCGGCGGTCTCGCTGTGGGACAAGCTCGCCGCCGCAACGCGGAGCGAGCGCGGCACCGGGCTCATCCGCGCGCACCCATACTCCGAGTCGCGCAGGCTCGATATCCTCAAGCGCCTGCCCGACATGCTCGCGCTCTATGCCAAGGCCCGCGGCGTCGCCGTCGAGAGCCTGCCAGCCTACCCCGGCGTCAAGCCGTCCACCGCGCGGCCCACGCGCAATCGCTAGCCGCCGCACCGGCTCCCGCGCGGCACACCGCCCCCAGCCCGCCGTCCGTGCGCTGCGCGAGTGCGCGTCGATTTTAAAAACGCCGTCTATCGAAAATAATTGCGTGCCTCCTTTGTAGGCCGACACGCAACTTCATCGCGTCCGATTTTCGAAATCCAGTTCGTCTCGAAAGCGCCTCGCCGGATCATCGAAAGCCACCCCACCGTGGGTGTTTCTTTCGACCGGGTATCCGATCACCAGGAGGCGATTGATGAGACCGCTCCGCCCCAAGCGGGCAACGGCCCAGGCCGTTGCCGCATGTTGCATGTCGCTTTCGCCCGCGTTGACGTGCACGGCGGCGCCGCCGTCGCCGCTCGCGCCGCGCGTCGTGCTGCCGCAAGGCGTCATCGAAGGCGCCCGGACCAATGCCGGCGGCAAGGCCGTGCACGCCTTTCTCGGCATCCCTTACGCGGCACCACCCATAGGCGACATGCGCTGGCGTGAACCGCAGCCGCTCGCGCGATGGGCCGGCGTGCGCGACGCGAAGAATTTCGGCCCCCGCTGCATGCAGCGGCCCCTGGGCCGCATGACGTTCCGCTCGAAGGAAATGAGCGAAGACTGTCTCTATCTGAACGTTTGGGCACCGGCGACCGACGCTGAAGAAAGGGTGCCCGTGCTCATCTATTTCCACGGCGGTGGCTTCGTGGCCGGCGACGGCTCGGAGCCGCGATACGACGGCGCAAACTTTGCCGCGAGGCGCGTCGTCACCGTCACGGTGAACTATCGGCTCGGCGTATTCGGGTTCATGGCGCATCCCGACGCGCGAAGCGAATCGTCGTCTGGCGGGTCCGGCAATTACGGCCTGCTCGACCAGCACGCCGCGTTGCGTTGGGTACGCGAGAACATCGCGCGCTTTGGCGGCGACCCAACGCGAATCACGATCGCGGGCGAATCAGCGGGTGCCGTTTCCGTCAGCGCCCATATGGCATCACCGCTTTCGCGCGATTTGTTCACGCGCGCGATCGGCCAAAGCGGCGGTGCGTTCGCCCCGCTGCACTTCTGGTCGCGCGGGCGGGCCGAGCACTTTGCCGGCGCGTTCGCGCGACGCGTCGGCGCGCCTTCGCTCGAGGCGCTGCGCACGCTCGACGCCGAGAAACTGCTGCTCGCGACCGTCACACAAAACGCGGAAGACGAAGATCCGGCCTTCCCATTCTGGCCGAGTATCGACGGCCATTTCCTGCGGGCGTCGCCCGAATCGATTTTCCGCGACGGCGCGCAAGCGCGGGTACCGCTGCTGCTCGGTACGAACTCGCAGGAAAGCGACTTCCCGGAAGTACTGCAAAGCGCTTCGCCCACTCCTGAAAACTGGCGCAATGCCGTCAAAACGCTGTTCGGCGATTGGGCCGACGAAGCGCTGCTCCATTACCCCGGCAACGACCCGCAACAAGTCATGCGCTCGGGCACCGCGCTCGCCAGCGATCTTTTCGTGACGCACAGCACCTGGCGATGGATGGACCTGCATCGTAAGACCGGGCAGATGCCCGTCTACTGCTATTACTACGTGCAGCCGCGTCCCGACGCGCCACCAGGCGGCGAACCGCAGCGCCGGCCAGCAAACGGGGCCGCTCACGCCGCCGAGATCGAATATGCGCTCAACAATCTCGATCGGGTGCCCGAAGAAGGCTGGGGGCAGGACGACCACCGGGTGTCGAGCATCTTCTCGCGTTACCTCGTGCAGTTCATCCGCAGCGGCAAACCGAACTGGCGGCCGGGTCTACCGTCACTGATATCGAATCCGACGGCCAGCGCCGCGAAGTCGATGCTTCCCGACTGGCCCGTCGCGCACGAACAGGCTAACGGCACCGCTTGTCAGGTCATCGGGACCTCGCCCTATACGCTTCGCGACCGCCTGATCGACGCGCGCCAGCTCTTCCTGCAACGGTTTGTCGCACATCGAATTGCGAACCGCCGTCCGCCCCAATAACCCGAAAAATGGAGGTCAACGATGCACCCATTCGTCACGACGCGATCGATGCGAACAGCGCTCGCCACGCTCGCGATTTCGATCCCGGCGCTGCTGCCGGGCGTTGCGCGCGCGGCGGAGCGACCGCCTGCGCAGGTTCAGTTGCCGCAAGGCGCCATCCAGGGCGCCCGCGAGACGGTCGGCACGCAATCGCTGCACGTTTTCCGGGGCATTCCCTATGCTGCGCCGCCGACCGGCGCATTGCGCTGGCGCGAACCCCAGCCGACCGCGCGTTGGCCCGGCATCTGGCTGGCCACGAAGTTCGCGCCGCGTTGCATGCAGTCGTCCGTGCACAAAGGCACGTTTCGCTCCGGGCGAATGAGCGAGGACTGCCTCTATCTCAACGTCTGGGCACCGGCAACGGGCACGGCGGCTCAGCCGCTTCCCGTGCTCGTGTACTTTCACGGCGGCGAGTTCCGGTGGGGTGACGGCACGGAGCCCCGTTATGACGGCGGCAATCTAGCCGCGCGTGGCATGGTGGTGGTCACGGTCAATTACCGCCTGGGCGTGTTCGGCTTCCTCGCCCATCAGGAAGCGGCGCGTGAGTCGCCGCACGGCAGCTCCGGCAACTACGGCCTGCTCGACCAGCAAGCGGCACTGCGCTGGGTGCAAGAGAACGTCGCCCGGTTCGGCGGCGATCCGGCACGCGTGACTATCGCCGGCGATGCGGCAGGATCGATATCCGTCAGTGCCCACATGGCCTCGCCATCGTCGCGCGGCCTGTTCGCCCGCGCCGCCGGTTTCAGCGCGGGCGCATTCGGTCTCTCGTCGTTCTGGAACCGGGACAAAGCCGAAGCGGTGTCGCATGCATTCGCCGAGCATGTCGGCGCTGGCTCGCTGCGTGCATTGCGTTCGATATCGGCAGACAAACTCCTCGCCACGGCCGAACCCAAGGGGCGCCCGAAGTTCGCGTTCTGGCCAAACGTCGATGGTCACTTTCTGACCGACTCGCCCGAATCGGTATTCGCCACGGGGGCGCAAGCGCGTGTGCCGCTGCTCGCGGGATCGAATTCGCAGGAGGCGCATTACGTGGACGTGCTCGGAGAGGGGCCACCCCTGCCGAACCGATGGAAATTGGCAATCCGTCGCCTCTTTCCCGACAACGAAGCCGAAGCACTCTCGCTTTATCCGGCGAGCAACGAGTGGGAAGTGATGAAATCCGCAACCGCTCTCGCCTCGGATCTTCACGCTGCTCATACGACGCGGCGCTGGGTCGATCTGCACAGGCAGACGGGTACCGCGCCTGTTTACTACTACCTCTTTGCGCGACGCCTGCCGCTCCCCACCGACGGCCTGCCCGACGAAACCCGGCCGACGGTCGGTGCCGCGCATCGCGCACAAATTCCCTATGTCCTGGACACCCTCGCTCACGAGCGCAGCCACGGGTGGACGTATCAGGATATCGCCGTATCGCGCGTGTTCTCAGGCTACCTCGCGCAATTCGTCAAGACAGGCGACCCTAACGAGCCGCCGAACACCCCCGGCAACGGGCCATCCCCACAAGGAGAGCCAACACAGTCGCTGCCGACCTGGCCAGCGGCCCGGGCGGAACGCGACGGGCTCTTGCGCCAACTCATCGATGTGGATACCCAGACGATCACCGACGTCGACGGCACCCGGCACGCCTTCATCGATCGTGTCACGCAGGCTCCGTCGAACCGGGCCCACCCGCAATAACAGCGCGGCCCTTCGGGCGGGCCTGACGAGAGACATTGCACAGTGTGCGTTGCGGTCGTCCCGCAACGCACACCTGCCCGGACAAGGCGAGGTCCATGCCGTGCCGAACGCCGCAGCAGCCATGTCGGAACTCTCGGACTGCGTCCGATTTGCGCCCCATAACGCACTTACAGACCGCGTGGACCCCATGATCGCGTCCCCCCGCAGGCGAACGGCCGAGCCGTACGCTTGCCCACCGTAAGGTTGCTCACGAATGAAATCGATATCCGCCACAACGACGGCACGTGCGTCGAGCGCGACCACGACCGCAGGCCAACTGGCCGCGGCGCTCGCACTATCCGCAGCCGTATGTCTTTCTCCCATGGGCGCGAATGCGGCGCCGTCATCTTCCGCCATTTCGGTTGAACTGCCTGAAGGCACGCTCGCCGGCGTGCGGCAAGCCGTCGGTTCGACCTCGGTGCGCGTCTTTCGCGGCGTTCCCTATGCGGCGCCGCCCGTCGGTGATTATCGCTGGCGCGAGCCGCAGCCCGTCGCCCGATGGGCGGGCGTACGCAAGGCGACCCGGTTCGGCGCGGCCTGCATGCAGGCCACCCTGCCCGGGGCGTCGCGCGCTTCGGACATGAGCGAAGACTGTCTCTACCTGAATGTCTGGGCGCCCATGGCACACGAGACCGATAAGCTGCCGGTACTCGTCTATCTTCACGGCGACGGCGCGACGACAGGCGGCGGCTTCAGCGCAGGGGACGGCGCACAACCTCGGTACGATGGCGCACAGCTCGCGGCGCGCGGCATCGTCGTCGTGACGCTCAACTACCGGCTCGGCGTATTCGGCTTTCTCTCGCATCCGGAACTGGCGCGGGAATCCTCGCACGGCGGCGCCGGAAACTATGGCCTGCTCGATCAGCACGCCGCATTGCGTTGGGTACGCGAGAACATCGGGCGCTTCGGCGGCGACGCAAGCGCAATCACGCTGGCCGGCCAAGGCGCGGGGGCAGTGGCCGTCAGCGCGCATATGGCCTCGCCGCTCTCCCGCGGGCTTTTCGCACGCGCCATCGGCGAAAGCGGCGGCGCGTTCAAGCCGATCGAGTTCTGGCCAAAGGAGCACGCAAAGAAGACATCGCTCGATCTGGCGAAGCGCCTCGGCGCATCATCGCTCGCGGAGTTGCGCGCGGTGCCCGCCGCCGAACTGATGAAGCAGACGGATCCCAACGCCGCGCAGACGATCGCGTTTTGGCCGAGCATCGACGGGCATTTCCTGCCCGCCACGCCCGAGTCGATCTTTCTGGAAGGCCAGCAGGCCCGCGTGCCGCTGCTGCTCGGTTCGAACTCGCAGGAAAGCCATTTCAGCTCGCTGCTCGATCACGAAAAACCGACGCCCGCGAATTGGAGCAAGATTATCGACGACACGTTCTATTCGCAGGTCGATCGCTTTCTCGCGCTATATCCGGGCCGCGACGAGGACGAGGTGATGCGCTCGGCCACAGCGCTCGCCAGTGATCTGTTCACCGGGCACAGCACTTGGCGGTGGATGGACGCGCATCGCAAGACCGGCCAGGCCCCCGTCTACTATTACCTGTACACACACCCCCGCCCCGCCGCGCGAGCGGGTTCCCCGGCCACGGCCGAGGAACAGCCGCCGCAGCCTACGATGGGCCCCGTGCACACGGCGGAAATCGAGTACGTGTTCGGCAATCTGAACGAAGAACCTGGGTACGCATGGACAGAAGAAGACCGCGCGATATCCCAGGTTTTCTCAGGCTATATGACGCAGTTCGTCAAGACCGGCGCCCCCAACGATCAGATCGCCCGAACCGACGAATCGCCGCACGGCGCGCATGCACCCTTGCCCCGTACGCCGTTGCCGCAGTGGCCCGCGGCAGGAGTGGGGGAGGACGTGTCCCGTCAGTCGATCGGAGCGACTACCTTCTCCATTCGCGACAGCAACGCAAGCCGCCAATCGTTTCTGCGCGAGTATCTCGCTCGGTTCCCCTCAATCGCCGGCATGAATCCCTGATGCGCCATGCAAGGCGGCGCGCGCTGGCGCGCCACACCGATTCGGTCAACGCTTGATGCACCGTGCCGTTCGTCGCCCATACCTGCGCGGCCAGCCCTCGAATCATTGAAGGACTGCGGGCTCTCGAAAATGTCCGGGCATTTCGCGCGCGCAGCATGGGCGGACGGCAGCTGCGGGGTGCAATCGTCCGATTTCTTCCGTGAAGGTCGTCCCGAAACAGGCCGTCACGATGATGGGCCTTCCGTCAATGCATTGCTCCCGAACAAGCGGGCGCGAAGGAGGCTAGTCAATGAAACCGCTCGACCGATCAAAGCTCGGCGCCTCGGCTGCGGCGCTCGCGCTGGTGCTCATGCAAGCTTTGCCCACGAATGCCTGCGCCTCCCCAACGCCCGCTGCGCCGCGCGTGCAACTGCATCAAGGAGAAATCGAGGGTCTGCGTGCGCAGGCCGGCTCGGCGCAATTGCGCGTGTTTCTCGGCGTCCCGTACGCTGCGCCGCCGGTAGGCGCCTACCGGTGGCAGGCGCCCCAGCCCGTCGCGCGATGGGCGAGCGTGCGGGACACCGCGCGTTTCGCACCGCGCTGCATGCAGTTGCCTCGTTATCGGTCGACTTTCCGCTCGACCGGCATGAGTGAAGACTGCCTTTATCTGAACGTTTGGACGCCTGCCGCGAGCGAGCGCGAGAAGCGGCCCGTCCTCGTTTACTTCCATGGCGGCGGGTTCGACGCGGGCGACGGATCCGAGCCCCGCTACGATGGCGCGCAGTTGGCCTCTCGCGGGATCGTGACCGTCACCGTCAACTACCGGCTCGGCGTGTTCGGTTTCCTGGCCCATCCCGATGCCGCCAGCGAATCGGCCAGCGGCACGGCCGGCAATTACGGTCTGCTCGATCAATTGGCGGCGCTGCGATGGGTGCGGGACAACATCGCACGCTTCGGCGGCGATCCGGGTCAAGTCACGATTGGCGGCGCCGCGGCGGGCGCCATTTCGGTCAGCGCACACATGGCATCCCCGCTTTCGCGAGGGCTTTTTGCGCGCGCATTCGGCGAGAGCGGAGGCGCATTCTTGCCAACCAAACTCTGGTCCCGTGCCGACGCTGAGCAAGCCGCCGGCCAGTATGCCGAAACGATGCAAGCAGGCTCCTTGCAGGCGCTGCGCGCAATCGGCGCCGAACGACTGCTCGAAGCCACTGGCCCGGCTGACCACCCCGCGTATCCGTTCTGGCCGCACGTAGACGGATCCTTTTTGACCCATACGCCGGAATCCGCTTTTCGCACCGGCGCGCAGGCCAAGGTCCCGCTCTTGCTCGGAACCAATGGCCAAGAGCAGAGCTATCGGCTCGTACTCGATACACCGTCCCCCTCGCCGGAAAGCTGGCGGACCACGCTGCGCGTTCTGTTCGGCGAGCATGCCGACGAAGCACTGACCTACTATCCGGGCACGCACGCCGCTGAGGTCATGCGCTCGGCCACCGAACTCGCGGGCGACCTCTTCGTGGGGCACAGCACGTGGCGCTGGATGGAACTGCATCGCCTGACGGGTAACGCCGCCGTCTACTTTTATCGCTATGCGCATCCGCGTTCCCCGGCGCACGGCGCCGGCAATGCCGCGGCCCAGGAGGAAGCGGCCGCCGGGGCCGCGCACGGCGCAGAGATCGAATACCTGCTAGGCAATCTTGCACTCGTCGGCGGCGATTGGCAGCCGGCCGACCATGAAGTCTCGAAGACATTTTCGGGCTACCTCGAACGCTTCATCAAGAGCGGCGACCCGAACCACGGCGAGCGCCCGAACTTCAGCGCTCAAATCGTGGACGACGATCGGCAAGCGCCTGCCGCCCTGCCCTCCTGGCCCGCCGTCGATAGTCGGCGAGACGGAATCCCAAGGCAGACGATCGGTACGCAAACGTCCACCGACCGGGCAAATCTGACTGCTCGCCACGCGTTCATGCAACGGTTCTTCGCTGAGCGCCTCGACGAGTGACTCCGGCGCTGCGGCTGTCCGTGCGACTCGAGAGGAATGGGGGGTACGCCCGGGTGCAACAGTCCTGTTTTCGTTCGGGAAACCCTCTCGAAATCGAGTTGCAGGATCATCGAGCGCTTCTTTGCCGCCCCCCCCGATGAATGGTGCACGCCACATCCAGCCCCCGTTCATCCTCCCGGCCGATCGATACCCGTCGGCCGCCCGATCTATCCACTCAGCAGACCTTGCAACGGAGACAAGCATGACGCGACGCCCAGCGGCAAAAGCGATAACGAGACGTGCCTTGCGCACCTGGTTCGCGGCAACATTCACTGCTTCGTTCGTCGCGCTCCTGGCCCCGCCCGTAGAATCGGCAACCGCATCCCCCCAGGTCACGCTGACCACCGGCACGATATCCGGCATGCAAGAACGGGCGGGCGTCGCCGAAATCGACGTCTACCGCGGCATTCCATACGCCGCACCGCCCACGGGTGAGCTGCGCTGGGTCGAGCCTCGCCCCGTCGCTCGATGGGCCGGCGTAAGGGAAGCGAAGACTTTCGGGCCCCGCTGCATGCAGGCGGAGGACCGACCGGCGTCACGTGCCGAGCGAATGAGCGAGGATTGCCTGTACCTGAACGTATGGGCGCCCGCCGGCGCATCCGGCAAACGCCTGCCCGTTCTCGTGTATTTTCATGGCGGCGGGTTCGTCTCTGGCGACAGTTCCGAGGGTCGATACGACGGCGCCAACCTCGCCGCGCGAGGCCTCGTGGTCGTGACGGTGAACTACCGCCTCGGCGTGTTCGGCTTCTTCGTACAACCGGAGGCGGCAGGCGGAGCGCCGAAGGGTGCGGCCGGCAATTACGGCTTGTTCGATCAACTCGCGGCGCTGCGCTGGGTCCGCGACAACATCGCACAGTTCGGCGGCGATCGTGAACAAGTCACGATCGCGGGCAATTCGGCGGGCGCGATATCGGTGAACGCACACATGGCCTCGCCGCTGTCGCGCGGCCTTTTCGCACGCGCCATCGGCTTCGGCGGGGCAGCATTCCCGCCGGCTGGCCTATGGACGCGCGCGCAAGCCGAGCGGGCCGCGCGCCGCTTCATGTCGCTCGCCGGCGCGGGCTCGACAGACGAGCTGCGAGCGATGTCCGCCGATGCGCTGATCCGCACGGTCAGCAGCGCGAGCCGCTTCGGGACATCCCTGTTCTGGCCGCACGTCGACGGCCACTTCCTGCCCGAACGGCCGGAGACCGTTTTCGCCAACGGTGGGCAAGCGGCGGTGCCGCTGCTGCTTGGCGCAAACGCCGAAGAAGCGGGCGCCGGCACGGTCCTGGGCGGCGCCGAGCCGACGCCCGATAACTGGGCGCATGCGCTGCGGCTGATGTTTCAGAGCGAAGCGGACAATGCGCTCGCGCTGTATCCGGGAGGCACTCGCGACCAAGTGATGCAATCCGGCGCCGCCCTGGCGTCGGATCTCTTCATCAGCCACGCCGTCTGGCGCTGGATGGACGCCCATCGCAGCAGGAACGGCACCGCCGTCTACTATTACCTCTACACGCATGCCCGGCCTCCGGAAGTCGCCTCGCTCCGCGCTTCGGCCGAGAAGCGGCCCTCGGGCCAGGGCGGGGCGGTCCATAGCGCCGAAGTCGAATATGCCCTCGACACGCTCGACAAGCAGCCGCGATACCGTTGGACTGCGCGGGATCATGAAGTCGCGAAGACCTTCTCCACCTACGTCGAACGCTTCGCGAAGACAGGCGATCCGAACGGAGGCCGCTCGAACGACACCAAGACCGCTCAGGCGAACGTTGAACATCTGACGCTGCCGCATTGGGGAGCCGCGGCCGAAGACATCGGGGGCGGCATTACCCGGCAGGCGATCGGCGGCACGACGCAGGGGTTCGCGGATCGGAGCGCGCCGCGTCATGCGTTTTTGCAACGATATTTCACCGGCTCCCGGCCTGCACCGGCCGGGGAGCCGTGAATCCGCTGCGCTTGCGCCGCCTGCGCACAAGCGCAGCAGCGCCGCTCACGCCACTTGGTGCGCGTAGTCGATAGTCAGCGGTGCGTGGTCGCTGAACTTGATCTCGCGGAAGATGGACGTGCTTTGGGCTGCTGCGGCAATGTCGGGCGTGGCGATCTGATAATCGATGCGCCACCCCACGTTCTTCGCATACGCCTGCCCACGGTTGCTCCACCATGTGTATTGCTCGGGCCGCGTGTCGAGCGTGCGAAAAACGTCGACATAGCCGACTTCGTCGAAGAGCTTCGTGAGCCATGCCCGCTCTTCAGGCAGGCAGCCGGAGTTCTTCTGGTTGCTCTTCCAGTTCTTGATGTCGATTTCCTTGTGGACGATGTTCACGTCGCCGCAGACGATCACCTCGCGCTCTTTGCGCAAAGCCGCCAGATGCGGCATGAACTCGTCCATGAACCGGTATTTCGCCTGCTGCCGCTCCTCGCCGCTCGAACCGGAAGGCACGTAGACGGACACAATCGACAAGTTGCCGAAGCGAGCCTCCACATAGCGCCCCTCGGGATCGAATTCCTTGCTGCCGAAGCCGATGACGACCTCATCCGGCTCGCGGCGCGTATAGAGGCCCGCGCCGCTGTAGCCCTTTTTCACCGCATGCTGAAAATAGCCGGTGAAGCCGTGCGGGGCGAGGAATTCGGGCGTCATGTCTTCCTGCGAGCACTTGACCTCCTGCACGCAGACCACGTCGGCATTCTGCTGACCGAACCATTCGAAAAAGCCTTTCTTTGCGGCCGAGCGAATGCCGTTGAGATTGGCGGTGATGACGCGCAGCATTGGTTTTCCTTTTCCCTTGTGTGTCGTCCGTTTGATCGTTGCCCGGCCGGCCAATGCCGGCACCGGCATACACGCGCGGTCCGGCGCTTACGCGATGGTAATGCCCGTCAGCGATTCCTTCGCCGGCGGATATTCGAGCTTCAGCCCTTCGAACACGCGCAGCAGCAGCGCCGCCACCATCAGGTTGCGATGCGACTTCGAATCGGCCGGCACCACGTACCAGGGGGCGTAGCTCGTCGATGTTGCCGCGAGGGCGTCGCGATAGGCACCCTGATAGGCATCCCACTGCTGCCGGGCCTCCAGATCCGCAAGCTCGAACTTCCAATGCTTGGTCGGGTCGTCAACACGCGCCTGCAGCCGCCGCCGCTGCTCCTCGTTCGAGATGTGCAGAAAGCACTTCAGAATCGCCGTACCCGACTCCGCCAGCAATAGTTCGAAGTTTCGAATGTGCCGATAGCGCGCAACACGCTCGTCGTCGCTCAGCTGTCCGAGCACGCGCGGCACGAGCACGTCTTCGTAGTGGCTGCGGTTGAAGATCGTGAGTTCGCCGGCAGCGGGCGCCTGCCGGTGCACACGCCAAAGGAAATCATGCGCCGTTTCCTCGGGCGTCGGCGCCCTGAACGAGGCGATGCGCAAGCCGAGCGGATCGACTTCGTGGAATACGGCGCGGATCGTGCCGTCCTTGCCGCTCGTATCCATGCCCTGCAAGAGCAGCAGCACGCGCTCGTGCCGCTGCGCGTGCAGGCGCTCCTGCATCTCGTCGAGGCGCACGGCGTACTCGGCGAGCCGCTCGCGGTCGGCCTGCTTCGAGCCGGCCGAGAAAGGCTTGGCACCTGCGTTGAAATCGGTCAGCGCGAAGCTTTCCGCCTTTTTTCCGCTATCGAAGAACGGGACCTGGAAGTCGTCGAGATGCGCGTTTTTTGCCATGCCTTTTCCTGTGCCGTCGCGCGATGCCCGTCGCGCCGCGCGCGGCGCATCGGGCATCGGACGGCGACGTCATGTTCAGGACAGCTTCTTCTTCAGCAGTTCGTTGACCTGCTGCGGGTTCGCCTTGCCCTTGGTCGCTTTCATTGCCTGGCCGATCAGCGCGTTGAACGCCTTTTCCTTGCCGGCGCGGTACTCGTCGACCGATTTCTGGTTCGCGGCGAGTACTTCGTCGATGATGGCCTCGAGCGCGCCCGTGTCGGAGATCTGCTTCAGGCCCTTGGCCTCGATGATCCGGTCGGCAGCACCGTCGTCTTCCGCCTTCTCGTCCCACATCGCCAGGAAGATCTCCTTGGCGATCTTGTTGGAGATCGTGCCGTCGGCAATGCGCTGCAGCACCAGCGCGAGCTGGGCCGCCGACACCGGACATTCGGCGATATCGAGACCGTCGCGATTGAGCTGCGACGATACCTCGCCCATCAGCCAGTTCGCAGCCGCCTTCGCCTGCGCGGCCCCAGCCTTGGCGACGACGGCCTCGAAGTAGGCCGCCATGGTCTTGCCAGAGGTCAGCACCGCCGCATCGTACGGCGTTACGCCGTATTGCGCCGCGAAGCGCTGCTGCATCGCGGCGGGCAGCTCCGGCATGGCGGCGCGCACGCGCTCGATCCAGGCCGAATCGATCACGAGCGGCATCAAATCCGGATCCGGGAAATAGCGGTAGTCGTGCGCATCTTCCTTGCTGCGCATCGAACGCGTTTCGCGCTTGTCCGGGTCGTAAAGGCGCGTTTCCTGCACGACCGTGCCGCCGTCTTCGATCAGTTCGATCTGCCGGCGCACTTCGTACTGGATCGCC
Organism: Trinickia caryophylli; assembly: GCF_034424545.1. NCBI lineage: Bacteria > Pseudomonadati > Pseudomonadota > Betaproteobacteria > Burkholderiales > Burkholderiaceae > Trinickia > Trinickia caryophylli. Next base: position 2,375,015 of record NZ_CP139970.1, on the reverse strand, counting down.
TCTTCGAGAAAGCGGAACGAATTCAGGTTCTTGATTTCGGCGCGTGTGCCGAATTCCTCTTGCCCCATCGGACGCACCGATACGTTCGCATCGCAGCGAAACGAACCTTCCTGCATGTTGCCGTCACAGATTCCGAGCCACACGACGAGTGCATGCAGCGCCTTCGCATAGGCGACCGCCTCGGCGGCGCTGCGCATCTCGGGCTCCGTCACGATCTCGAGCAGCGGCGTGCCGGCCCGGTTCAGGTCGATGCCGGTCATGCCGGCAAAGTCCTCGTGCAACGACTTGCCGGCATCCTCTTCAAGATGCGCGCGCGTGAGCTGGATCGTCTTCTCGTAGGCCGCCGTGCCGGCCTTTTCGTTGGCCGGCACCTGTATCGTGATGGTGCCGCCCTGCACGACCGGGATCTCGTACTGGCTGATCTGATAGCCCTTCGGCAGATCGGGGTAGAAGTAGTTCTTGCGCGCGAAGATGCTGCGCGGCGCCACCGTGGCGCCGATCGCGAGCCCGAAGCGGATGGCCCGCTCCACTGCGCCCCTGTTCATGACCGGCAGCACGCCCGGCAACGCGAGATCGACCGGGCAGGCCTGCGTGTTGGGCTCGGCGCCGAAACGCGTCGAAGCGCCCGAAAAAATCTTGGAGACCGTCGAGAGCTGAGCGTGCGTCTCGAGGCCGATCACCACTTCCCATTGCGTCATGCTCGTGCCTCTCCTGCCGGGGCTTGGCGGTGCCAGTCCGTTGCGCGCTGGAACGCATCGGCGACCTGCAGCATCCGCGCTTCGTCGAAATAATTGCCGATGATCTGCAGTCCGACCGGGCGCTTACCGCCGCCGAAGCCGCACGGCACGCTCATGCCGGGCAGGCCGGCGAGGCTCACCGACAACGTGTATATGTCGGCCAGATACATCTGCACCGGGTCGTCGCCCTTCGCACCGATGTCCCACGCCACCGTCGGCGCCACGGGTCCCATGATCACGTCGCAGTGCTCGAACGCCTCCTGGAAATCCCGGGCGATGATGCGGCGGATCTTCTGCGCCTGCAGGTAGTAGGCGTCGTAATAGCCGTGCGAAAGCACGTAAGTGCCGACGAGAATCCGCCGCTTCACCTCGGGGCCGAACCCCTGTGCGCGCGACTTCTTGTACATGTCGAGCAGATCGCGGTATTCGGCCGCGCGATGACCGTAGCGCACGCCGTCGAAGCGAGACAGGTTCGACGAGGCCTCGGCCGGCGCGATCACGTAATACACAGGGATCGACAACTCCGTCTTCGGCAGCGAGACGGGCACGAGCGTGGCGCCGAGCGCCTCGTACTGGGCAAGCGCCGCATCCACGGCCGCGCGCACGTCGCCGGCCAGGCCGGCACCGAAGTACTCGGCCGGCAAGCCGATGCGCAGGCCCGCGAGAGGCTTGCCTGCGGCGGTATCGGGGGCCCAGGGCCGACCGAGATGGCGCGTGAAGTCCTCGTCCGCACGCTCGAGGCTCGTCGAATCGCGTTCGTCGAAGCCCGCCATCGCATTGAGCAGCAGCGCGCAGTCGGCCGCGCTTTGCGCGATCGGGCCACCCTGGTCGAGCGAGGAGGCAAACGCGATCATTCCGTAACGCGACACGCGGCCGTAGGTGGGCTTGATGCCCGTCACGCCCGAAAACGAGGCCGGCTGCCGGATCGAGCCGCCGGTGTCGGTCGCGGTCGCGGCCGGCGCGAGCCGCGCGGCGACCGCCGCGGCCGAACCGCCGGACGAGCCGCCCGGTACGGCGTTCGTGTCCCACGGATTGCGCACGGGGCCGAAGGCGGAATTCTCGTTCGACGAACCCATGGCGAACTCGTCCATGTTCGTCTTGCCGAGCGTGACCATGCCGGCGCGCGCCAGGCGCTCGACGACGGTGGCATCGAAGGGGCTTTCATAGCCGGCCAGCATCTTCGAGCCGGCAGTGGAATGCCAGCCGCGCGTGACGAATACGTCCTTGTGCGCGACGGGTACGCCCGTGAGGGGGCCGGCGTTGCCGGCGGCGATGCGCGCATCGGCCGCGCGCGCTTCGGCGAGCGTGCGCTCGGGCTCGACTTCGATGAACGCGTTCAATTGCCGCGCCGCGCCGATGCGTTCGAGGAACTGCTCGGCGAGCTCGACGGCCGACACCTGCTTGGCCGCAAGCGCGCTCGAGAGTTCCGTCAGACTTTTGTCATGCATGTCTCAATCGTTCCTGTCGTAAGACCGTTACTCGATCACCTTCGGCACCAGATAAAGGCCGTCCTGCACGGCCGGCGCGGGGCGCTGGTTCGCCTCGCGATCGACCGTTTCGGTCACGGCGTCTTCGCGCAGCCGCAGCGCGACATCCTCGATCTGCTCGATCGGGTGCGCGAGCGGCGCCACGCCGGTCGTGTCGACGGCCTGCATCCGCTCGACCAGCCCGAAAAACTCGTTGAGCTGGGCCAGCGTCGATTCGGCGTCGGCGTCGGCCAGTTCGAGCCGTGCGAGGTGGGCGATGCGTTTCACATCGGTCAGGGTCAAAGCCATCGTTTCACCGGAGAAAAAAGGGCTCGGCGCAACACGGGAAAAACAGTGCTGCGCCAGGGATTTAGAGTGCCGGACCAAACCTTCGGACCGGGGGCCGGCAACGGCAAAAAGGACCGCCCGTTTACTACAAATAGGTCGAAATTATAAGGTATCATTACGCGTTCGAACCAAACCCGGACCGCCCCCTGCCCTGGCCATTCGGCGCTGATGAAGCCGCCGCCACGCGTCTTGTTGCGGCCTCCGGTCGAATTCATCGCAGCTTCGTGCTCGCGGTGGCGGCGCGCCGGCTGGGCCGCCGCACCCCGATCCCGAAGCTTTTTGATTTTCCGCTGCCGCGGCGGCGCCGTTCTGGCGAGGCCCGGCCTCTGAAGGCGAGACAGGATTTCATGTTCGGCTTTTTGCGCAGCTACTTTTCCAACGATCTGGCGATCGATCTAGGCACCGCCAACACTCTCATCTACATGCGCGGCAAAGGTATCGTCCTCGACGAACCCTCCGTCGTCTCGATCCGCCAGGAAGGCGGCCCCAACGGGAAGAAGACGATCCAGGCCGTCGGCCGCGAAGCCAAGCAGATGCTCGGCAAGGTACCCGGCAACATCGAAGCCATCCGGCCGATGAAAGACGGCGTCATCGCCGATTTCACCGTCACCGAGCAGATGATCAAGCAGTTCATCAAGACTGCGCATGAATCGCGCATGTTCTCGCCGTCGCCGCGCATCATCATCTGCGTGCCGTGCGGCTCGACCCAGGTCGAGCGGCGCGCCATCAAGGAAGCGGCGCACGGCGCCGGCGCCTCGCAGGTCTACCTGATCGAGGAGCCGATGGCGGCCGCGATCGGCGCGGGCCTGCCCGTGTCGGAAGCCACGGGCTCGATGGTCGTCGACATCGGCGGCGGCACGACCGAGGTGGGCGTGATCTCGCTCGGCGGCATCGTCTACAAAGGGTCGGTGCGCGTGGGCGGCGATAAATTCGACGAAGCGATCGTCAACTATATCCGCCGCAACTACGGCATGCTGATCGGCGAGCAAACGGCCGAGGCCATCAAGAAGGAAATCGGCTCGGCGTTCCCCGGCTCCGAAGTGAAGGAGATGGAAGTGAAGGGGCGCAATCTTTCCGAGGGCATCCCGCGCAGCTTCACGATTTCGAGCAACGAAATCCTCGAAGCGCTGACCGATCCGCTCAACCAGATCGTCTCGTCCGTGAAGATCGCACTCGAGCAAACGCCGCCCGAACTCGGCGCCGACATCGCCGAGCGCGGCATGATGCTCACGGGCGGCGGCGCGCTGCTGCGCGACCTCGACCGCCTGCTCGCAGAAGAAACGGGGCTGCCCGTGCTCGTCGCCGAAGATCCTCTCACCTGCGTCGTGCGCGGCTCCGGCATGGCGCTCGAGCGGATGGACAAGCTCGGTAGTATCTTTTCTTACGAGTAATGAGATTCGCGGGCGCGACCTGCGCAGTCTCCCCGGTGCGCGCTCCGCGCCGGGGGCGCAGGCAGGCCGCCGCGTAGGATCGCGCCCTCGGCGCCGACCATGGAATACAGTCCGCCGCCTCTGTTCAAGCAAGGTCCGTCCGCGCTTGCCAGGCTTGTTTTTTTCGTTGCACTCGCGCTCGTCCTGCTGATCTCGGACGCACGCTTCCGGACGCTCGAAATCGTGCGCGGCGTCCTCGACGTGGGCCTGTATCCGTTGCAGCGCGCGGCGCTCGTGCCGCGCGACCTCGTGCTCGGAGCGACCAGCTTCGTCGTGGGTACGTCCACGCTGCGCAGCGACAACGCGAAGCTATCCGCCAGAAATCTCCAGCTTTCGGTCGAGGCCAACCGCAATGCCTCGCTCGCCGCCGAGAACGCACACCTGCGCGCGCTGCTCGACCTCTCGAAGGCTGTCGGCACGCCGGCCACCCCAGCCGAGATCCAGTACGACACGCGCGATCCTTTCACGCAGAAAGTGGTGATCGGGCGCGGCTCGCAGCAGGATATTCAGAACGGCTCGCCCGTCGTGACCGAAGACGGCATGATCGGGCAGGTCACGCGCGTATTTCCGATGCAGGCGGAAGTGACGCTGCTCACCGACAAAGACCAGGCCGTGCCCGTGCAGATCGTGCGCACGGGGCTGCGTGGCGTCGTGTACGGCACGCCCGCCGGCAACGGGCTCGAACTGCGCTTTGTGCCGATCAGCGCCGATATCGTCGCCGGCGACGAGCTCGTGACGAGCGGGCTCGACGGCGTCTATCCTGCAGGGCTGCCCGTTGCCAAGGTCGTGCGCGTGGACAAGCAGGGCGACACGGCGTTCGCGCACGTTACCTGCGTGCCCATCGCCGCCGTGCGCGGGGCGCGCGACGTCCTCGTGATCCACTACCGAAGCGAGCTGCCCCCGCGGCCCGAGACCCAGCCCGAAACAACGGGCAAGGGCGCCGGGAAAAAAGGGAGCAAGGCCGAGAAAGGCGCGGCAAAGGCTGAGAGCAAGGGCGAGAACGCCGACAAGGCTGCCGCGAACGCAGCCGCGGGTGCTTCCGCCAAGTCGGGAGAGAAGCTCCCGGCCGGCAAGCCGTCGGCGGAAACGCCCTCGCCGGCCGCCTCGGGCACGACCGGCACCAAGCCGGCCGAACACCCGAAGACGCCCGCTCGGACCACTGCGACGGCGGGCGCGGCCTCACAAGGAGCACCGCGATGAACCGCCCGCAATACATTCTGCTGCCGGTCAATCCCTATTTCATCGCGTTCAGCCTCGCCGCCGCGTTCCTGCTGAACCTCATGCCCTGGGGCCGGCTCGTCGGCGTGCCCGACTTCGTCGCGCTCGTCTTGCTGTTCTGGAACGTGCATCAGCCGCGCAAGGTCGGCATGGGCATCGCGTTCTTTCTCGGTCTGCTGATGGACGTGCACGACGCGAGCCTCCTTGGCGAGCACGCACTCGCTTACACGCTGCTCTCGTACGGCGCGATCACGATCCATCGGCGCGTGCTCTGGATGCCGCGCGGCGTGCAGGTGTTCGCGGTCGCGCCGCTGCTCGTCGTGGCACAGCTGGTGCCGTTCGTCATCCGGTTGCTCACGGGCGCCGCGTTCCCGGGCTGGGGCTATCTCGTGCACGGCTTCGTCGAGGCGGCGCTCTGGCCGCTCGCCTGCACGCTGCTGCTCATGCCGCAGCGCCGCCCCGCCGACCCTGACGACACGCGGCCGATCTGAGCGCGCGCGGCCGACGCATGACCGAATTCAAGAACACTCAGCAGCAACTGTCGCAATTCCGCTTGCGCGTGGCCGCAACGGCCTTTTTCGTGCTCGTGTGCTTCGGCCTGCTCATCTTCCGCTTCCTTTACCTACAGGTCTGGCATTACAGCAAGTACTCGCTGCAGGCCAACGAGAACCGCATCTCGGTCGCGCCGATCGTGCCGAATCGCGGCATCATCACCGACCGCAACGGGGTCGTGCTCGCGCGTAACTACTCGGCCTACACGCTCGAAATTACGCCATCGAAGCTCGACGACACGCTCGAGAACACCATCGACAAGCTCTCGAGCGTCGTCAAGATCGACGCCCTCGACCGCCGCCGCTTCAAGAAGCTGCTCGAAGACTCGAAGCACTTCGAAAGCCTGCCCATCCGAACCCGCCTTACCGACGAGGAAGTGGCCCGCTTCACGGCGCAGCGCTTCCGCTTTCCGGGCGTGGAGGTGCGCGCACGTCTCTTTCGCCAGTACCCGCTCGGCGCGACCGCCGCGCACGTGATCGGCTACATCGGCCGTATCTCGCAGCGCGATCAGGAGCGCATCGATGCGCAAAGCGAGCAGAACGACAGCGATCCGGACCACTACGATGCGCGCCTCGATGCGAACAACTACAAGGGCACCGACTACATCGGCAAGATCGGAGTCGAACAGAGCTACGAAACGGAGCTGCACGGCCTGACCGGGTTCGAGGAAGTCGAGGTGACGGCCGGCGGCCGGCCCGTGCGTACGCTCTCGCGCACGCAGGCCACGCCGGGCAACAACCTCGTACTGTCCATCGACATCGGCCTGCAGCAGGTGGCGGAGCAGGCATTCGCGGGCCGGCGCGGCGCGCTCGTGGCGATCGAGCCGCAAACAGGCGATGTCCTCGCGTTCGTCTCCGCGCCGAGCTTCGACCCGAATGCGTTCGTCGACGGCATCGATCAGCAGACGTGGGACGCGCTCAACAACTCGCCCGATCACCCGCTCCTGAACCGGCCGCTGCACGGCGCCTATCCGCCGGGCTCGACCTACAAGCCGTTCATGGCGCTTGCCGCGCTCGCGCTCGGCAAGCGCACGCCCGAATGGGGCTTTCACGATCCCGGCTCCTATACGTTCGGCGGCCACACGTTCCGCAACGACGTCCCGCAGGGGCAGGGCTGGATCGACATGAACCGCGCGATCATGGTGTCGAACGACACCTATTTCTACATGCTCGCGCACGATCTCGGCGTCAATGCGATCGCGAATTTCATGAAACCGTGGGGCTTCGGGCAGATTACGGGCATCGACATCGCGGGCGAAGCGCGCGGCATCCTGCCTTCGACCGAATGGAAGCGCAAGGCGTACCGCAAGCCCGAGCAGCAGCGTTGGTACGAGGGCGAGACGATCAGCCTCGGCATCGGGCAGGGCTACAACGCGTTCACGATGCTGCAGCTCGCGCACGCAACAGCCACACTCGCCGACAACGGCATCGTCATGCGGCCGCACCTCGTCAAGGAGATCGAGAACCCGATATCGCATCAGTCGCGGCTCACGGTGCCGCACGAAAGCGGCCGCATACCGGGAGTGACGCAGTCCGAGATCGACGTCGTCAAGCGCGGGATGATCAACGTGACGAGCAACCCGTCGGGAACCGCGTATCAGGTCTTCCGCGACTCGCCCTACCTGGCCGCCGGCAAGACCGGCACGGCGCAGGTGTACTCGCTGCAGGGCCAGAAGTACCACGGCAGCGCAATCGCCGAGCATCTGCGCGACCATTCGCTCTTCATTGCCTTCGCACCGGCCGAACATCCACAGATCGCCATTGCGCTCGTGGTCGAAAACGGCGGTTGGGGTGCAGCCGTCGCCGGTCCGATCGCGCGCCGCGTCATGGATTACTACCTGCTGCAACGCAACAAGCCCGGCGTCCTGGCGGCGGAAGTGGCCGCCGCGGCGTCCGCAACGCAAGCGGCGTCGGGGCCCGTCATCGGTCAGATCAACAACACGGACAGCCGCACCGCACTGCCGGTCAAGGTCGCGCCGGGCTTCAAGGCGCTGCCGCTGCCCGCGACAGCGGTCGCCGCCTCCGCGGCTGCGGCCTCGGAGCCAGCGGCTCTTTCCGCCTCTGCTGTGCCTTCGGCCGCGTCAGGGCCAGCCGCCGCCCTGCAAGCCAGCGCAGCGGCCGCGGCGCCCGAACCGCGCAAGCCGCGCGCGGCTGCCGCCATGCCGGCATCGGCCGGGGAGAACGCGCGCAAGCGCGCGCCCGCGCCGTCTGGGCCGAACGATACGCCAGCCGGCGAGCTGGGCCCCGCACCCGCGCGCGGCGAACGCGAACGCCCCAGCGCGGGTGCCGCGCCGGCTACCCCGCCCACGCCGGCCTCGCCCGGCGCGGACGAATAACGGAGGAGACGATGAACTCCGATAAACGAATCTGGCTCGAGCGCATCAAGAAGATGTTCGTGGGCTTCGACGTACCGCTTGCGCTGATCGTCTTCCTGCTGCTTTGCGTCGGCCTCGTCACGCTCTACAGTGCGAGCATCGACGTGCCTGGCCGCGTTGAAGACCAGATGCGCAACATCGTGCTCACCTTCGTACTGATGTGGGCACTCGCTAACGTACCGCCCAACACCTTGATGCGCTTCGCCGTGCCTCTGTACGGGTTCGGCATCGCGCTGCTGATCGGCGTGGCGCTCTTCGGCATCACGAAAAAAGGCGCGAAGCGCTGGATCAACGTGGGTGTCGTCATCCAGCCCTCGGAGATCCTCAAGATCGCGACGCCGCTGATGCTCGCCTGGTACTACCAGAAGCGCGAATCGAGCCTGCGGTGGTACGACTTTATCGTAGGGTTCGTGCTGCTGCTCGTACCGGTCGGACTCATCGCGAAACAGCCCGACCTCGGCACCGCCATGCTCGTGTTCGCCGCCGGGCTCTTCGTCATCTATTTCGCCGGGCTCTCGTTCAAGCTGATCGTGCCGGTGCTCGTCGCAGTCGTGATCGCCGCCGGCTCCGTGGCAGCGTTTCAGGACAAGATCTGCCAGCCCGAGGTGCAATGGCCGCTGATGCACGACTACCAGAAGCACCGCATCTGCACGCTGCTCGATCCCACGTCCGATCCGCTCGGCAAGGGCTTCCATACGATCCAGGCCGTCATCGCGATCGGCTCCGGCGGTGTGATCGGCAAGGGCTGGCTCAAGGGTACGCAGGCCCACCTCGATTTCATCCCCGAGAAGCACACGGACTTCATCTTCGCGGTTTTTTCGGAGGAATTCGGCCTCGTCGGCGAACTCGTGCTGCTCGTACTCTATATGGCGCTCATCGCACGAGGGCTTTTCATCGCGGCCAACGGTGCGAACTTCTTCGGCCGCCTGCTCGCCGGCTCGCTCACGATGGCTTTCTTCACCTACGCCTTCGTCAACGTGGGCATGGTGAGCGGCATTCTGCCCGTGGTCGGCGTGCCGCTGCCGTTCATGAGCTACGGCGGCACGGCGCTCACGACGCTCGGCATCGCGATGGGACTCATCATGAGCGTCAGCCGCCACAAGCGCCTGATGAAAAGCTGACGCGCCACGCCGGCGCATCGGCCGGCGCGCCGTCATTTCGTCTGCTTGGGCGGCGTTGTCGCTTCGCGCTGCAACTCGCTGCTGAGCTCCCGGTATTTCAGTCGTGCCGCAGGATCGCCTTGCGCCGCGGCTGCCGCATAGTAGGCGCGTGCGACGTTGATGTTGCGCGTGACGCCGTCGCCGCCGCGCTCGTAGAACGAGCCCGTCACGTATTGCGCCGTCATGTCGCCGCCCTCGGCCGCTTTCCGGTACCAGTAGAACGCCTGCCGGTTGTTGCGCGGCGTGCCGCGACCGTCGAGAAACTGGTTGGCGAGCGCAAGCTCGGCCTGGACATGGCCCTGTTGCGCCGCGCGAAGAAACCACCGGTGTGCCTCGCCCGCATCGCGCGAGACGAACTCGCCGTCGTCGAACATTCTTCCGTACACGTATTGCGCGTGCGACATGTTCGCGTCGGCTGCCTTGCGCAGCCACTTGCGTCCCTCGCCAACGTCGGTTGTCGTGCCCTCGCCGTTGAGCAGCATCATTGCGTAGTTGAATTGCGCGAGCCGGCTGCCGCGCTCGGCGGCGTGGCGAAACTCCTTCAACGCCGTTTCGAAGTTGCCGGCGTTGTAGTCGGCAACCGCTGTCTGCGTTTCCTCGTCGCCGGCATCCGCCGGTTTTTGCACCGGTGCCTCACCGAATGCCGCACCGCTTGCGAAGGCCCAGCCGGCCACGCCTACCGCGATGGCGGCCAATGTCGAAGCGCGTATCGCCCGAGGTTTGCTCATGATCTCGCCTCCTGCAACGCGCTGCGCGCAGCCCGTACGAGCCACACCACGTCGATGGACAGCGCAATGAAGCCGAAGCCCGCTTCGCGATACTGCCGGGCGCTTGCCGCATCGAGCGCAAAAATGCCCGCCGCGCGGCCGGCCCGCCGCGCCGCCTCGGCCACGCGCGCAATCGCGCCCTGGACTGCCGGCTGCCTCGTATCGCCGAGATGGCCGAGGCTTGCGGCGAGATCGGTCGGCCCGACGAAAAGGCAATCGACGCCCGGTGTCGCGGCGATTGCGTCGATCTCCTCGAGCGCCTGCGCGGATTCGATCTGGAGGATCGTCGCGACCTGCGCGTTCGCCGTCTGAAGATAGTCGCGCCGCGCGCCGAACGACGATGCGCGCACGATGCCGGCCACGCCGCGCAGCCCGTCGGGTGCCCCGGCTTGCGGATAGCGGGTCAGCCGGACGGCGCGGGCGGCCCCTTCGGCCGATTCGATATTGGGGAACATGATGGTACGGGCGCCGGCATCGAGCACGCGCTTGACGAGCCATGGCTCGCAAGCGGGCACGCGCACAACGGGTTCGGTCGGCAGATGCGCGGCCGCGATCGCGCGCAACTGCGCCGTCACGTCCGACGTATCGTTCGGCGCGTGCTCCATATCGATGCACAGCCAGTCGAACCCGGCATGCGCAAGCGCCTCGGCGGCATCGGCGCTGCCAAGCGACAGCCACATGCCATAAAGCGGCTCGTTTTCGGCAAGCCGCGCCTTGAGGGCATTCGTCAATGCGCCCATCGCCTTCTCCTCGTACGGACCGTCGCACCTGGCGATCGCGCGGACCTGAACTCGGCACGGCGCCGGGGGCCCGCTCGACAAGAGAAGCTGCGCGCCTGCTCGCTCGCGGGGCGCGACAGCATGCCACGATCATACCGTGACAACGCGGGAGGGGTGCGCTGCCGCGCGGCGGCGCAACGGTACCAACGAACGGCCGTCAGGCGGCCCGGACGAAGTCGGCCCAGCAGTTCGGCGTTTCGTAGAGCCTCACGCGCTCGAGGCGCAGGTTGACGCCGTAGTGAGCGTCGTACACCTCGGCAAGCGTCTCGAATGCTATAGCCGCGAGATTTTCGACGGTGGGCACGCGATCGAGCACGACCGTCTTGTGGTCCGGCATCGACTCGAGAAAACCACGCACCTGGGTATCGCCGCTGTAGACGAGAAACGCGTGATCCCAACGGCTCACGAGATGCTCCATCGCGAGCGACTTCACATCGGCGAAATCCATGACCATGCCACGATCGGGTGCGCCTTCCGTTTCCACGACGTCGCCCTGCAGCGTGATTTCGAGCACGTAGCGGTGCCCATGCAGATTACGGCACTGGCTGCGGTGATCGGGAATGCGGTGGCCCGCGTCGAATTCGAGTTTTCGGGTAATCGTCAGCACGGCAGGAATCAAGGAATATTCAGATACTTGTGGGTCTGCATCGACAGCCGCCACTTCGGATGGCGCTTGCACCAATCGATTGCAAGACGCGTGTTGAGCTCGCGCGCGGGGCCGTCCATCGGCTGGACCAGGAAATACTCGAAATCGAGCGCCGCATACTCGGCCAGCCGCTGGTTCTCCTGTGGAACGACGACCTTCAGCTCGTTGCCCTTCGTCACGACGAGCGGCGCATCGGCCTTCGGGCTCACGCACACCCAGTCGATCGATTCGAGCACGGGCAGCGAACCGTTCGTTTCGATCGCCACCTCGAAGCCGGCCTCGTGCAGCGCGCGGACGAGCGGCTCGTCCATTTGCAGCATCGGCTCGCCGCCCGTGCAGACCACGAAGCGATGCCGCTCGCCAGCCGGCCACAGCGACGCGATCTTTTCGACGAGCGCGCCGGCATCTCGATATTTTCCGCCGTTTTCGCCATTCGTGCCGACGAAATCGGTATCGCAGAAACGGCAGACGGCGCTCTCGCGGTCCTCCTCGCGCCCAGACCAGAGATTGCAGCCGGCGAACCGGCAAAACACGGCCGGGCGGCCAGCATTGGCCCCTTCGCCCTGCAGCGTGTAGAAGATTTCCTTGACCGCGTACGTCATAACCACATCGTTCCGTCTATTTCAGCGCGGGGAACGGCCCGCGCGCCCCGCTCAAACCGCCACGTTGCCGCCGGCGCGATAAGCTTCGTATCCACGCTTGCGCAAGCGGCAGGCCGGGCATTCGCCACAGCCGAAGCCCCATTCGTGCAACTCGGAGCGCTCGCCCACGTAGCAGGTGTGCGTCTCCACCCGGATCAGCTCAACCAGCGCCTCGCCGCCGAGTTGTTCGGCGAGCCGCCAGGTGTCGGCCTTATCGAGCCACATCAGCGGCGTAGCCACAACGAAACGGCTCGCCATGCCGAGGTTCAGCGTGACCTGCAGCGCCTTCATCGTGTCGTCGCGGCAATCGGGGTAGCCCGAAAAATCGGTTTCGCACATGCCGCCCACGAGCGCGCGCAAACCGCGGCGATAGGCGATGGCTGCCGCAATCGTCATGAACATCAGATTGCGCCCCGGCACGAACGTGTTCGGCAAACCGCCGGCCGCCGTCTCGATCTCGATCTCGCGCGTCATCGCCGTTTCGCTGATGGCACCGAGTACCGACAGATCGACGACGTGATCGTCGCCGAGCCGGCCGGCCCATCGAGGAAAGGCGCTCGCCAGCTGGGTCCGCACGCCCTCGCGGCATTCGAGTTCGACGCGATGACGCTGGCCGTAGTCGAAGCCGAGCGTCTCGACGGTATCGTAGCGCTCGAGCGCCCATGCGAGGCACGTGGCCGAGTCCTGGCCGCCCGAAAACAGGACGAGCGCGCCGTTCTTAGCGTCTCTTTGACTCACCGTGAAGACTCCGTGAAGCGGTGATGAACGATGAAACGCGGCGCCGCTGCCGGCGTCCGCCCGCAGCTTGCGGCGCCGCGAGGTGCAGCCGCAGTATAAGCTCCGGCCCCACCAACGGAGGCGACGCGCCGCTTATACCGAAGACCAGCGGCGGCAGGCGGGCGCCGCGGCAACGGGAAACCGCCGGCGCCGAACGGGTTCGGAACCATGAGAAAAACCCCAAGAACCTTGCGATTCTTGGGGTTGGATACTGCTGGTGGCCTGGGGCGGAATCGAACCACCGACACGCGGATTTTCAATCCGCTGCTCTACCAACTGAGCTACCGGGCCACGAAGAAGCGAGAGTATAGCAAGGACTTTTTCGATGCTCAAGTGCTTTGTGCGCGCCGGGCGCGGCATGCATGTCCGCCTGCCGCGGCTCGCTCATTCGCTCCGACGCGCCGCGGCCCCGCTCACTCGCCCTTGTTTTTGCCCAGATCGACGCCGAGCTGCTTGAGCTTGCGATAAAGGTGCGTGCGTTCGAGCCCCGTCTTTTCGGCTACGCGCGTCATGCTGCCGTTTTCGCGTGCAAGGTGATACTCGAAGTACGCGCGCTCGAACGCGTCGCGCGCATCGCGCAATGGAATGTCGAACGAGATCGAGGCCGTTTGCGCGGTCGCGAGCCCGACCGCGCCGTTTTCCGCCGCGAGCATCGGCACGGCCACCGCCGCCGCGACACTCGCCATGCCCACGGCAGGCGAGGTCTTGCCGGCCGTGCCGCCGACCGGCGGCAAAGGGGTCCCGCGCGTCAGCCCCTGCTCCACAGCCTTCAGGAGCTTTTGCAGCGCGATCGGCTTTTCGAGGAAATTCAGCGCGCCGATCTTCGTCGCCTCGACGGCCGTATCGATCGTGGCATGGCCCGACATCATGATGACGGGCATCGTCAGAAGCCCCTGGGCTGCCCACTCCTTGAGCAGCGTTACGCCGTCGGTATCGGGCATCCATATGTCGAGCAGCACCAGATCGGGCGCCTGACGCAAGCGAAAATCGCGCGCCTGCTGCGCGTTTTCCGCGGCTTCTACGGCATGTCCCTCGTCGCTCAGGATCTCCGAGAGCAACTCTCGAATACCCATTTCGTCGTCTACCACCAGGATGGTTGCCATTTATGCTGCCCTTATCTGCGCTATTGCTTTTGTGGTTCCCGGCGAGGCGCCCCCGCGCGTTGCCGCGTGCCCCGCCGCGAGCGGCGCGCTGTCGTCTGCCATTTGCAGGAACAAAATCGAGATCTGCGCACCTTCGATCGCTTCGCCCGTCTTGACGCGGTTACGAATATCGATGCGTGCCCCGTGCTCGTCTACGATCTTCTTGACCGTGGCGAGCCCGAGCCCCGTCCCTTTGGCCTTCGTCGTCACGTAAGGTTCGAACGCACGCGTCAGGATGCGCGCGGGGAAGCCCGGTCCGTTGTCCGACACGGTCAGGCGAACCGCAACGCGCACTTTGCCGTGAGCGTCGGGATCGCCATATTCTACTGTCTTGGTTTCGAGCACGACACGCGGATTTGCGACGTCGGCCACCGCATCCTGCGCGTTTTGCAGCAGGTTGTGTATGACCTGCCGCAACTGCGTCGCATCGCCCTTGATCACCGGCAGCTCGTGCAGCTCCACGACGATCGGGCTCTTGCCCTCCTCGATCCCGTAAAGTGCCAGCACTTCCGCCACGAGATCGTTGAGCTGCAGGTTCGCCAGCACCGCGGGCGGCGTGCGCGCGTATTCGCGGAAGTCGTCGACCATCCGCTTCATTGCCGCCACCTGGTTGACGATCGTCGTCGCGCCGCGCTTGAGCACGTCGGCGTCGGGAGGCGACAGCTTGTCGGCAAGCTTCATCTGCAAGCGCTCGGCCGAGAGCTGAATCGGCGTGAGCGGGTTCTTGATCTCGTGCGCGAGCCGCCGCGCCACCTCGCCCCAGGCCGCCGAGCGCTGTGCCGATATGACGTCGGAGATGTCGTCGAAGACGACAACGTAGCCCGCCGTGCGCGCCTCGGCGGACCCGTCCGCCTGCTCCGCCGACATCAAGCGCGAGCCGCGCACGAGCAGCGTGATCGGGTCGGTCTCGCCCGGAACCGAAACCGCGAACTGCTGCTGCCAGTGACCGTCGTCGGGCCCGCCCGAATTCGCGGCCTCCCGGTCCGCGAACGCCTTGCGGACCATCGCTGCGAACTCGGCCACCACGCCCACGTGCTCGAGCACCTCGCCGACCATCGGCTGGAACGGCTGGCGGAAGATGCGCTCCGCACCGCGATTGGCCGTCGTCAGGCGAAACTGCCTGTCGAGCACGAACACGCCGGCCGTCAGATTGGCCAGGATGCTCTCGAGGTAGGCCTTCGAATGCTCGAGCGCCACGCGGTTGCGCTCGACCGCCGCGCGGGCCTCCGAGAGCTGCCGCGTCATGGCATTGAACGACTGGGTGAGAAAGCCGAGTTCGTCGCGCGTCTTGATCTCGCGTTTCGGCGTGTAGTCGCCCTCGGCCACCTCCTTCGTGCCCTGCGCGAGCAGAAAGAGCGGCCGGGCGAGCTGATTGCCGAGTGCGAGCGCGAGCATCATCGCGATGAAGGTCGCGAGAAAAAGCGCGAGCGTCAGCGTGCCGATATACATCTTGCGCAGCCCCGTGCGCCCGAGCGACTTCTCCTGGTACTCGCGATACGCGCGCTGTACCGCATCGGCGTTGCGCGCCAGCGTGGAGGACACAGGTTGCACGAGCTGCAGGAACCGTTCGGTCGGCTGCAGCAAGGAGGTGTTGACATCGGGTATGCGCTCGACCACGCGCATGCGCAGCGCGCCCTTGCTGCCCGCGACGCCGGACTCGCCGTCGACTTCGCCTTCCAGCGCCGCGAAGCCGCGCCCGCGCGCCTGCTCGATCATGAGCGGGCGCGGCATGTCCTCGGGTACGAGCGAGGAGATGTTGCTCGACGCCTGCGCCACGACGTGCAGATCGGGCGCCGCGCCGACGCCACGCGTAGATTCGACGAGCATCGCCTCTTGCACGCCGAACTGATCGCGCAGGCGCAGCAGCGTGATCGTCGTGTTTGCGGGATTCGTGCTCGCAAGCTGCTCCGACATCAGGCGGGCCTTCGTCTGCAGATCGGACAGCGACGCGTCGAGCATGCCCCGGCCCAGGTTGAGCCCCGACGTCAACGCGGTTTCGATGTTGACGTCGAACCACGACTCGATGCTGCGCGAGACGAACTGATACGAGACGACGTAGATGATCGCGCCCGGCAAGACGCCCACGAGCGCAAAAAACACGGCGAGTTTGGCGAGCAGCCGCGTGCCGAACTTGCCTTTGCGCAGGCGCACGACAATCATCGCCACGAGCATCGCGACGAGCAGCAGGAACACGAGCGCGACGGCGATATTGGCCGCATAGAGCCACGAGTAGTAGCGATCGAAGAACTCGGTGTTGGCGCTTGCGGCCGCAAGCAGCACGAGCAGCAACAACGCGGTGATGGCGACCGTCGAGACGAGCACTCGCAGCACGAGGCTCTTCACGTTTGCGACGCGGCGCACGCTACTTAGCATGTTCGGTCACCGTGAAAGTAAAACGCTTCCAGTCGGAAGCGAGCGCCCAGTCGCGGTTGTTGACCGCGTCCACCTGGAACGGCTTGGGCATGAGCGCCGTGTCGAGCTGCATGCGGACCGATGCGGTATAGCTTTCGCCCGGCTGCACCTGATTGCGGTCGATCACGTGCCAGGACGTAATATGCTTGATGACGGCGAGAGCGTCCGCCAGCGAGGCGAACCCGAACTGCAGGCCGCCACTGGAGACGCGATATTCGCGCATGAGCGGCTGAAAAGACAGGCGCAGCGTCTGCGCGATCGAGACCGGCTGTGCGTCGAACCAGTACCAGCGCGGGCGCGTGAGTTCGAACTCGGTCGTGAAGTAAAGCGGAATGCCCTTGTTCACGGCATCCTCGAGGCTGCTGTTCAGCTCGAAATCGAAGCGCGCGTCAAGGCTCCAGCCGCTGTTGTCGGCCTGCAGCGAGGCGCGCTGCACAGCGATCGAGTCGGCGCGTGCCGGCCCCGCTGCGGCGAGGCAAAAGGCCAGCCCGATCCAGATCAGGGCCGCGAGCCGAAGCGGGGAAAAACGTTGGCTGATCGTCACCGTCTCTGAAAGCGCGCGTAGTAAAAACCGTCGTGGTCGATGTTTGACCCGGTGCGCCCATCGGCGCGCATTCCGGACGATGCCAAAGCCGCAGGCACGCTGACGCTGCCGGCGGATTCCGGCAACAGTTGCCCGGGGGCGTCCAATCGTACCGCATCTTCATGCACGCGTTCAAACCGCGCCGCCTGTGCTTCGCCCTCCTCGGGAAAGATCGAACAGGTCACGTAGAGCAGTTCGCCGCCCGGTGCGACGAGTGGCCACAATGCATCGACGATCCGCTGCTGCTCGGCCGCGAGCGCGGCGATGTCGCTCGCTCGCCGCAGCCATCGAATGTCCGGATGGCGCCGCACGATGCCTGAGGCCGAGCAGGGGACGTCGGCCAGCACGCGATCGAACGCCTTGCCGTCGTGCCAGCCCTCGGGCGTCCCGGCGTCGCCGATGCGAACTGCCGCCCGCCGCCCCAGGCGAGTGAGATTCTCGTCGATACGGGCCGCGCGCGCGCTGTCGCTTTCGAGCGCGACGAGTTCGACGTCCGCCAGCTCGAGCACGTGGCCCGTCTTGCCGCCGGGCGCCGCGCACGCGTCCAGCACGCGCATGCCATCGCGTGCGCCGAGCCACTGCGCCGCGAGCTGCGCGCCCGCATCCTGCACGGAGACCACGCCCTGCGCGAAGCCCGGAATACGGTCGACGGGCAGCGGCGAAGCAAGCCGCACCGCATACGTGCCGATCTGCGCGGCATCGATCCCGGCTGCGCCGAGCGTGGCGAGATAGTCATTCACGCTCGTGCGCCGCGCGTTCACCCGCAGCGTCAGCGGGCCGGGCACATTGCCGGCGGCGAGGACAGCCTCCCAGCGCTCGGGCCACGCGCGTGCCACTGCGTCGATCCACCAGCGCGGATAGTTCCAGCGCGCGACGGGATCGGCCTTGGCCTCGCTCAGCAGCGCATCGCGCTCGCGCAGAAAGTTGCGCAAGACGGCGTTGACGAGGCCGCGCGCGAACGCACATTCGCGCCGGGCGCCGATTGCCTCGACGGCCTGATCCACTACCGTATGAGGTGCATATGCGGCACGCTCGGGGTCGTCGACCAAGAGGGCGAAGGCGCACGCGAGCAGCGTTGCCACATGCGGGGCGGGCGCCTTGCGCACGAGCCGCGCAACGAGCCACTCGGCGGTGCCGAGCCGGCGCAGCGCGCGATAGGCGATGTCCTGCACCGCACCGCGGGCGAGCGCCGCCCGCTCGGGCGGCAACGCCGCACGGAGGGCCGCGAGCGCCGCCGGCAACGCGGTACCGGCCCGCACGGCGGCCACCGCGTGGGCTGCAACGTCGAGTGCGAAGCCGAGCGAGTCGGGCGCAAGCCGCAACGCCGCGAAATGGAATTCGCGCGGGAATTCGCGCGGAACCTCGCGCGCAGACGCAGGCTTCGCCGAATGGCGGCGCGCAACAGAAGAACGAGTCATGGGAAGGAAACCACCGGGCGCGCCCTGCGGCGCGCTTCAAGACGAACGCAGCATTGTAGCGCGGCGCGCGCACCGCCCGCTCGGCGGGCAATGCGCGGGCGCGGCGGCGCAAAGAAAAAAGGCGGGCT
Organism: Trinickia caryophylli; assembly: GCF_034424545.1. NCBI lineage: Bacteria > Pseudomonadati > Pseudomonadota > Betaproteobacteria > Burkholderiales > Burkholderiaceae > Trinickia > Trinickia caryophylli. The sequence continues at coordinate 2,356,437 of NZ_CP139970.1, read as the reverse complement.
TTCGCCCGCCTCGCTCACGGCTTCGCGCGCGAGGCGCGGCCCGTCAGTCGAAACGACCGGTACGCGCCATGTCCATGAGGCGTGCGATCCGCTCCTCGGTCGCGGGGTGCGTCGAGAACAGATTGGCAATCGTGCCGCCGGAGAGCGGATTCAGAATCATCATCTGCGCCGTGGTCGGATGCGCTTCCGCCGTGGCGAACGGGATCCCGGATGCATAGCGATGGATCTTGTCGAGCGCCGAGGCAAGCGCCTGCGGATCGCCCGAAATCCGCGCCCCGCCGCGGTCGGCCTCGAACTCGCGCGCCCGCGAGATCGCCATCTGGATCATCGCGGCCGCGATCGGTGCAAGCAGCGCCACGGCGATGCCCGCGATCGGGTTTGTCGGCCGCCCTTCCTCGTCGCGCCCGCCGAAGAACATCGCAAAGTTGGCGAGCGCGGAAATGGCGCCGGCCATCGTCGCCGAAATCGTCGAAATCAGGATGTCCCGATGCTTCACGTGCGCGAGCTCGTGCGCCATCACGCCGCGCATTTCCCGCTCGGACAGGACACGAAGGATGCCTGTGGTAGCGGCCACGGCCGCGTGCTCGGGGTTGCGCCCCGTCGCGAACGCGTTCGGCGCATCTTCGTTGATCAGATAGACGCGCGGCATCGGCAACTCGGCGCGCGTCGCCAGTTCGCGCACCATGCGGTAGAACTGCGGCGCACTGGTTTCGTCGACTTCCTGCGCGTTGTACATGCGCAGGACCATCTTGTCCGAGAACCAATACGAAAAGAAATTCATCGCCAGGGCGATGACGAGGGCGAACATCATGCCGCGCGAGCCGCCGATCATCCCGCCAATCACGACGAAAAGGGCCGTGATCGCCGCCATCAGCATCGCGGTTTTGACCCAGTTGAACATGTAGACTCCTTTCTCGTTCCGTCTCACCAGAAAATCTACGGCACCGAAGGGGCGCCGCGAACAATTGTAAGGCATTCGTTAGGTTGCGGCGCGAGCAAAAAATTCAATATGCGTCGGCTCAACGTTGAGCCGTCGCGAGCCGGAGCCCCAGGCCGACGAACGCACTGCCCACCACACGGTCGAGCCAGCGCTTGAGCCCCGGCTTGCCGCCCAGGCGCCGCGTCATGCTGCCCGCGACCCACGCCACGAAGCAGTTCCAGAGCATGCTCATCGCAACGAACACGACACCGAGTGTCAGAAATGCCAGCACCTTGCGGTCGCTGCCCGCCACGACGAACTGCGGAAAGAACGAGACGAAAAACAGTACCACCTTCGGGTTCAGCACGTTTGTCCAAAAGCCCTGCAGAAACAGCTGCCGTGTGCCTTGCGGCGCCGTGCCGCGCGCCGCGGCATCCGGGTTTGCGGCCGCCTTGGCGGGCGACGACAGCAGCAGACGGACCCCGAGATAGACGAGATAGATCGCACCCGCGAACTTGATCACGGTGAAAGCCGTGGCCGACGCCGCCAGCACCGCGGTAAGACCGAAGGCACAGGCGAGCGAATGCACGCAGCAGCCGGCCGATATGCCGAGCGCCGACATGAGCCCCGCCGCGCGCCCCTGGGCGACGCTGCGGCCGACGATATACGCCGTGTCCGGGCCCGGCGTGATATTCAACAGAAATACCGCGGCAACGAAAAACGGGAAATGGACGATGCCGAACATTGCTCGATTGCTCCCTTTGAAACCAGCTCGCGTCGCGGCCGACGAGTCTTCGCGCCGGCCCCTGCGGCAGCTACCGTCAGGACTGCTCCGGCAGCGTGAACCGCTGGCCGACGGCGAACGATGCCCCGGCCAGGAAATCGCGTACGGGCAGCCGCCTGCCGCCCGGCTTTTGCAGTTGCGTGAGGCGTAGCGCCCCCTCACCGCAGGCCACGACGACGCCCTCGGGCGAAACATCGACTATCGTACCCGGCTGGCCGCCGGCCGCCCGTGCGTCGGCAGGCTCGGCCGCCCAGATCTTCAGCGGGGCGCCGTCCTCGAGCGTCGCCGCCCCACCCGGAAACGGGTCGAACGCACGGATCTGGCGGGCAAGCACCTCGGCGGAGCGCCGCCAATCGAGCGCCGCCTCGTGCTTGGCGATTTTCTCCGCGTAGGTGGCGCCCGCCTCGGGCTGCGGCGTGGCGGCAAGCGTGCCCGCGCGCTCGAGCTCCGCCAGCGCCTCGACGACGAGCCGCGCCCCCTCGGCGGCCAACTTGTCGTGCAGCGTCGCCGTGGTTTCGTGCGCGTCGATCGGCACGCGCCCGACGCTGAGCATGGCGCCGGTATCGAGGCCGGCGTCCATCTGCATGAGGGTGATACCCGTTTCGGTGTCGCCCGCCTCGATCGCGCGATGGATCGGCGCCGCGCCGCGCCAGCGCGGCAGCAGCGACGCATGGATGTTGATGCAGCCGTACCGGGGGATATCGAGCACTTCCTGCGGCAGCAGCAACCCGTAAGCCGCCACCACCATGACGTCGTACGGCGTTGCGCGCAGTTGGTCGATGGCCGCGGCCGCTTCCTGCGGATACTTGCCATTGCGGCGCAGCGACGGCGGCTGGGCGAGCGCTAGCCCGTGCTCGAGCGCGTGGCGCTTGACCGGGCTCGGCTGCAGCTTCATGCCGCGCCCGGCCGGCCGGTCGGGTTGCGTCAGCACGAGCGGGATGGGAAACCCCGCCGCCTCGATGGCGGCCAACGCGGCCGCCGCGAACTCGGGCGTACCCGCGAAAATGACGCGCAGCGTATGACTCATGGGCAATAGGCGTGATCGATCGGGGCGCGCATCACATCGCGTGCGCGAGCTTTTTCATCTTCGTCTTGATGCGCGACTGCTTGAGCGGCGACAGATATTCGACGAAAACGCGCCCCATCAGATGATCCATTTCATGCTGGACGCACACGGCGAGCAGCCCTTCGCAGTCGAGCTCGAACGTCTCGCCGCGCTCGTTGAGCGCGCGCACGCGCACACGCTCGGCGCGCTCGACGGCGTCATAGATGCCGGGCACCGAGAGGCAGCCCTCTTCGGAAACCTTGTGTTCGTTGCTCGACCACACGATCTCGGGGTTGATGAAGGCGAGAAGCTGATCGTGCGCCTCCGACACGTCGATGACGATGACGCGCTCGTGCACGTCCACCTGCGTGGCGGCAAGGCCGACGCCGGGCGCCGCGTACATCGTCTCGGCCATGTCGGCAACGAGCTTGCGGATGCGGTCGTCTACGACCGTCACGGGTTTCGCGATCTTGTGCAACCGCTTGTCCGGGTAATGCAGGATGGTCAGTAAGGCCATGGTTGAAAATCGTTGCTGCCGTGCGGCGCGGTGCTTCGCGCCGGGCGATTCATAAGCTCTCCGCGATCGTCGATAACCCATTCGGCCAGCTTGTACGGCAAGAGCCGTCTGCCGAAGATATCGAGCAATGGACATCGGCCCCGCGCTCTTTTTTCAGCACGAAGAAAGTGCCGGGGCGCACGACGCCGGGAGATTTCGGATGGTGAAAATTTTAGCATGGCGCCTGCGAATGCGCAGGACGTGGGGTGCAAAGCCATGCGAGCGCACCCGATAAACGAAGCCGAGCTCGGCGCATGGCTCGCGCTGACCGGCGCGCGCGGGCTCGGCCCGGTCGCGTTGCGCGCGTTGCTGGCGGCGTTCGGCTCGCCGATGGCGCTGCGCGCCCAACCGTTCGGTGCGCTGGCGGCCGTGGCTGGCGAGGCGGCGGCGCGCGCGGTGCTCGCGCCGCCGCCAGCCACCATCTGCGCGCATCTGCCCGCTGTGACGGCCTGGTGCGCGCAGCCGGACAATCACCTGCTCGCGCTCACTGACCCAGCCTATCCGCCGGGCTTGCTCGCAATGCACGACCCGCCGCCGCTGCTTTATGTCAAAGGCCGCCTGGATCTGTTGCACACGGCGGCGATCGCGATCGTCGGCAGCCGTGACGCCACGCCGCAAGGGCTCGAAGACGCCGGGCGCTTTGCCGAAGCGCTCGCCCGCGCCGGCCTCGCGGTGGTCTCCGGCCTCGCACTCGGGATCGACGGCGCGGCGCACCACGGCGCGCTGCGCGCCGAGCGCGGCGGCACGGTGGCGGTGGTGGGCACCGGCATCGATCTCGTCTACCCCGCCCGCCACCATGCGCTCGCGCATGCCATCGCCGCACAGGGCGCGATCGTGTCCGAGTGGCCCCTCGGCACGCCCGCCCGCCCCGCCCATTTCCCGCAGCGCAACCGGCTGATCGCAGGGCTCGTGAAGGGCGTGCTCGTCGTGGAAGCGGCCGTGCGCTCCGGCTCGCTCATCACGGCCCGGCTTGCCAACGAAATGGGGCGCGACGTGTTCGCGCTGCCCGGCTCGATCCACGCGCCGCTCGCACGCGGCTGTCACGCGCTCATCAAGGAAGGCGCGAGGCTCACGGAAACGCCTGAGGAAATCCTCGACGAGCTCGGCCTCTCCCTCCCATCGGCGCCGCGCCGGCCGCAACGGGCGGATGCCGGTACCGACGGTGCGTCGGGCGGCACCCCCGACGAGCCGCCCGACGCACCGAGTCTCAGCCCGAAAGCCGAACGCGTGCTGGCCGCGCTCGGCCATGCGCCCGCCACGCTTGAAATCCTGGCCGCGCGGACCGATCTGCCGGGTGCCGCCTTGCAGGCGGCGCTGCTCGAGCTCGAGCTGAGGGCATGCGCGCACGCGTTGCCGGGTGGCCGTTTCGTCCGTGCAGCGCGCGCCGGGCCGCCAAGCCGCCATGCATAGCCGTGCTACATTCTCCTGAAAACGAAACCGACACACGCAAGGAAACACGATGCCCGCGCTGAATCTCGATACCGATTCCGACCGGATCGCCGAGCGCGTCAACGACAGCCAAACGCTCCTCGTCGCTTGCCTGTGCGCGCAATGGTGCGGGACCTGCCGCGAGTACCGCCCCCAATTCGACCGGCTGGCCGATGCCCACCCGGACGTCTGCTTCGTCTGGATCGATATCGAAACCCATGCGGACCGTTTCGACGATCTCGACGTGGAGAACTTTCCGACTCTGCTGATCGAAGATGGCGTCACCACGCGCTTTTTCGGCACCGTGCTACCGCATATCGCCATTGCCGAGCGGCTGCTGTCCGATCTGAACGCGCTGCCCGGCGCGGTGGGCGCGCCCAAGCTGCGCCCGGCGCTGGCGCTTGCTTGACGCCCGCCCCGGGGGCTTGTATTCCGCCCGCCGCAGCCCGCGCGGCACGTTCGATGCATGTGCTCGCGCGTGCCGTGGGGACCCCGCTCATTTCCGATGGAGCGCCGCCACACTCCCGCCGTGTGCTATAAAGCGGTCGTTAAAGGAAACACGATACGGGTTACGACCCCGGCCTACTACACCATACAGTCATGTCCAAGGCACTGATCATTGCGGAGAAGCCATCTGTCGCGAACGACATCGCGCGTGCGCTCGGCGGCTTCACCAAACATGACGAGTACTACGAGAGCGACGAGTACGTTCTTTCGTCGGCTGTCGGCCACCTGCTCGAGATCGCCGCGCCCGAAGAGTACGAGGTCAAGCGCGGCAAGTGGAGTTTCGCGCATCTGCCCGTCATCCCGCCACATTTCGACCTGAACCCGATCGCGAAAAGCGAATCGCGGCTCAAGGCGCTCACCAAGCTGATCAAGCGCAAGGACGTCGACCGGCTCATCAACGCCTGCGACGCGGGGCGCGAAGGCGAACTCATCTTCCGCCTGATCGCTCAGCATGCGAAAGCCAAGCAGCCGGTGCAGCGGCTTTGGCTCCAGTCGATGACGCCGGCCGCCATCCGCGACGGCTTTGCGCACTTGCGCGGCGACGCCGACATGCAGCCGCTCGCCGACGCCGCGCGGTGCCGCTCCGAGGCCGACTGGCTCGTCGGCATCAACGGCACGCGCGCGATGACCGCGTTCAACAGCAAGGGAGGCGGCTTTTTCCTGACCACGGTCGGGCGCGTCCAGACGCCTACGCTGTCGATCGTCGTCGAGCGCGAGGAAAAGATCCGGCATTTCGTGCCCCGCGATTATTGGGAAGTGCGCGCCGAATTTGTCTGCGCGGGCGGCTTCTATGAAGGGCGCTGGTTCGATCCCAAGTTCAAGCGCGACGAGTTCGACCCCGAGAAGCGCGACTCGCGGCTCTGGAGCGTGGCGGCGGCGGAAACCGTCGTTGCCGCCTGCCGCGAGCAGATCGGCACGGTCAGCGAGGAATCCAAGCCGTCGAGCCAGCTCTCGCCGCTGCTGTTCGATCTGACGAGCCTGCAGCGGGAGGCGAACTCGCGCTTCGGCTTTTCGGCGAAGAACACGCTGGGTCTCGCCCAGGCGCTCTATGAAAAGCACAAGGTGCTCACCTACCCGCGTACCGACGCGCGCGCGCTGCCCGAGGACTATCTCGGCACGGTGAAGAGCACGCTCGAGATGCTCAAGGAGAGCAACAACTATCTCCCGTTCGCCAAGCAGGCGCTCGACAAGGGCTGGGTGAAGCCGAACAAGCGCATCTTCGACAATTCGAAGATCAGCGACCACTTCGCCATTATTCCGACGCTGCAGGCACCGAAGGCACTCTCGGAGCCCGAGCAGAAGCTGTACGACCTCGTCGTCAAGCGGTTCCTGGCCGTATTCTTCCCCGCCGCCGAGTACCGCGTGACCACCCGCATCACCGAAGTGGCCGGGCATCACTTCAAGACGGAAGGCAAGGTGCTCGTCGAGCCGGGCTGGCTGCAAATCTATGGACGCGAGTCGAGCGGCGACGACGCCAACCTCGTCCCGGTCCAGAAAGACGAGAAGGTCAAGACCGACAAGATCGAGGCACACGGCCTCACGACGAAGCCGCCTGCGCGCTACAACGAAGCGACGCTGCTCTCCGCGATGGAAGGGGCGGGCAAGCTCGTCGAAGACGACGACCTGCGCGCCGCCATGGCGGCCAAGGGGCTCGGCACGCCGGCCACGCGCGCGGCCATCATCGAAGGGCTGCTCGGCGAAAAATACCTCGTGCGGGAAGGCCGCGACCTGATCCCGACCGCGAAGGCGTTCCAGCTCATGACGCTGCTGCGCGGACTCGGCGTGAAGGAACTGACGGCTCCCGAGCTGACCGGCGAATGGGAGCATAAGCTCGCGCAGATGGAGCGCGGAAAACTTGCACGCGATGCATTCATGCAGGAAATCGCGCGCATGACGCAAACGATCGTGAAGCGTGCGAAGGAGTACGACTCCGACACGATTCCGGGCGACTACGCCACGCTTTCCACGCCGTGCCCGAACTGCGGTGGGCAAGTGAAGGAGAACTATCGGCGCTTCGCCTGCACGCAATGCGAATTTTCGATCTCGAAGATTCCAGGGAGCCGCCAGTTCGAGATCGACGAAGTGGAAACGCTGCTCGCAAAGAAAGAGATCGGACCTCTCTCGGGTTTTCGCAGCAAGATGGGCCGGCCATTCTCCGCGATCCTCAAGCTCTCGTTCGATGACGAGATCAAGAACTACAAGCTCGAGTTCGATTTCGGCCAGGACCAGGGCGGCGAGGAAGGCGAAGCGCCCGACTTCTCCGATCAAGAGCCGGTGGGCGCCTGCCCGAAATGCCATGCGCGCGTGTTCGAGCACGGCATGAGCTACGTTTGCGAGAACTCCGTCGCGTCGCCGAAGACCTGCGATTTCCGCTCCGGGAAGGTGATCCTGCAGCAGGAGATCGCGCGCGAGCAAATGGCGAAGTTGCTCGGAGAAGGGCGCACGGATCTGCTGACGGGCTTCAAATCGTCGCGCACGGGCCGTAACTTCAAGGCCTACCTCGTCAAGCAAAGCGACGGGAAGATCGGCTTCGAGTTCGAGAAGAAGGAGCCCTCCGCCAAGTCGGCGGCGAAAACGGCGGCAGCCCGCGCAACGGCGGCGGGCAACGGCGGGACACCGGGCGACGAAGCGGCACCGGCGGCCGCCAAGAAGACCGCGGGCAAGCCGGCTGCGAAGACTACGGCCGCCAAAAAGGCGGCCGCGAGAAAGGTCGACGCCTGAGGGCCGATGCGTGAAGAACGGGCGCCGCCGCGGCACACCTCGGCGCCCGGTCCGTCGGAAGAAAAAATGGGCCGGCGTCCTTTGCGGACGCCGGCCCATTTTGCATTCGCGCGCGCCGCCGCGCCTTCGCGTCTTCGCGCCTGGTGATGAGTGCGGTTACGCGCCCAGCGCCGCCGGGTGCCAACGGCTGACTCGGCGGGGCCGGTTCACAGCGGCGAAGGCGTGGTCACACGCGGGCGCGCCGCACGCGGCACTTTCGCCAGCGAACCGCTCGGGTGCGCGGCGTGGGGCTTTGCGGCCACCTCGCGCTCCGCCGGCTCTTCGGACGCGCTCGCGCGCGGCGCCTGGGGTTCGACAGGAACGGGCTTGCCGTCGTTGAGCCACAGCTCGCCGATAGTGCCGTTGGGCGTCTGGCTGAAATGCTCGACGAGGTGATCGATGAACGTGCGCACCTTCGCCGGCAGATGGCGCCGGCTCGGATAGCCGATGCTCACCTCCACCTGCGGCAACCGGTAGTCCGACAACACCCGCACGAGGTTGCCGCGCGTGGCATCGCTGCCGATCAGGTAGCTCGGCAAAATGGCGATGCCCATGCCGAGCAGTGCGAACTGGCGCAGCATCTCCGTATTGTTGGCCACGATGACATTCGACGGACGCACGCGGATTTCACCCTCGGGGCCGGTGAAAACGCGCTCGTCGCCCCAGTATTCGGACGGCAGGCTCAGACACTTGTGATCGACGAGCTGCTCGGGCCGCGTGGGCGTACCGTGCTTCTCCAAATACGCCGGCGTGGCGCAGACGATCAGGCAGCCCGCGGTAAGCCGGCGAGTAACGATGCTGGCGCTGCGCATCTTTTGCGCAATGACGATGCCGACATCGAAACCTTCCTCGACGAGATCGACACCGCGGTCGACGAGTGTCAGATCGGGCACGACCTTCGGATAGCGATCGACATAGGTCTGCAGAACCGGCGCGAGATTGTGCAGACCGAAAACGACGGGTGCGACAATTCGTAGCGTGCCGACAGGCTCGTGATTGCGCGCGACGACCATCTGCTCCACGTCTTCGAGCTCATCGAGAATCTGCCGCGCGCGTTCGAGATAGACCTGCCCCGATTCGGTCAACGAGAGGCTGCGGGTAGTGCGGTTCAGCAAGCGCGTGCCGAGCCGTGCCTCGAGATCGGCCACATGGCGGGTAGCAACCGCGTTGGAGATGTCCATCGCGCTCGCCGCTCGCGCAAAACTGCCGAGATCGGCCACTTTCACGAAAACGCGCATCGACTGCAAATGATCCATTGAGGACTCCTGCCGCTTTTTGACTGCCCGAAAAAAATTCCCGAGCCAATTCGCAATTGTCCTACGACTAGCAAATCACCGCAGAGTTGCCTCCATGAAGAGGAAATTCCGTCAAATAAGCGGTGACAGGCCGCAAAAGCAGGCTGCGCCCCGGATCTGCCGCTTGCAGCCGACAAAAAAAGACCGCCTGATGGCGGTCTGAAGGGATGGCGCAAGTTCGGTGCAACGACCGCGAAAGCCGCTGCACGCGGCTTCAGGTGGTGGCCAGACGCTCCTCGATGCCGGCCTTGGCATGCGTGAGCGCTTCGGGCAGCCGGTGGCGCAGCTTGTCGAAGAGTTCGGCATGCAGCGCAAGCTCTTCGCGCCATGCCGCATCGTCGACCGAGATCACCTGATCGAACTGCTCGCGGGTGAAATCGAGCCCCGTCCATTCCAGATCTTCATAGCGCGGCGAAATCCCGAAAGCGTGATCGACGCCGGCCGCGCGGCCCTCGATCCGACCGACCATCCAGTGCAGCACGCGCATGTTCTCGCCGAAGCCGGGCCAGACGAACTTGCCGTCGGCCCCCTTGCGGAACCAGTTGACGCAAAAGATTTTCGGCAGATTTCCGCCGAGCGCATCGATGCGCTCGCCGACCTTGAGCCAATGATCGAAGTAATCGGCCATGTTGTAGCCGCAAAACGGCAGCATTGCGAACGGGTCGCGCCGCACCACCCCCTGCCTGCCGGCCGCGGCGGCCGTGGTCTCCGAACCCATCGTCGCCGCCATGTAGACGCCCTCGACCCAGTTGCGCGCCTCCGTGACGAGCGGCACCGTGCCCGAGCGGCGCCCGCCGAAGATGAAGGCATCGAGCGGCACGCCGTCGGGGTTCTCCCAGTCTGGATCGATCGACGGACACTGCGACGCGGGCGCCGTGAAGCGCGCGTTCGGGTGCGCGGCCTTGCGCCCCGTCTCCTTCGCGATTTCAGGCGTCCAGTCCTGCCCTTGCCAGTCGGTCAGGTGGGCGGGCGGCGTGTCGGTCATGCCCTCCCACCAGACATCGCCGTCATCGGTCAGCGCGACGTTCGTGAAGATGACGTTGGCCTTGAGCGTTGCCATGGCGTTGTAGTTCGTCTTCTCGCTCGTGCCCGGCGCGACGCCGAAATAGCCGGCTTCGGGATTGATGGCGTACAGGCGCCCGTCCTTGCCGGGCTTGATCCACGCGATATCGTCGCCGATCGTCGAAATCGACCAGCCGCTCATGCTGGGCGGAGGAATCAGCATCGCGAAATTGGTCTTGCCGCACGCCGAGGGGAACGCCGCCGCGACGCGGTATTTGCGGTTCTCGCGCGACGTCACGGTCAGAATCAACATGTGCTCGGCGAGCCAGCCTTCGGCACGCCCCATCGCCGAAGCGATGCGCAGCGCGAAGCACTTCTTGCCGAGCAGCGCGTTGCCGCCGTAGCCCGAGCCGAAACTCCAGATCTCGCGCGATTCGGGAAAGTGAACGATGTACTTCGTGTCGTTGCAAGGCCACGACACATCGCGCGCGCCCGCCGCGAGCGGCGCGCCCACCGAGTGCACGCACGGCACGAACGGGCCATCGGCGCCGAGCACCTCGTACACCTGGCGGCCCATGCGCGTCATGATCTTCATGTTGACGACGACATAGGGGCTGTCGGTGAGTTCGATACCGATATGGGCGATCGGCGAACCGATCGGGCCCATGGAGAACGGCACTACGTACATCGTGCGGCCGCGCATCGAGCCGTCGAAAAGCCCATCGAGCGTGGCGCGCATTTCCCGCGGATCGACCCAGTTGTTGGTCGGCCCGGCGTCCTCACGACGGCTCGAGCAGATGAAGGTGCGGTCTTCCACGCGCGCAACGTCGGACGGATCCGACCACGCGAGATAGGAGTTGGGACGTTTTTCCGGGTTGAGCCGCTTGAGCGTCCCGGCCTCGACCATCTGCGCGCAGAGGCGATCGTATTCTTCCTGCGAGCCGTCGCACCAGACGATGCGATCGGGTTTCGTCAGCGCGGCGACGCGCTGCACCCATTCGAGCAGCCCGCGATGTCTGACGAATGCGGGCGCGTCAACAGCGGGCTCGCCTCCAAAAGCGACTGGATGGTTCATCGAGCAGTCTCCGTTTTATGTTCGTTGAAGGGGAAACGGTGGGCGCCCGCTGACGCTGCGAACGAGAGGCACACGCGTACCCGTACGCTGCGGGTGCGCATGAAAAGCGTGGCGTCAGGAGCCTCGCAGCTTGCGCGCGATCGCAACAAGCTGTTAAAAAGAAGCGATCCTGCCAAACGAAAGCGGCAATGAGCATCGTGCGTGAGCTGCTGCATTCATCGTGCCAGCTCGGATGTCTTCGACAGGTTGGAACCGACAGCATATCACCGCGTCTATTGCGTTCAACGTGCACTGCAAAACCATCCCTATATGAAAATCGCAATCCTCGACGACTATCAGGACGCTGTCCGCAAACTCGATTGTTTTCAAATGCTTGCCAGCCATGAAGTCAAGGTGTTCAACAACACCGTGCGGGGCCTCGGCCAGTTGGCGAGCCGCCTGGCCGAAGTCGATGCGCTCGTGCTGATTCGCGAGCGCACACGCGTGACGTCGCAGTTGCTGGACAAGTGTCCGCACCTGCGCATGATCAGCCAGACCGGAAAAATTTCGAGCCATATCGACTTGCCGGCTTGTACCGAACGCGGCATCGCGGTGCTCGAGGGGACCGGCTCGCCCACCGCGCCGGCCGAATTGACGTGGGCGCTGATCATGTCGGCGCAGCGGCGCATCCCCCAGTACGTCGCGAATCTGAAGCAAGGTGCCTGGCAACAATCGGGGCTGAAGACCTCGGCGCTGCCGCCGAACTTCGGGCTCGGGCAGGTGCTGCACGGGCAGACGCTGGGCGTGTGGGGCTATGGGAAGATCGGACGGCTCGTGGCCGGCTATGGCAAAGCCTTCGGCATGCGCGTGCTGATCTGGGGGCGCGAGCATTCGATCGAAGCGGCGAAAGCGGACGGCTACGAAACCGCGGAAAGCCGCGAAGCGCTCTTCGAGCAGAGCGATGTGCTGACGCTGCATCTGCGGCTCAGCGACGGCACGCGGGGGATCGTGAAGCAGGACGACCTCATGCGGATGAAGCCCACGGCGCTTTTCGTCAATACGAGCCGGGCCGAGCTGCTCGAGGAGAACGCGCTCATGAACGCGCTGGCGCACTACCGGCCCGGCATGGCGGCCGTGGACGTCTACGAGAACGAGCCGATTCTGCAAGGCTACGGGCTGTTGCGGATGGAAAACGTGATCTGCACGCCGCATATCGGCTACGTCGAGCACGAAAGCTACGAGCTTTATTTCAGCGCCGCGTTCAAGAACATCCTCGCCTTCAACGAAGGGGATACGTCGAACGTCGCCAATCCGGAGGCGTTGTCCGTCGTGCGGCGGCGTGCGTAGGCAGCCGGTTGCCGGACGGGCCTCGCGCTGCATATGGCGGCGCCCGTTTGCCGATGCGCAGCGCGCGGGCTTATCCGTGCTATCCGGCTGTATCGGCGCTTATGCGTGCTTAGGCGTGCTTATGCGTGCGCCGGCGTCATCTCGACGAGCGCGGGCAAGCGACGCAGGAATGCTTCGCCGTCCGCGCGGCCAAGCTCGTAGGCCGGCTGCATCAGCGCCGGCTGCGTGTAGTCCCAACTCGAGATCGGAACTTTGCGCGACGGCTGCACGTAGATGCGCTGCTGCGCGCCGCGTGCGATCACGAACGTCTGCTCGCGCGGATAGAGCCGGGTGACCATGACGAGCACGCGGCCGGGGGCGTCGTCCAGGGCGCCTACCGGTACGTTGTCGACCATGCCGCCGTCGAGTACCGGCCGGCCGTCGCGGCGCAGGACCGGTGTGAAGGGCGGCGTGCATGACGACTGAAGAATGAGGTCGGCCAGTTGCTCGACGTCGGCGCAGTCTTGCACGCGTACGTATTCAGGCCGAAAGCCGAGCTTTTGGCCGAGCGTAGGGTGCAGCGTCTTCCGTACGTGTTTTTCGATGTTGTAGGCGATGAGGCCCGCCGCGACCGACGTGCGCGCGCCGAGCCAGCGCGGGATGTGCGAGACGCCGACGCGGATCTCTGGGGCGCCGGCAAGTTTCGCGAACGATTCGCCGTAGATGTCGAGCAGCGCCTGACGGTAGATGCGGTAATGCGGGAAGACGGTCGCGCCGCGGCGCCACAGGTTGCCCCAGTAGGCGTTCCTGCGGTTTTCCCGCAGCGCTTCTTCGTAGTAACGCATGACCCAGCGGGAGTCGCGCGTGTAGAGCATGCAGGCCGTGGCCGCGCCGGCGGAGATTCCGGCGATTACGCGCGGCGCGAGGCCCGCTTCGGGCTGGACGACGTCCCAGAAGCCGGCCTGCCACCAGCAGCGGTTGCCGCCGCCAGCGAACACCACTTGGTCGAACACGGTTGCCGGTCCTTTTCTGTCGTTTCGAAGGGGGTTTCGTTTGGCGCAATGCAAGCGGCTCGGCGTACCCGGTATGGGCTTCGCTCCATGCTCGTGCGCATTCAGGCGCGAATCATACCGGGGGACGCGTGGTTCGATCAAAGAGTCCGGCGTCCAAAAACTTGGGCACCCGCTGGGTTGGGGCCCCGCACGGACGATGTCGGGGCCGTGGCGAACGGGAATTCGAAAAAATCACGATGGGGGCTTGGCAAGCCCGAAAAAGTCCTGCATAATCTGCAGTCTGTTGGGGCGTTAGCTCAGTTGGTAGAGCAGCGGACTCTTAATCCGTAGGTCGAGTGTTCGAGTCACTCACGCCCCACCAAGAAATTCAAGCACTTAGCCCAGTCTACACGGCTGGGCTTTTTGCTTTCTGGGTTTCGTGTAGGCACGGTGTAGGCATTTTGGGTCTACATCAATCCATGCCGATACATATCGACCAGCCTCCTCTTCGCTGCGATACGCATGCCTCGAGTAGGTCAGCGCCGAATACGCAGGCCTCCGGCGTTAGCGTCGTATGCGCCGCGCAAACCAGCGGAAGCACAGATCCACGGCGAATCCGCTAAGGCAAAGCGCTGCGTGCGGATGTGACGCGCGAAAGCTCTGTCAACGTCGACAAGGTAGTCCCCGGAAAACCCCGCTGTGCTAAATTCCTCCGACAAAAAAAGAGAGGGCACAGATTATGGGTTTTGCATTCATCCGCGAAGGCGATACGACTTCGCACGGCGGTCGCGTGCTGGCCTGTTCGCCAGAGAACAAGTCGGACGGCGTCCCCCTCGCTCTCCTGGGCGACAAGGTGTCATGCCCCAAGTGCGGCGGGATTTACCCGATCGTCGGCGTCAAAAATCTCGGCGTGACGTTCGACGGTCGTCCCGTCGCGTCCGAAGGGGACACAACCGCGTGCGGCGCCACGCTCATCGCATCGCAGAACAACACGACCGCCGAGCCGACGTCCGGTCCCGGTGGCGCTGTCGGAGGTGGCAAGAGCGTTGTGTCGGATACCAACTCGCAAACGCCCCATCGGGGCAGATTCCAGGTGCTCGACGACGTCACCCGCCGGCCGGTCGCCGGTCACCCCTACACCATCAAATCGTCGGACGGACGAACGGTGCAGGGGAAGACGGACGCTAACGGGTTCACCGAATGGCTCGAGGGGGACGAGGGTTCCTCGCTGGTGTTCAGCCACCCGGGAAGCGAGAGCGCAGAATGAGCGGTTACGGCGCCGGCTACTCGACGGGCGGCACCGCCTCCGGTGACGGTCGGACCACGCAAGTCGGTCTGCAAAGCGGGTTGTCGCCAAAAGACCGAGCAGTCTTGTGCGATGCCGTTTGCAACTGCAAAAGGATCGGCGTGGCCTCGGTCGACGGCAAGATCCAGCGCCAACGATGCGTCATGCAACGGCTGAACTACCAAGACATGGTTTCGCAGGTCACCACCGGCCAGCGAACGGTATACCGTCCAGAAGTCGCCTACGACATGCGTCCCGGCGTGCCAACGCCGATCATGAGTTCCCAAGACCCGCTCCAGCCGCATCCATTCCTTCCCAACTGGCTCAACAAGTATTGGCCCGGCGGCTACGCCGAGTACACGAAATTGGCGGGGCAAGGCTTGATTCGTCGGCCAGACGTTATCGTCGTCAACGACCCCGATCAGCCACCGGTGCAGTCGAACATTAAAATGTGCGTGGAAATGAAGTTTCCACCCGACGATTTTAGTCGTGAGCAACGGACGGACTACATTCGGATCGCAGGCGGGCCGAACAAGTTTGAGCGGATCGGTCCGGCGGAATGCAAGTGCGGGGAGGAAAAAGAGGACACGGAGACCTCGAAATCCTCTCAGCCGAAAGCCTCCAAACAATCCGATCTCGAAGATCTCTTTGGCGGTGGCAGCAGTACGTCGATGGGCAGCGGACCGCCGCCGCTTCCGCCGATGCCTCCCCTTCCCGTTTTCCCGTGAGCACGTTGTCATGACGGATGAAGAAATCGCAGCATGGGCGAAAGATCCTCGCCGCGCGGACACACTCCCTTTCGGGCTGTTTGAGCCTGCGTACAGAAAGGGCATCACGGGCGCCGCGCTCGTCGTGCGCGGGGTCCTGTATTTCCGGAACGGGTACACGCCGACGGTCCGAAAAGCGTTGGTGCAATGCTTTCAACAGTACGCCGCGATGGTGGACGAGTATCACCATGCCCTTGAAGTCGCGGCGGGTCAAAAGCCCTCGAAAGAAGGTCCCCTCCGGTGGTTTTACACGGAAGGCAAGCAGCCGATGGCATACGAGAAGGCCCCGGCGTTCGAGCGTCTAGCGACATCAACACCTGGAGATACATCGCTTGTCGCGACGATGACCAGCGCCGACCACAAACTTGCAACCGGGTTTTACGAGTTTTCCGTGTTTGCGCTCGGAGAATGGAAGGCGACGCATAACCGCGGACTCGATACCCTCGTTTTCACCGTTCCTCGAGCGTTCCTGGAACAGCGCCCGGGCAAGTTCCAGGCATTGTTCGTAGCGATGTGCGAAGCACTGCCCATCGTTCATGGGCACGCCGGCTACGGCGTGAATCTTCCGCCAATGGAACTTAACGCTAATGAGGCGAGCGAATACTTTTACGCCCGTCGCTACGGGCCGGGCATCGACGTCGGCGACCCCATGGGTTACAGCACCGTGATGCTGGAAGGGGCGATCAAAACGGTAGACTGGATCGTCGCGCTGGACGCGGACCTCGTGCGCGCCGCCGGGGGAGCCGACTCGCTCACACTGCCGCCGGACTGGTACGTGCGTCAGCCGTTGAGCGACGGTGGCTTGATCGTCCAAGCAGGCGTTGCACCGCAAGCCAGTGTGTCCGCCGGGCCGGAGAAGCCTCTGCTGCCCCCGCCGGCGTACGTGCTGCTCGACGCGGCGCTACGTCCCATCATCGCCGAGAAGATGGACATCTTGCAGAGCGGTACGCTCGACAGCACCGCACCGCTGCTCAACACGACCATCGCGACCGAAGCCTGGCTGAAGCGCTTCGACGTGCCGCCCGATCAGATGACCGAACAATGGCGCGAGTTGCACAAAACACCGACGGTCGGTAGCAGCAAAGCTGCGGTCGCGGCCACTCTCGCGCGGTTTCGGAAGGCCATGGGACTGCCCGAGCCCGTTCCATCGAATACGTTCGGATACGACGGTGATACCTCGACAATATAGAGGGTTTACATCGGACGATTACGGAGATAGCCATGCCGGGGAAGCTGAACGTCGCTTTCTGGAATTACGACGTCACGCGCTTGCTTACAGAAGGGACGGTCAGAATCGAAGGTGTGGAAGCGTCCTTCCACAGCGTGCGCATCGTCCCCGAGATCTTTGAGGCGATGATCCGGCGACGTGCCTATGATGTGTCCGAACTCGGCATGACCTATTTCTTGCGGACTTTCCATCACGAATGGCACTCGCCCTTCGTGGCCATTCCCGTCTTCCTGGCCAGTCGTTTCGGCATGGGGCAATCTACATCAACAATCATTCGCTGTATCCTGTCATAGGTGACAAGTGAGCTTGCCTCCGCAAACGGATCCCTTGATGAGCGTTTAGAGTGCTGCAAACAGCATTGATCGATGAAATTCCGATAGGAAGATGTCCGCATGGAGCATCTGTTGCTCTTTCTCAAGTGGCCGCTCAAAGCCATCTGGACTGTGCTTCGATGGCTGGCTCGAGCACTAGGCGCGATAGTCATTCAGCCAGTGCTGGAGCAGGCACATCGCTATCACTTGGACTTGAGGCGCTGGCAGCGACGGTGGGTCGAGCTAACCCGTGGCATTGATACGCAGTTACTAGCAGCATCGCCCTATACCCGCGACTATCGCGACGTTTCATATTTGTTGATCCGGAACTCGAGCGAGTCAGTGATCGATGAGTTGCTGCTTTGTGCCGAGGCACAAAACGGAAGCATGAAATTTCAGGAATCGATTCGTCTTTTCCGACTCGAGCCGGGAGACGTATTTAAAGTGACTCTGCGTAGCTTTCCGATCCAAACGGTTTGGGCCACGGAGCGCGGCATATTTTCCAGCTACGAATCTACGGAAATCTTCCCAGTACGCTTGGCCCGAGACGGGCGGATCGAAGAATTCGCGCCTACGGCGCTGCGCTCTTATCCTACGCTCGTTGACCACCTCAACCCGGGGTGGCAACGTTGGGGGGAGAAGCTGTATAACGTCAAGGCTCTCGAAGATTCGATTCTAGACCTGAAGTTCTACTGGGCGCATCGTTTCTGCGGTCGATATGGCTTACTGGGGTTCAGCAGCAAGGACCTATTCAGGGACGTACTCTCTGGCAGACGCTACGGGCTGTTGCCTAGCGTCCTGCTGTACGCTCTGATGGCGAACCGCTGGATGTTAATCCTGGTGACGTGGACGCCTCTTGTGTTGCGGAAAAAACGACTGGAATTTGAAAACGATAACGACATGCGCGACGCCACCGAATATGTTCTGCGTCGTGGTGAGGGTGCTCGCCCTACTCGGATCATTCGAAAAACGGATGCCGCATCACCATCGGCCGACGACGGCATCTGATGGCAGTGCCGAGATCGCACGCGACCCTCCAACCTCGCAGGTCAGCAATCAAATGACCGTGTCGCAATCGATCGCGCATCCGCCCGTCTTCGTCGATCGGCACCTGCGCATGCGTCGGCTGCGATTGGGATAAACGATGCCCCCCGTCGCGAAGTCGCGTGCCACTGAGAGGCCGAGGTCGCCTCGCCCGCGGACGCGCTATGATAGAAAGTGTTGCAGTAATGGGCCGTTGCGCTTGCTTTAGAGCGATGCAGTGAAATCAAGAAAAGAAGACGAGAAATGAGGCGAGTCGGGGTTTATGTAGACGCGAGCAACATTAGCATGAATGGCGGTCACGGTATGCGCTTCGACGTGCTGCGAAAACTCGCATGCCGAGCTGGAGGAGAAGCGCAACGCTTGAACGTGTACCTCGCATTCGATCAACGTCGGGCCGACAGTTCGCGAGATTACGCGTCGAAGTCCAAAGGCTATCAGTCGGTGCTGCGCGATCAAGGCTTCCGGGTGACGGTAAAGAACGTCAAGCATTTCACGGACGAAGACGGCAACGAAGCATCCAAGTCCAACGCCGACCTCGATATGGCCGTAGATGCGCTAACGGAGTCCGAGCGCCTGGACACGGTTCTGCTCGTGACCGGCGATGGAGATTTCGTACAGGTGGTACGCGCCCTCCAAAGCAAGGGCTGCCGCGTGGAAGTGCTGGGCTTCGATAACGTATCGCAAGAACTTCGGGGTTCCGCAGACCAGTTCATCAACGGCTACCTGATCCCAGGTTTGCTGCCGACGCGTGATGCAACGAACCCGCAAGCGCGATGGGGTGACTTGGGCAGCCGCGTGCGGGGGCTATGCAATCGCTGGTTCGGGGAAGGATATGGCTTTATCGGCTATTGGCGATCGATGCCGGATAGCTCGATACTGATTTCGAGCGAAACTGAGGCGGCTTACTTCAAAAGCGCTTCGCTTGTTGACCCGGCCGTGGCCAATAAGCTGCCCTCCCGCACCGTGGTACTTGAATTCGATTTGTCAGACCCGTCCAAGCCCGGAGGGGCTCCCGAAGCAAAGCGAATAGAAGTCATCTCCGGTGCGTAATTGACATCGGGGATTCGCTCGTCGCGGCCGGCTGTTGGCGCACCTGTTCCCGCCGCTTCTGCTTGATACCGTCAGGCGGCGGTCAAACTACTTGGTGGCCTCCAGGCGCACCACGGCGCGGCTTCCCGTTGCTTCGGCGTAGCGGGACAGCGTGCGCAGCGACGGCATCGTGCGGCCACTCTCCATGCGCGCGACGGTCGATTGGGTCGTCTGCATCTTCTCGGCCACCTGTTCTTGAGTCAGTCCGGCACGCACACGCGCAGCAATGAGTTCACGCGCGACGGCAAATTCCGGCGCCTGCGCCTCATACTCGGCCTGGGTGGCCGGGTCCGCCAGCAGACGCTTCTTCAGGGTTGCAAGATCAGTCATCGTTCAATCCTCCTTCATCCGGGCGTAAGCCGTTTCGATGGCACGGCGCGGGGTCTTCTGCGTCTTCTTCACAAACACATGCAGCACAACCAGCCGCTGACCAGTCCTCGTAACGTATATCGCCCGCGCAATGCCATCCCGGCCCGTCATGCGGATTTCCCACAGCTTCCCCTCCAGCGGGCGCACATGGGGCATCCCGACGCGCTGCGGGCCGAACTCCGCCAGCATCTCCGCGACGTGCAGGAAACGGGCGCGCATATCGGGCGGTAGCGCCAACAATTCGGCTTCGGCCTCGGGTATCAGCTCAACATGCCACGTCATTAGTTTATCTCTTTTTTGCTATATTTGCAGGTCACTGGTTTACCGCTCGTAATCCTTGTTGGGCCTGCTGCGGCTCGAAGTCGACGCCGGCCCGCTCCAGCATCCACGCCTCGATACGGGTATGCCACTGGCGCAATAAGTCGAGCGGGCGGCGGCGGTAATGCTTCTCGGCAATGGCACTCGGCTTATGTCCCTGAATTTGCGCCACACTACCCACCGGCACCTCGCACCACTCCGCCAGCGTACCGAACGAACGGCGCAGACCGTGCAGGCTCACGTGAGGCAGTCCGGCCACACCTAGCGCCTTCGTATGGGCGATGCGTGGCTCTGCAATCTTGCCGTCGGCAGCGGTCTTTCTGGCGAACACCCATTGCGAAGGCTCCCACTTCTCGCCTCGAGCCTCCATGCGTGCCAGTAGGCGGACGTTCGGCGGCGTATCGTTGATGCGCTTGAGCTCGAGCAGCAGACTTGCCAGGTAGGGCGGCAGGGGTATGACGCGCCCCGACTCCTCTACCTTGTCGGCAATGGAAAGGCTGCGCCACTTAAAATCAACGTCATCCCACCTGAGCGCGGCCATTTCCTCGCGGCGTGCGCCGGTCAGCAATAGCGCTTGTAGGTAGGTAGAGATAACGGGGTTCTGAATCTTGCGCACGGCGGCGAACCATACGACCAATTGCTCGCGTTGCAGGCAATCCCCCTCCTTCGCGCCCACGCGTGGCACGGCGTCCTTCACACTGCGAGACTTGTAGGCATCAGCCGGAATAACGCCGAGGTACGCGGGAGTGTCCGACGCCCACCGGATGAACGCGCGTAACAAGCGATACGAGAGCGCCGCCATGGTCGGCCGCTCGGCGGTTTGCGATTTGAGCCATTCAGCGATGCGTTCGCCGGTAAGCTCGGACAGCTTGAGCGGACGCAGTGAAGCGAGCGGGCCAGCCAGTGTCAGTCCGTCGCCGCGCTTCCCCTCCTTCCCGCCTTCGTCGGCGTGCTGCACATGGTCCTGACAGTGGCGCTCGCTCCAGCGGAGCCTTACGGACTTCAAGATAGACCTCCCACGCCTCTCCAAAGGTAGCGTCTTGGCGGCGCGCTTCAGCCTTGCGGGACTCACGGGCGGCGCGCTGCTCTGCGGCTTCCTCACGCGGGTCTTTGCCAGCATCAATCAGCCGTTGCAGGCGGCGCGCTTCGTCGCGGGTGTCGTCAATCTTCCAATCCTTCGGCGCGCCAATGGTAACGTGCACTGTATCGCCCGCCAGCTTGCCCTGGAAAATGTAAGACAGTCCACCCGCCGCCGTGCCACACAGTCCCAGGCCGGATGCGCCACTATCCCAAATGAACGATTGAGACTTGCCAGCGGGGCAGCTACACGAAGCCCTACGCGCCGCTCTCGTTGACTGCTACAACCGCTACATGGCGGCGATCGATGAATTCGCGAAGGTCTTCGCATGCGGCGTGGCTCGCCGTCAAGTTTGCCCCCGAGCGGAGGCGCACGCTTTTGACTGCGGTCGTGGCTGGCGCAATCATCAATGTCCTCACGCAAGTGGTTACACGCGTGCTGCCGTCGGCGATCCTCGACAGGATGATTCCTGGAGTCATAGCGCCCCTTTTCGGGCTCGACGGTGAATATGCGTACGACGCTGCGGGCTATGAGCTGTGGTGGGAAATATGGCTTATCCCCGCCCTTATCGCTTGCGCGATAGCCTGGGGCCTGCAGCGCATTTCAGAAGCGAAGGCTCGGTGATTCAAGACGGTGGTCAGCAATGCAGGGGTATGTGCGTTTCGGGGACGTCATGAGCGACGACAAGCAAGAGAAAGAATGACTCGACTGAACCTGTCCGCATTTTTGTGTGCGAGGCGGTTAAAGGAATCGTTACCCACGCGCCTGAGTGAAGCGGTCGCCAAACAGCATAGCAAACTGGTTCATGGCCGACTTCCAGTCGAAGGCGGCGCGCACGGATTTTGCCAGGACATTGCGTAGCGCCAGCCAGAGCAGCTTGGTGGCTGCCTCGTCATTCGGGAACGTTTCGAACAGATCGAAAAAATCAGGCGTGTCGGTTTCGAGCGACACCCGGCGATTTCACTTGATCCCGAGGTGCCGCATTCTTTTGCGTGGTCCGCACTTTCCCGCGCGTGGCCGGTGTTCGCATCCGGTCGGACGGGCGGTTGATCCGCTTCCTGACTTTCGACTTCCCATTGTCGATAGGGGCGGGGGCGGCTCCAGCGGACGCGTGCGGAGACCGATGCGCCGACGGCGGCGTAACGATCCATTCCTCCTTGTACGCGGCATGCGCGGGCCGCAATGTCTCGAACATCAACAAACTCAATACCAACATCGAACGGCTGACAGTCCTTACCATCTTCAACTCATTCCGCTTTTCCGAATCACCATAAAAAGGCACTTTTGCCGCTCGCCATCAGAGCGCCCGATTTCGTTTTCTCCCTATCGGTGCTCTCTATTCGGCACATCGGAGCGCGATGTGCCCACGACCGTTCCGTCCCGAGAGAAGTGAACGTCGAACATCTCTTCGTCCGGGTAGCCACCGGACGCCCACCGCCAACTCCACACCTCCTCGTGCTTAAGCGCATACGCTGCCACGATGCCCGGCCGGCCGAGCAGTCGGCGGACCTCGTCCTTCGTCATGCCAACGTGTACACGAGCGAAATTCCCGGCGGTCAGAATCTGCGTGACGCCAACGAATTTGCCTTGCGCATCGATATCGACCCGATACGTCTCCGTCCCGTTCGGCCCCCGCGGATATTCGAGTTGTTGCGATCCGTCCTCGTTCTGCCAAACGAAATCCGGCTTGCCCGCTTGCCGGCGCACGTCGCTCAAGCCGGACACGCCCGGCGTCAAATCCTTGAACAGTAACTCGTCGGGCTTGATCAGGCTCACGACGTCGGAAACCTTTTGATCGTCGCACCCGGCAAGCGCGCCCCCGAGCGCACCTGCGAGCAACCATACGAAAACGGTTTTCGAGTTCATCCCTGGGTCAGCTCCGGCGGCAATTTGCCGCCGTTTGCCGCCAGTGCGCGCATGACTTGCCCGTGCAGCCAAATATTCATAGCCGCCGAATCGTCCATGCTGCCAGTGTAGGCAAGCTCACGCGCAAGCGCCTTGCGGTGATCGAGGCTGCTGTCCATGCCGAGCGCCTTCATCGTATCGACGATCGACATGCGCCAATTAAGGTTCTGGCCGCTGTCGGATACCAATTGATCCATCAGCGCTGCCACGTCCACATCGGCAAGCGGTAGGGCCGCCGCGGCAGCCGCCTCCGGAGCCGGCTGCACGTCCGCAGGCGGTGCCTCCTCAGGCTTCGCCTTGCCGAACAGCTTATTCACGATATCGCCGAAAATGCTCATGGTTTTCTCCCTCTCACTTGAGTAAGCGAACGACAACGATGGTTCGAACAATATCCGCATCGCGCCTTCATGACTGTCAAATATCGTCAACTCTTGAAGAAACCGTCGATGACCCCTTCCCAATAAGGTATTGGCCATCCGATGCTTGCGGTTCACCGTCGTACGTGGAGGGGTATCGGGATACCTTGGCGGCAATTGTTAAAGAATGTCAGCGAATAGCCATATCGGTCGTTGACGTTGATATGCTGCCGAAGCAGGCGCAGCACATGACCCACGCCGCCAGTTGCCCGTCACCCATTTCGCCGAGAGACCGCCATGAGCTTACTCGATACCCTTGGAGCGCTTGCCGGAAGCGCCCCATCCGGCAACACGCCGTCCGCTCAGTTGATCGCTGTAGCGCTCAATTACATCAACACTCAACCCGGCGGGCTGAGCGGCGTGGTGCAAAACTTCGAGCGCAGCGGGCTAGGCGGGCTCGTTCAATCGTGGATAGCGAATGGCGACAACCTGCCCGTTTCCGAGGAGCAACTTCACGGCGCGCTCGGAGCGGACACAGTCTCCTCGCTCGCACAGCAAGTGGGTATGCAACCGGGCGAAGCGCTGAGCGCACTCACAAAGGTTCTGCCCGCGCTTGTCAACGCCGCGACGCCGGATGGCCAGGCGCCGAGTTCCGGCCAGCTCAGCATGCCTGGTGCCGGCGGCGCGATCGCCGAATTGGCGAGCCTGTTCGGCAGCCGGAGCTAGTCTCGCGGGTCACGCCGTGGCGTGCCCGCGGATATCTGATCGACGAGTTCAAGCGTCAATGGCTTGTTCGCGTCGAGGGTCTTTTTGCGTCCATGTACTTCCAGCCATCGCCGTCTCCCGGGTTGCGATAGAACGCGGCGATTGCCACATACTTCGTGTCCGCCTGGGCAATGCTCCCCTAACCCGCCCCGACATAGCCCGCCAATTCTTCCGCCCTTCCCAAAGGAAATGCCTCCTTGAGATGATCGAGAAAAGCCGAAACGCGAACGCTCAGCAACCGCCTGGAAGGATAGAGCGCCCATAGCGCGATTTCGGGGCCCTCCACGTCGCCCCAATACGCCAGCGTCCCGGCAGCCAGATCACGACTCACGAGCGACACCGGCAGGCAGGCCGCCCCCACGCCAAGACGAACCGTATCGCGGACCATGATCAGCGACGACAGATGAGCAACCGGCTTGATCGATATTCGCGATTTGCCGCCCGCACCTGTGACGTCCCAATACACTCTCCGATCCTCGGCCCCACGCAATATCGCCGGAGTAGCCGCCCCCTCGGTCGGCCGCGGCAAATCCGGCGCCGCCACCACCACCAGCCGATCGCGCAGGAACACGCGCCCGATCAGGCTTTCGTCCCGATCGGGGTTGACTCGAATCACGACGTCATACCCCTCCTCGACCATGTCGACAGGCCGATCTTCGGTCGTCACCTCCAGCAGCACGTCGGGATATTTCAGCGCAAACGTGGCAACCAGCTTGCCCATCGCAACCTGCGAAAACAGCACCGGCGCACTGATACGCAAGCGGCCGCGCGGCCGCTCGTTTCCCGATGCAATCGCAGCGGCGCTCTCGGCAAGCTCGGCCAGCAAAACGCCTGTCCGCTCGTAAAGGGCACGCCCCTCCTGCGTGAGCTTCACGCCGCGCGACCCTCGCTCGAACAACCGGAGATCGAGACTGTTCTCGAGCTCCGCGACCCGCCGGGACAGCGTCGCCTTCGGGCGCCCCGCCGCACGAGCCGCCTCCCCAAAACTTCCGTGACGAGCAACGAGATTGAAATCCGTGAGCGCAAGCAGGTCCATGTGTTCCGCCAATGAGACACCGCGTCTATTTATAGCATCTTCCGAACCAACAATGGATCACTTAACTTGAAGGGGAAGTCAACCCTCATCCTCATCAAGGAGCGAACATCATGACCATCCTCGTTACCGGCGCCACCGGCCGCGTCGGCCGCCAAGTCGTCAATCAACTCGCCGGCCGCGGCGCTCACGTGCGCGCGCTCGTTCGCGATTCCTCGAAAGCCGATTTTCCGGCCGGCGTGACTGTCGCAAAGGGCGATATGCTCGACATCGACTCGCTTCGCACCGCCTTCGCCGGAATCCGCACGTTGTTCCTGCTCAACGCCGTGGCCGGCGACGAATTCACCCAGGCACTCATCGCCCTCAATATCGCGCGCGAATCGGGCGTCGAGCGACTGGTCTATCTGTCGGTCATGCACGCCGATCGCTTTGTAAACGTGCCGCATTTTGCGGTGAAATCCGGCGCCGAACGGATGATCGAACGGATGGGGTTCAGCGCCACCATCCTGCGCCCGGCCTACTTCATGGATAACGAGTTCATGGTGAAGGACGTCATCCTCAATCATGGCCTCTACCCGATGCCGATCGGCAGCAAGGGCGTGGCCATGGTTCACACCCGCGATATCGCGGAAGTCGCGGCTATCGAACTGGTCCGTCGAGACGAAGCGCCAGGCAAGTTGCCGATCGACACGCTCGACCTCGTCGGGCCCGACACGCTCACCGGCTCGGCACTCGCCTCCATCTGGTCGCAGGTCCTCGGCCGCCCTGTTGCCTACGGCGGCGACGATCCCGCCGCGTTCGAAAAGAACCTCGCGGATCGGGTGCCGAAATGGATGGCCTATGAGATGCGCCTGATGGCCGAGCGCTATGTCAGCGACGGCATGGTGCCGCAAGCGGGGGACGTCGAGCGACTGACCGCGATTCTGGGCCGCCCGCTGCACACGTACCGCGACTTCGCCATCGAACTGGCACGCGGAGCCTGATGCCCCATCATCGCCTGCGCGGCATTGCGCGTCCGCGCAGGCACGATCGAAACGGCCGAGTCCGGTCACCCCGACATCGGCAGCGCAGTTCGCATTTCCAGACAGCACAGTATGGCGCACTTCTTAAAATACAAACCAGCTAAACGCCTTAAAATCTCACAATCGAAGACACTCATCAATCCGATATATAACGCCACCATTTTCTTTAAAAAAATTCAGTATTTAATCTGAAAATCTCGCTCATACTATTTTCCATAAAAGCGATCGATAAACACCTGCGTGCGGCACGCATGAAGGAGCGTCGCGCGCGGCCTCATTGCACCGAAACCAAGGAGCGACCCGTGACCGAGGAAACCTTTCGCTGGCATCCGGACCGAGACGATGTCTACGACGGCAATGTGTTCAAGGACACCTTACTGGGCGATGTTCCCTGTAGCGCGTTTCGCAAGATTGCCGGCAAAAGTTTCACCATGAATGGCGGCAGTCATTCGTTGACGCTTGCGCCCGTGCCCGAGGACATCGACGTCTTCATGGAATGGGGCGAACCGGCCGAATCCTGGATTGACAATCCCCCGCTTACGCGGATAGCGATCAATAGCGGAACGCTGAAAATGGTAGCCGGAGTGCCCACCAGCACCGCGGTAGCGGTACTGGGGCTCGGCGTCGAGGATGCCGTCGTGCAACTCGATATCACCGGCACCTTCACCGTTCAAGACGTCAATGTCGAAGGATCCGGCCGCCCCGTCGACGACGGGCCGGTGCCGGCCTCGACGATCAACATCTACCCGAATGGAAGGTTCCTCGTCGGCAAGGAAAACGCTACGCGGGTGACGGGCTTCGCGGGAGGGTTCGATATCAACGTGCACGACGGCGGTACGATGAGTGTTACCGCCCACACCCTCGATTTGACCAGCGGAACCTACACGATAGGCGATCGTGCCGCAGCAGGCCCCTGCTCCGTCGAATTGATCGCGCAGCCCGCCACGGCATCGCCGGGCGACGTACCCGTGAGCGATGCCGATGGCGCACTCCTGAGCGACAACCTGCGCATTTCGTGCACGTCGGCCTCCTCGAGCCGCCTCCAGGCCATATCCATGGCGTTCACGGCTACTCACATCAAAGCCGAGGACACCGCTTCCCTCACCATCGGATGCAATTCGATCGCGTTCGACGAGTCCGTGAAAACAGACCGCCCCGTCGTTTTCGAGACCGGAACGATCTTTGCCGTCGGCCAGGGATCGGCCGTCATATCGTTCACAAGCGCGAGCGGCGGGCCCGCGCCGTTCAAATTCACCGATATGGCCAGGGAATACCCCAAAGGTCTGTTCAATTTCGTCACCGCGGACGGCGCCAACAAGGGCAAATTCAAGTTCCTCGACATCGGCAGCGCCTTCGACTTCTCCGCCATGATTCACCGGGGCCTCATCACCATCGACGGAACGCCCGATAACGGAGCAAAGACGACATGGGGCTGGGAGGTCGATCCCGAACTGCCATCGAGGTCTTACTTCACCATCCACCTGAAATAACGCGGCTGTCTCGGCGCTCGGCCTCGCTATGCCCGCGCGCTCAGCATCAGATCCAGGTTCTGCACCGCCGCACCCGATGCGCCTTTGCCCAGGTTGTCGAAAACGGCGGACAGCAGGACCTGTCCATGTCTTGCATTGTCGAACACGCCCAGGCCGAGGTCGTTGGTCCCGTTGAGTGCCTGTGGGTCGAGATGGCTTGCCGCCCGCGCCGCGGCAAGCGGCATGACGTGGACGTGCCGCGCGGCGGTGTAGCGATGCACGAGGCACGCGTGCAGTCGTTCGCCGTCGACGCCTGCGGGCAGCTGACGCAGCTCGATCGGCACGGTCAGCACGATGCCTTGCCGGTATGCGCCGTACGCCGGCACGAAAAACGGCCGATGCGCGAGTCCCGCGTGTAGTGCAATCTCCGGCGTGTGCTTGTGCTCGAGCGCCAAACCGTAGACCTGAAACGGTGCGGGATGCGAGGCGCCGCCCGACTCGAAGGCATCGACCATCGTCCGGCCGCCGCCCGAGTAGCCCGACACCGCATGAATGGCGAACGGATAATCGTGCGGAACGAGGCCCGCCTCGATGAGCGGCCGCAGCAACGCGATGGCGCCCGTCGGATAGCAGCCCGGATTGGTGACGCGCCGCGCTTCGCGAATGCGCTGTTCATGACCGGGCGCCATCTCGGGGAATCCATACGTCCAATCCGGCTGCGTACGATGCGCGGAACTCGCATCGATCACGCGGACTTCGGGATTCCGGATGAAACCCACCGCCTCGCGCGCCGCCGCATCGGGCAGGCACAAAATCGCAACGTCGCATGCGTTGACGGCCTCGGCGCGCCGCTTCGCATCCTTGCGCTCGGATTCCGGCAGCGTGAGCAGTTGAAGGTCCGTACGCTCGCGCAGGCGTTCATGGATCTGCAGGCCCGTGGTGCCTTGGTCGCCGTCGATAAATACAGTGGGGAGAGTCATGATGGCCGTGCTCCTCGATTCAGCGCGATGCGCCGGGAAAGCCCCTATCGTCTCCGGATGCATACAATACGAAAAGTTGAATTTACTGACCGCTTGATTCAACTTTTCTGAACTGGATATCTGCCGATGAGAGAGATCAGCCTCGACCGCCTGCGCACGCTCGTCGCCATTGCGGATCATGGATCGTTCGCGGCTGCCGCGCAGCTGCTGCATCTCGCGCCGCCCACCGTCAGCCTGCATATCGCCGAATTGGAAAACCGCGTGGGAGCGCCCTTGCTTTCCCGCAAGCGGGGAAACGTGCGGCCGTCCGCGGTCGGCGAAGTGCTGGTGGAACGCGCGCGCAGGTTGCTGGCCGAAATCGAATCGACGCTCGATGACGTCAGCCGGCAAGTGCAAGGGCTGGCGGGCCGGGTAAGGCTCGGCGCCTCGACGGGTGCCATCGCTCATCTGTTGCCGCGCGCGATTGCCCAGCTGCGCGTGCTTCGTCCGGAGATCGACGTGCAGATTGCCGTGCTCACGTCGCAGGACACGCTCGCCCGCCTCGCGCAAGGAACACTCGACGTGGGGCTCGTCGCGTTGCCGCAGTCCGCCGTCGCAGGGCTCGTCATCCGGCCGTGGCGGCGCGACCCCGTCATGGCCTTCGTGCCCGCCGACTGGCAGCCGCCGGCACGCGTCAGTCCAGCCTGGCTCGCGACGCGGCCGCTCATTCTCAACGACGCCACCACCCGCCTCTCGCGCCTCACGTCGGAGTGGTTCGCGGCAGGCGGTTATCGGCCGGCGCCGCGCATCGAACTCAATTACAACGACGCCATCAAGAGTCTCGTCGCCGCCGGCTACGGCGCCACGCTCCTGCCGCATGAAGCAGGCGCTCCGCCGTCCGATGCGCGCGTCGCGATGCGGCCGCTGCGCCCGGCCATGTGGCGAAAGCTCGGCATCGCGCACCGGGCGGGACTCGTCGAACGCGCGACCCAGCACGTGCTCGACGCGCTGCACGAGCTTACGGTGCGGTAGGTGCCCGCGCCAGCTTGCGAAGACCGCGCGCATCGCGTTCCAGGTTCGTCACCGCGATGTCGGCGAATACCGCGCTGCCGCCTTCCGTGAATATCGCCACGCGGTCATCGCGATCGGTCGGGAAGATCAGGTCGGTGACGCTCACGCGCCCGTGACCGGCGAATACCTCGATCGAGCCTTTGTCGACAACGATATCGAGCCGCAGCTTGCCCTGCTCGAGCGGCAAGTGGACGATGTGCTCGAGGCTGAACGTTGGGGCAAAAGCGGTCAGCCCCGAAGCCGAACGATCGACGGTCAGCGTTTTATTCGCCGTATCGTAGAAAATCCGCGTGCCGACACGGCCGTCTGCCGAGCGTCGAACGATCAGGCCCGCGCGCCGCGCGTCTCGCGGCTCGATCGACAGCGAAAGCATCTGCACCGTCGCATGCGTGGCGGCCGGAAGCTCGCGAACGCCCGACGACACGCCGAGCGGCGCCAGATGAATGGACGGCCGATCGCGCGCACTTGCCGCGAACGGCTCGGCAATCGTGGATACGAGTCGCGGCATGCCATCGATCGTCCTCAGCGCCAACGTGCGCGGCACGGTCATGGCGCCCTTCCACGGCGCGGTGGGAACGCGTGCGGCGTAGTCCCAGTTGCTCATCCACGCGATTGCGACAGGTGCGTGCCCCGGGGTATTGGCGAAAGTCCCCGCCGCATAGAAATCGGCCCCGTGATCGAGCCATCGATAGCGCGCCGGGTCGGCCCCCGCAGGCGGAACGTCGTCCGGCTTAAATGTCTTGCCGTCGAAGCGGCCAACGAAATACATCGCCCCCGAGCCGCCCGCTATCGACCACGGATTGACGTTGACGATCATCACCCAGCGCACGTCGTGGGGATTGCCGTCGAGCGGCAGCGCCAGCAACTCCGGCATCTCCCAGAGCGCTCCGCGATGCGGCACGTCGGGCAGCGTGAAATCGCTGAGAAACGACCAATGGATCAAATCGCTCGAGCGATAGAGCTTGACGACCTGCGCGTCCGCCACCACTGCCGTCATCAGCCAGTACCCGCCGGGGGCATACCACGTCACCTTCGGGTCGCGGAACTGGCGCGATTCCGGCTCGAGCGTCAGCACCGGATTGTGAGCGTAGCGGTGCCACGTCTGCCCGTGGTCCATGCTGTAGGCCAGCGACTGCGCCTGTACCCCCGGCTCATGCCCCGAGCCGGGCTTGTAGACGCTCGTGTAAAGCGCTACGAGCGGCGACGAGCCGGCCGGCCCGAGTCCGGACGTATTGTGTGCATCCACGACGACCGAGCCCGAAAAGACCTCCTCTTTCTCGTTCGCGCGAATCGCGACTGGCTGTTCTTCCCAATGCACGAGGTCGCAGCTCGTCGCATGCCCCCACGACATGTCGCCCCAGAAGTTGTCGTTGGGATTGTGCTGGTAGAAGAGGTGATAACGCCCGTTCTCGTACACCAGTCCGTTGGGATCGTTCATCCAATTGCGCTGCGGCGAATAATGCAGTGCCGGGCGCCACTGCGGTGTATCCACGCCGTCGGCAGCCGATGCCGTGGCAGGCGGCGCAAGGCACGCGACGGCCGACACGGCCAACGCCGCCACCGAGGACGTGCACAGTGCGCTCAATTCTCGAGCGAATGCCGATGATGGGTGCTTCGTAGTCATAGATGATCCTGCTGGTCTCCTGCGCTGAACATTGCTTTGCACGACAAGACGCACGGGCAAAGCGGGTGGGGCGGGTGGGGCCTGCGCAGGCCTCGAGCCGGGAGCACCTCGAAGCGTCTCGAAGCACTCGAAAGCGGCTCAGCCCGCTTGCTCGAGAACGACCGTGCCCCGGCGCGTGCGGCCCGCGGTCAACCCGCGGCGCGCCGTCTCGCGCAGTGCACGGTTGACCGTGTTCACGTGCAGCCCCAGAAAGTCGGCGAGCAGCTGCTGTGGCGGCAAGCGGCTCCCCGCCTTGATTACGCCGGCGTGCACGGCGTTTTCGATGCCGTCCGCCAGCGCGAGATACGCCGGTCTCGTCCGCGCGGGCAGCGCCGCGATCCACTCGTACATCATGACTTCGCCGATGCGGATAGCCGCGCGGTCAGGCAGCGGCGTGCCTCGCCGCCCGCTTGCCGCCCGGTTGCTGCCGGATTACCGCCTTGCAGCAACTCAGTCGCTCGCGTTGGCGCTATCGGCATGGCTCGCACCGAGCGCGGGCATGTTGGCCGGAATATCGCCATACCCGCCGAGCCCGCCTTTGCCATACGTGCGATCGACAGCCGTCGACGTGCCGTTGATGTTGATCTTCACCGTCGGTGCAAGCGTGCCGCCACGGCGCGGCCCGATCGCATCGATGAACGATTCGACCAGACCGCCCGGCATCATGTAATGCGAATACGACTGGAATTCGCGCGGATTCTGATTCGGGTCCTGGGCATAAGGCGCGCCGATCGGCGCAGCGAAGTCGGTCGGGTTGCCGAGCACGAGGCCGCCGCCCTTGTTGAGCGGCTCGAAGTCGCTGCGAATGCCGTTGCCGACGAAGCCATAGACGCCGTCCGGGCCGTCGACGCCTGCAGCCATCGTCGGCCGGTGGCTGATCGTGAAGAGGTAGTACTTGCCGTCCTTCATGTAGATCTGCGGACGCTCGGTCTGGTCGTTCACGCAGTTCGCCGAGAGAATCGGCGGCAGGAACTTCCACTCGGTCAATCGCGCGTTCGTGGCAACGGCGAGGCCCACGTTCGCCTTCTGGTAGATCGCCCCCGAATCCATCACCGCGTTCAGGTTCTCGCCGTACGGATCGTTGGGCGCATAGCCGAGATCCGCCTCGGTGCAGGTGCGCGCGCCACGCGGGCCGCCGGTGTTGCCCTCGAACACCATATACGTCTTGCCCGGGTGCGCCGGATCGGTGAACACGAACGGGTCGCGGAACGAGTAGTACGTGTTCTGCTGCCCTGTCTGGTACATCTCGCCGTCCGGTTGCAGCAGCGGCTTGTGGTCGTCAAAGCCGGTGAACCAGACGTGCTTCGCATCCGCGTGAATGTGGCCATCGGCCCGCGTGATGACGGCGATCGGCGGCGTGATGTCCGAGCCGCCCGGCGCAGAGCGGTTGAACGACAATGCCGTGTAGTAGAGGCTCACGGTGCTGCCGCTCACGAGGCGTGCGGAGCCCGACCATTCGGCGTTATCGGTCGTCGGCGCACTGCCGAATACTTTCGCGCTGGCCCCCGCCGGGAAGAGATGACCACCCCAGATCCAGCCGCCGTTGGCGGGCCGCTGCCAAGCCGGTATGCCCGCACGCCGATAGAAAAACCCGATGCGCGCGTGCACGTGGCGATCGTCGAACGTGTAACCCGCGTGCGGATCGGCCGTCAGCGAAAAAATGACTTCCCAGCCCTTGAAGCTCAACTGATTCGCGCGCATGTCCGCGAGCGGCCACGTGTCCCACACCCACACGTTCGAATTCATCAGCGGGAAATTCTGCGGGATGTCCGGCATCGTCAGCGCAAGCGGCAACGAGTTCTTGTCCACCGCCGTGGCGGTGTGGGACTGAGCGAGGATCTGACGAATGTCGGCGCGCGTCCACCGCATCGTGAAGTTGCTCTCAGGGTCATAGGCCTGTTGCGTGTGCCGCGTCGGCGCGGGGAAGCCCGACGCAGGCACGCTCGGATGGGAGCCGGTTCCACCGGAGCCGGACCAGGACCCGGACGTCTGCGCATGAGCCAACGAGGCTGCGACCGCGGACATGACGGCAAGGCCCGTCAGCAAACGTTTGCTCACGCAAGGGCGAAGCGCAAGGAGGGGGAAAGGGGGAGGGGTCATCTTGGCGTTGAAGGGGGTTGAAAGAAACGTCGAAGGCAACTATCCAAACCGGTTTGGATGTTAATTCAAACCGGTTTGGATATCAACGACGATTCCGCGAACGAGCGTGCGAAGCGAAGCGGCGGCAGTCGGGGGATTGCCGCGGGCGAACGAGCCCGGAACAATGACGACTTCTCGAGGAACGATGTGAAGATCAATCTCAAGGCGTTATCCAGTTCGCTTGGCCTGTCGCGCACCACCGTCAGCCGGGCGCTCAACGGTTACGACGACGTAAGCGAGGCCACGCGCGAGCGCGTGATGAAGGCCGCGCGCGAGCTCGGCTATCAGGCCGATCCCACCGCGCGCCGGCTTGCCACCGGCCGGGCGGAGGCGGTAGGCATCGTCTATCCGTTCGGCGCCGACGATCTGGGCGATCCGCGTTTCGGCGAAGTCGTGGCGGGGATCACCGAGCGCCTCGCGCAATCCAACCTCGATTTCATCATCGTGTCGGCACGGCCCAATGCCGAGTTGGACACGTATCGGCGGCTCCTCGATAGCCGCCTCGTGGACGGGCTGATCGTGGCGCGCACGCTCGTGGACGATCCGCGCATCCGTCTGCTTCAGGAACGTGGGTTTCCGTTCGTCGCATACGGCCGCACCGATAGCGCGCAGCCGTATAGCTGGTTCGACTTCGATAACGAGGCGGGCGCACGCGCGGCTGCCGAGCGGCTGATCGGCTTCGGCCATCGGCGTATCGCGATGATCAGTGCGCCGCTTCGGTTGAGCTTTGCCGCGCAGCGTCGGGAGGGGTTCGTCGGGGCGTTACGGGAGGCGGGGCTGGCACCCGATGGCGCGCTCATGGTCGAGACGACGTTCGACCGCGAGGGCGGATATCGGGCGGCTCAGGCACTGTTGAGCCGCGAAGAGCGGCCTTCGGCTTTGCTCGTCGACAACAATATCGCCGGGTCGGGGGCCTTTCGGGCGATCGTCGATAGCGGACTGCGGCCGGGGAAAGATATTTCGTTGATCGTTTATGACGGCGTGCCGGCCGATGTAGCCGCGCCGCTCACCGTCACCGCCGTCGTGCAGCCGACGGGGCAGGAATCGGGCCGCGTGCTCGCCGACCTGATCGTCAAAACGATAAACGGCGGGACGCGCGATGCGCATGAGTTGGCGGCGCCTCGGATCGAAACGGGGGATAGTGACGGGCCGGTGTAAGCGGCGACTGGCCGGGCTGGCTGCAGGTTGCGAATCGCGTCTTGCGGCCCGATCGACATTCTTGCGCAGCGCCGTACACCGCGCGGCCCGTTGCAACTTTTTGCCGGTTCGGCGGCTTGGCGCGTCTGGCTTCAGTTGCCGGCAAAAGCCCGACTCGACACTGAAACCGAGTTTCCGTCCGGATCCTTCGCATTGGCGAAGCAATAGCCGTCCGCCTGATGAGTGGGACCGAACTGCAGGCCCTGCAACGAGCACTGCTGCTTGAAGCCCTCCACGTCCTCGACATCGAATACAAGCTTGACTGCCGCCTGCCCTGTTTTGGCGCCTTTGGCCGCCTGATGAACCATCAGAATCGCGCCGCCGTTGGAAGGCGTCAACTCGGTGATTCGGTCATCAGGCTTCGACTCGCTCATGAATCCGAAATGCCGTTCGTAAAAGGCACATGTTTTCTGCACGTCCCGCGCATACAGCATGATTCTGTTCAACGACGGTCCCATTCGTTCCTCGTATGTTTTCCAAGACTTGGACTGCCAACGCCGGTCGCACGAATCTTGGGTTCGGCCATCGTGTCTCTCCACCACTGCAGCGCGACCTGGTTTCGCCGGCAGGTCCGCAGTTCCAATCAGGCCGGCAACCGGTGATACGAGAAAAGCTTGCCCTTCGGATCTATCGTTACGCCCTCGTGCAGCCACGAAAAGAAATCGATCATGCACTCGTCGTCGGACCAGTTATCGACCACCACCATTGGCGGCCAGTAAGTCACCTCATATGCAACGTTGCCCTCCACTACCAGCACGAATCGCTTCCGTCCATCAGGCAGCGCAGTAAGATCCGACGACACCGCTGACTCGACGAGCAGCCATTGCCGATCATCCATAAACGCCACTGGCCCGACTTGTGTGGCGAACAGGCCGTAGTAATGGCCGCGAAGCTCGATAAAGAATCCCCGATCGACGGTGCCGCCAGGAGCCCTCTCCGAAACCCTTTGTACGCCTCGCTCGGCATGGTATTCGAGCACGTGCCCTGCCTGATCGAAGCCTCGGATCGTCAGCAATTTCATACGCGTTACCTATCCGCAGCGCTCCGCCACTCCCCCGACGCTACAATCACTCTGCTCAAATCGATCTCGCTACTGCGCTCGCATTCAATGGAACCGATCAACGTCGCCGCCACGCCCGTCATACTCACCGACGCCTGGATCGAGGCATGGAAATTCGCAACGGACGCGCACCACGGGCAAACGGTCCCCGGTTGCGAGCGTCCCTATCTTTGCCACATCGGTGCCGTCGTGATCGAGTTGCTGGCCGCTCATGCCGCAGCCCCGATCGATGACATCCACCTCGCCGTCGTCTGTGCGGCCTTGCACGACTGTATCGAGGACCAAGGCGTTTCCGCCGCGACATTGTGCGACAAATTCGGCCCGGCCGTGGCGGCCGGCGTGCAAGCGCTGAGCAAGAACCCATCGCTCGCGAAACATCATGCGATGGCCGACAGCCTGGAGCGGATTCGCAAAGAACCGAAAGCAATATGGTGCGTAAAAATGGCCGACCGAATCACGAACCTTGCACCGCCACCCGCACACTGGTCACCAGAAAAAACCGCGGCATACCGCAACGAGGCTCGAACGATCCTCGATGCGCTCCGCGATGCGCATCCCGTCCTCGCGGCTCGGCTCGAGCAAAAAATCGAGCACTACCCGCCGAGCGCTTGAGCGCACGAGACACCCGGTTGCCCGCGCTCACCGACTGCGCATACCTCCCCGTTCCTTGCCGGCGGCATAGACCTCCCTCGTAATTTCGTCGCCGTACAGCAACGCATCGTTATAAAGACGATTGTCGTGCGGAATCGGGCCGGTCTCCTTTTCGCCGTAGAACTTCCGATAAACCTTTTGTTCGAGGTAATCCCATCGAAACATCACATCTTCGAACGGATAGTCGACGTAGAGGTCTTCACGGCCGAAGCGCTCCCCTTTGTTGATGCCCATAACCTTTCTCGCCAGGTTGAACAAGCCGCCGATATGCGAGCGACGGCCTGCTCCTGGTACCTCATGCCTTCATTAATCGCTCTATGTAGCGGATCCGCGCGTCGTGATCGCGACTCAACTTATATATGAAGGCGAAGCGGTCCTCGTCTTCGTCACGCTCTGGAGCGAACTTATTGAACGTCGGGTCGTGCGCCCACCAAGCCTCGTATTCGACTTCAAAATCGTCGATCCCGAACGTGGTCGTCTTTCGATCGAAATTGTGTTGATAGACAACCGGCGTGACACCGCCGATTTCCCACCGACGGGCCTCCATTTGGAGATACAGCTTATCGTCCTCGGCGTACACGCACAGGACTCGGCCTTCTACCGGATTGATGTTCCCGCGCCGCGGCAGGCTTTCGTCGCGAGCGGGCGTCAACACGCCTGTCGCCTTATCAAGGACAAACCGAGGCATCGACGGCAGAAGATTGTTCAGCAGAATTTTGGGCTCGTTCATTGCACCTTCGCAATACCAGTGAGTACGTCCATGCTCGGATTCGACCTCGTAGCGCTACCGATGATGTCTTGCGGGCTCTTGCCTTGCTCAATCAGGTAGTCGTAGCTCGGCCCGGTTTTGTCGCCGTACTTGGCCAGATTCCGTTCATATACCGTCGGGAGTTCGTCTTCCGAGTAGAACGAGAGCCGCGATTGATTGCGGTCGATGACAATCTGCCTTGCAATGTCTTCGTCCGACACCCCGCCAGCCCGCTGCTCCTCGATCCAGGAACGCTTGTGCTCCAGCCCTTCATGGTATTCCAACCGTTTGCCTCGCGCAGCCGCCGTGGCATCAGCATCCGTCCAATCGACACCCCACTTCGCCTGGTGGAACTCCGTGCCCTCTTTGGGCATATAGCCGTAAACGCCTGAGGGATTTGCCTCCAGGTCAGCCGGTACTTGCTTGATTGAGTAGTCGAAGCGCGATGTCGCCGGCAACGAAGTAGTCCCGGTTTTGCCGACCGTTGAAAGGCGCGCCGCCCCCTTCGCCCCCGCCGCACCACCCAGCAAGCTCCCCCCGAGCATCGACCACTTCTGCCCGTCCGAGCCCTCGCCGAAGACCTTGCCGCCAGCCCACGCGCCCAGCTCGCCGCCGGCCACGCCGCCCACCGTGCCAAGCGCCGCCACCAGTGGCCCCGCCAGCACCGCCGTCGCCGCGAACCCCACCGCGAGCATCGTCCAGTTGACCCACGCCGGCACTTCGGGACTGATATCGTCCGTCGTCGCTGTCGTGCCGCCGATGAACACGTTCGGCGAGCCGTCGCTGATCTCCGCGCTACAGGTGAGCTTGTCTGTCTTGCGGCTGGCCGGCTGGCTGTTGATGAACACCGACGCCGATCCCTGCGCAACGACCTGCGGGCCCGAATGGTCCTTGCACGTGCCCTTGCTCAAATGCGCACGCATCGCGGATCGACTGTTGATGAAGACGTTTGGCGATCCTTCCGTCAAACTCCCCGTCACATGCCGCGGTGCCCATGACATCGTGCCGAGCAGCTCGCCCAATCCGCCGCCCGCCGCCGCACCGGCCGCAACCGCGGCGACCACCGTCAGTGCCGCGCCACCGGTCAGCACCACCGCGGCGGCGCCGATCACCGCGCCCGCGATCATGCCGGCAATCATCCAGCCCTTCGATGCGGTATGCGCGACCGGATCGCCGAATCGCGCCGCTGCCAGCAACTCGCTCATAGGCTTCGCCGCAGAGCGCTCATGCCGATTCGGCCGCGCTGGCCAGATAGGCGCGCACCGATTGCACCGTCGACAAGGCGCCCGGCCCCTTCACGTGCGCGAGATCCGAAAGACGCGCCTGCAATGGCTGCATCGCCTTCGGGTCGACGGTCCATAGCAGAAACTGCTTGGCCCCCTCGCCCGCGCCCCATCCTTCGCGCCCTTCCGGGGCGGGCCGCAGCGCCAATTCCGCCCCCTTCGCGTCGTAAAACGTCACGCCCTCGAACATCTCCTTGATGTCGTGCCGAAAAAGCTCGGCCATGCTGCCCACCGAGTAGAGCGTCTTGCTGTTTTCGTGCAAAACGAACACGACGCCCGGCGTGGATGGATCGAGTGCAGTCGGCGTGAAGGCGCGCTCGGCTTTCTTCAGCTTCACGCTGCGAACGAGGTCGTCGTATTCCTGCGTCCACTCGGGCGTGAATCCCCTCTGGCAGGTGCCGATGAAGCTCACCGCCTGCCGCGTCTCACCGCCGTCGAGCGGCTGGAAAACGACGGTCTGACGTTGATGCAAAAGCGTGCCGTCCGATACCCACTGGTAGTCGATCTCGCGCGCCGTCTCGCCATCGATTTCGCGGTTGCTCAATTGCTTCAACTGAAAACGCAAAAACGACTTGCGCATTTCGGCAACGAGGCGCGTAACGAACGTATCGACCGTATCGTCAGGCTCTGTCTGCGCCCGGGAAACGACAAACGTGAATGGGCTTTTTCCGGCCTCGTCCACGGTGAACAAATGCAGCGTCTTGTCTTGGAAACGCGCGGGCAATTCGATCGACGCGTCGTTCATCTGATACTCAGGCATGGCTCTTACTCGCTATCGGCGCGCGCGGCCGGCACCGCAACCAGCTGCACGCGCATGCTTCGTTCTTCTTGTCTGCTTGCCGCAAACGCCCTCAGGCCGGCGGCCATTGCACGCCCGCTGCGATCACGCGCTTTCGTATCGCCTCGATCCGCTCCACCTGGGGAGAATCCTTCGGCGTGCTCGCGAGCTCGTTGTAGAGCGTCTTGGCGTACTTCAATCCGTTCTCGTTGGCCACGGCCGGATTGGCACCGTGCGCCAGCAGATAATCGACGACATCCCACTGGCGAAGGCGCGTAGCGCCGAAAAGCGCCGTCTCGTGCAGCGAATCCTTGATGTTGACGTCGGCCTTGTGCTCGACGAGCAGGCGCAGCATCGGCAACAGATTGTCCTGGCATGCGGCGAACAGGAGCGGCGTATCGCCGTCATAGCGCAAATTCGGATTCATACCTCCAGCGAGCAGCGCGCGCAGGAAGTTCGGCGTATCCGCGCGTACGGCCATGTAGGCCACGTTGCCGTCGTTGCCGAATACCTGCTCCGGCTTGGCACCGTCCTTCACGAGTTCGCCGAGGATCTGCAACCGGGGGCTGTCCGCCTGCGCTTTCACCGGCACGGCCTCCTGCAGCGCAAACGCGAGCAGCGTCATGCGCCTGGCGCCAGGCGCCGCCAGGTCGGTCTTCGGCGCAAGCGCCTTGACGCGCGCAAGATCGCCATCGCGAATCGCCTGCGCCAGCGCCAGTTGAGTACCCGTAAAAAAAGCCTCGGGTGGAAAGCGTTCGAATCGAGCCATATGGGTTCCCTGGGCCTCGGCGGGCGTCCAGATCGACGAAGCGGCGCCTATCGCCGCGACGAACGCACCCGCGACCGCCACGGTTTTGTATCGCATCACTGTCCGGATAGTTGAGAAAGCAACGAAGATTGCTGTTCGGCGACTGCCGCGTTCATGCCGTTCGTGACGTCGCCCATCATATGCCGCCCGACCGGGGTGAGGCTGCTGCCGGGAATGTCGATCTGCTGGCCTACGGCATTCGGCATCAATGCTCCCGTCACGAGCGTCGCTCCACCGAACTGTCCTTCCTGCATGCCGGTGAGAATGTCGCCGTCCACACGGTAGTTCTTGATCGCGGCGGCCTGCGGCGTCGCGCCGTACATGCCGAGCGTGCCCGAATCGAGCCCCGCGGCATTGAAGGTCGTGGCCGAGGCGCCACTCGATTGAGCGGCAGCGGCGGCAAGCCCGCCGCCCAACGAATGTCCGGTGATATCGAGCCCCTCGGCACCGCCCGAATCGCGAATCTTCTTGCCGATGCTGACGGCCTGTCCGTAATACGGCGAGTCCATGCCGATGCCCTGGGCGAGATTGTTCTCCATGTCCTCGCCGAGCAGTTGTTGCGTGCCCTTGAAAGCGACGGCCGGCTTCATGCTGTCGCCGAATACAGCGGGATCGGGCGCGTACGCCTGAGCGCCGAAGTTGCTGCCGGGGATCTTGAAGTCGCCCGGCTTGAGCCCGAACTTCTTCAAGGCGGCCGGATCGTCGGAAATGTTCTTCCAACCGGGCGGCGCCGTACCCGGCGTATAAACCGCATTCGCGAGCGCGGCCATCTGCTGCGCTTTCACGGTTTCGCGCAAATGCCGCGCCTCCGCCTGGATCTTGGGATCCGCGCTCGCGAGCCCCGCCGCGATGATGGCCTGCTGGTTCGCCCATTGAATGGCCATCGCCTGCTCGGGCGTGACGAAAAGGCCCTGATTCAAATGAATCACGGGCCCGTCGATGAAGATCCCGCTCTGATTGATGATGATGCTCGAGGCGCCATGCGACAGCTTGATGCTGTCGGGTTTCAAGGTGACGACGCTCGCACCCACGCGGTGCTCGATTTCGTCGGTCGCCTGGTAGCTTTGCGTACCCGGGCCGGCATCGCCCGAGACGGCTTGCACGCCCACGGAGTTGGCCGTCGTGAAACGCGCCTTCGCAATTTTTTCCGTCAGGCTGCCCTGCCCGATGTTTTTCGCTTCGTCACCCTTATGAACGGTGATCGAGCGATTGCCCGCTTCCACCGAGCGGACTTCGTTGTCCTTGATGACGGCGTTCAAATCCTTTTGCGCATGCACGAACACCTCTTCGGCGCCCGCCACATCGGAAAACCGCAGCTCGTTGAACCCTTTGCCCTTGTGCGTCTGGCTTCGGATGCCCATCGTCTGGCCATTCGTGCCGTGATACGGGTTGCCTGCCGCGCCGTTGAAGACGCGGCCGACGATCACCGGGTTATCGGGGTCCCCTTCGTTGAAGGCGACGATGACCTCCTGCCCGATACGCGGGATCGCCGAGCCGCCCCAGCCGTTGCCGGCCCACGGCTGCGACACGCGCACCCACATCGAATCGTTGCCGTCGAGCTTGCCGCGCCGATCCCAGAAGAAGTGCACCTTCACGC
The DNA here is from genome assembly GCF_034424545.1 of Trinickia caryophylli. Classification (NCBI taxonomy): domain Bacteria; kingdom Pseudomonadati; phylum Pseudomonadota; class Betaproteobacteria; order Burkholderiales; family Burkholderiaceae; genus Trinickia; species Trinickia caryophylli. Next base: position 2,314,776 of record NZ_CP139970.1, on the reverse strand, counting down.
GGCTGCCGTCGGTGTAGATCTCCTCGCCCTTCGGCCCCACGACGATCGCGGCCTGCGTGCCCTGCATATAGGGCTTCGGCGTGTGGCGCTCGGCGCGGTACGGCACGGTTTCCGGCAGGCAGGTGAAGGTGTTGCGATAGGGCGTGCCCGCGTTTTGGCGCGTGTAGTCGTTCACGGCCTCGTGGCGGACGTGCAGCGTAACGTATTCCTTTTGGTTGTACGCCGTGTTCGGATGATTCACGAGCGTGAACCGCCCGGCCGTCGTCAGCCCGCAGGCATATCCGCTGCCGTTGAAACGCCGCGCCTGGGCCTCCTCGGCCTCCATCGCGTAGCGGGCGTAACGCTTGCCGTCGTCGTGATAGTCGTAAAGCGACCGGTACTCGTAGCGTTCCGTCGTGCCGATGTTCGGATGCGCGAGCCGGCTCGTCGGCGCTTCCACATACATCAACGACGAAGTCGGCCGGTTGTAGTTGAAATCGCGAAAGGCGATCTTGCCGACCCGGAATTCAAACGCTTCGTCCCAACGGTCGATGCCGCTTTTTTCGCTCGCCGCACTGTCGGCATAAAACGGAATCGTTTCGAGGCGCGCGATCTTGTCGAAGGTCGCATTCGTGTCGCCGATCAGCAGCACGTGCTTGTCCTTCTCGTACCGGAACGTCCACCACATCCCCTCCTGCTCCATCAGCCGGGCGCAGAAGTTGTAATAGGACTCCTGGTACATGACGACGTATTCGAGCGGCTTGCGTGACGTCCGGATGTCGAAGGCAAAATCCGAAAAACCGAGCTCCTGGAAGATCTCGGTCAGGATCGCCTGTGCGGTCTTGTTCTGGAAGATGCGGCAATCGGTGGAGCGCGTGAGAAACCAGAACCATGGCACGACCGTCATCTCGTAGCGCGTGACGGTGCCCGAATGCCCCACGCGCGCGAACGAGGCCACGTAGCCGTCGAAATAGCGATTTCCCTCTTCGGGCGCGGCGACGATCATCGCCAGCGTCGCATTGGCGCGCTCGGGATGCAGCGTCAGCTTGACGCGTTGTCCGACGATCGACTCGGGCGCGACATCGCGCTTATGCGAGAGGAGATCGAGATGGATCTCGGGCAGCCGGCTGACGTACTCGTCGATTACAGCGGTGTTGACGAGCAGCACGTCGGCGCCGAGCGGCGACTCCAGCGTCACGAACCGGTTGGCTTGCGTGAGGCGCGGCTGCGCCGCACCCGACACGCTGTTGAGCGCATCGGCAATCGAAGCCGGCGTTTTGCCCAATAACGACAATCCGGTCTGAGCCAATTGCACGGCACGCGCGGTTTCCCCGAGGAGTCCCGCGCCAGGCATGCCGGCCATTGCGCCGATCTGCCCCGCCAACCCCACCATCGTTCCGAGCTGGCCTGATGGCGCATGGATACCGCCCGGCGCAACCGGACTGCCGCCATTGGCGGCTTCGTTGGAAGTAAAGCTCATGTTGAACCCCGTAGGGAACGCCGGGCTTTGGCCCATGCGGTGACGGCTGTTGATCGACGCTTATCGGTCGGCTTCTTGAAAGTTTCGGTAATGTATCAAAATTTCGCGTAAACGCTAACAGTCACACAACTATTAGATGTTGCGCTCTTTGTATTACAACGCCCCCAATGCGGCGACCGCAAATAGCAAGAAATAATTACCTGACCGCTTCAGCATTCGGCAATATCGACCGGCCTTCTTGCGTGAGATGGGGCATCTATTACTGCGGCGCTCAAGGCTCTTTCGCCAGGCGAGGCGAATATTCGCGGGCTATGCCGCATCTCGGCAGTTGGCCCGAGGAAACTGCCGGGATCTATCTTCCTTGTCGACTTTGCGAATCGTCGACGCCCGATCAGCGACACGCGTTTTGCCGCCCGGCAGACGGAGCCATTAGATCCATGACCATCCGAGGAACTTCACGCAGTCATTCGCCTACTACCGACGCTTCGTCGTATTCGGAGAGGGAACATGCTGCCGCCCCCGCCGCCGAGTCGTCCGGTGCGCCTGCGGGCACGCAGGCGTCCGGCGCGCTGCGCCGCCTGTTGCAGATGCGCCGGCGTCGTAGCCAGTCGAACGCACCGGTCGAGCAGGCCTCTTCGAGCACGCCGCGCGATTTGCGGCTACATACGGCCGTGCTCAATACGGACGCACGTGCCGTACGGATGCTCGTCGCATCCGGGCTAAAGCCCGTCTATCTGGACGAAGAGCGGCGGACACCGCTCGACGTACTCGATGCCATGCCGATTGATGCCGCGTCGAGACGCACGCTCCGTAGCGCGCTGTTGGGATCGCAAAATCCGTCGGCGCCGCAGCGATATGTCAAGCCCGAAGCATTCCACGGAAGCCCATGGGGCTTCGAAATCTTGATGTCCGGTGAACTGCGAAGCGGGGCAAACGACGCAAAGGGCGGCACGCAATCTCTGGAAGGCAAGGTGTTTTTCTCGGATCGAACACCCGGTTCGCCGCTCGAGATAACCATTCGCACCGATTTACGCAAGAATGCCCGCTTGTATTCCAACGGCTATGGATGGAAATCCACCACCGCGACGAGCCGCGGATTTCAGTATCGGATGGCCCAGGCCATGCTGGACGGCATACACCGGCAAGCCCCCCTTAATATGAGCGGCGAGCCTGAAATGATCCAGGTGGACGACTGGAGCGAAATAGAGCCGGGCGTGGTCGATTATCTGGCGCAAGCTCTTCACAAAACCGGTTCGTTCGAAAAGCCAGAGTTCGAACATGCATCGCTGCATGAAATGTTCGAGGCGATACGGCTGCCGTCCTCACTGACATTCACGGTCGGTCATGCGCACACGACTTTTGTGGAGGGACCGCAGCTATGGGACCTCTATGCGCGCGCAGCGGCGCAGCTCAAGCAGAACCTGGAAAGCGGCAAGGCGCCGCTTCTTGCCATGATCAACGAGGGACGCGTGGTGCCGATTGTGTTCGGGTTCGAGAAAGTTTTCGAGCTGCAGTCTCATACGATTCGTTACAAGCCGCCGAAAGGTAGGAAGGACTATTCTTATCAGAGCGAAAACCACCCGTTAAGCGGATCGAGCAAGGGCGGACGCCTTAAGGAAATCGAGGTACGCCACCTGCATGACCTGGCTACCCTCACCGTCGCCTGCCTCGCACGGGGCGTCGTCATCCCCGACGATGTCACCATTCGCATCAAGCAATACGCGGCACAGGCGCCGCAGGCGGAATACTGGACAGCGGCGCAACGCGCGGCATTCGAAGCGACGCTGATCGACGCCCTCGCGCATTGGACGGGACATCATTCCGGCGAAATGCGCTACGTTCTGGCAAACGCTCCGATCGAGCAGTTGCAGGCCTTCAATGCGCATCTGAGAAGCCTTCCGCTGGCACATCCACCCCGTACCTGACGACATCGCTGGTCTGCCGCGGGTGCGAGCCCGCATGGCCCGCCTTCGTGACAACGCAAACGCGCACTCGCGCTGCGCTGCGCGAACCTGGCCCGACTCTGTTAGCCTCCTCGTGGTTTGCCGGCGCAAAGGCCGTGGGCTTCTTACTCCGGAGCGATAGTGTCCGAAATCGAATCTGCGTTATTGGTATTTTTGCTCGTTCTGGCCGCCACGACGGTCGGTGTGGTGCTGCGCCCACGGCTGCCCGAGGAGCACAAGGCGGACGAAACGGTGCAATTGATTCAGCTCGTCATCGGCATGCTGGTTACCTTTGCGGCACTCGTGCTGGGGCTGCTGACCGCTGCGGCGAAGGACAGCTTCGATACGGTAGCCGCCGACTTCCGGCAACATGCCGCACAATTGATTCAGCTCGACGCGCAATTGCGCGACTATGGTCCGGATACCGACGTTGCGCGCCGGCTATTGCGCGACTACACAGCGGCAATCGTGGCCTCGACTTGGCAGGAAAAAAACGGCCGGGCAGAAAATGACGGCCACAACGAGTTGCCGGGGCAACAGCTCGAGGATGCGCGCCTCGGACAAACGCTGCGCGCCGCCGGGCGCGAAGTACGGCGGCTCGAACCGCGCGACACCTATCACCGCAAGCTGGCCGACGAGGCACTCGCCTCGTTGATACAGCTCGATCATGAACGCTGGAAATTGATCGAGGAGGCGCGCAGTTCGATCTCGAAGCCGTTTTTCGCCATGCTCACGTTTTGGCTGATGGCCATTTTTTTGAGCTTCGGGCTAATCGCTCCACGCAATGCATTGGCATTGGTCACGATTACGCTCGGCGCACTGTCGATCGCATCGGCGATCTACGTCATCGTCGACCTCGAAACGCCGCTATCCGGCTCGTTCAGCATTTCCGGCGAGCCGATGCGCGATGCGCTCGCTCACTTGAGCCGCTGACTCGCGCTCCCCGAATATCCGGCCCTCGGCTCCGGCGACGAGCGGCCCATCAAGCGCCCCTTTAAGCGGCCCCTCAAGCGGCCCTTTAAGCGGCTCCTGAGCCGCCCTGAACGGCCGGGCGCTCCGCGCAACGCAATTTCGCGCCCCACCACAGCGAAGGCCCGGCTGCCGCGCCACGCCGCGGCGCGGCGAAACGCCCAGCGCCGCGCCGCAAGTGTCGTCAAGTCAATGCAGCTTATGTTTGAATTCCGACAATTCCGAATGAAGCGAATCGACGCATTGCTTTACTTTCGAATCGACTCCGCTCGCGCTTCTACATGCTTTTTCTGCGCGGTCGCCCGTCGCTTCCATCTGATCGATACACTGCTGAATACGGCTTTGATCTTGCGACGATATGGCTGACTGCGCCGTCTGACATTGGCGGTCCAGTTCGTCGACACATTTCATCAGATCCTGCGGTACGGAGTTCGCGGAGTGACAGGTGTTTGTCGCCTCGCTGATGGTTTGCTGAAGATGACTGAAGCGCTTCTGGATCTCGCTGGTTTGCAGCATGATGAAACCCCTTCTTAACGTTGTTCCAGATGAGCCCGGGCAGCGACAGGCACATCGCGGCCCCTCGTCGTCATTCGCTTGGCGTCGATCGGTCGGCAACGGCGCCCGATTCGTCGGCACCGATCACGCTCGGCCCACGAATGGCATTCCTAGTGTAGGCGACGCCCGACGCACGCACGGAACGTATTCCGCCGTCCGACCCCGCTCGCGATATCACGACGAACCCTTGCCCGGCAAAGTACGCGGCATCCGCGCCGCCGGGAGCGCACGAGGTGCCGGGCGCCGGTATTCATACTGCCGATGCCCGACGGCCGTACGCGTTCGAATCGGTTGCATGAACGGTGCCTGCCGCCGCCCGGGGCGCGCCGAGCCTGCAGCCGGTGACGCGGCGATCGGTGCCGGCGCCAACCATGGCGGCCGGTGCGCGCTATTTCGGACGATAATCGCGGCAACATGGCCGCGTGTACGCGCAGCTGTAACCGGATGGCTCGAGGCAGCGAACTAGACTGAGGAACCGAGGTAAACCATATGGAAACCGATCGCCTGATCTCGCTGCTCGCGACCGGCGTCACCGCCGTCGATCCGCGCGTGGCGGCGCGGCGCTTCAGCTGGGCCTTGATCGCTGGTGCGATCGGCTCGACGCTGCTCGTCGTGCTGTTCTATGGCGTGCGGCCCGATTTGCGCGACATGCTCGTGACACCGCTTTTCTGGGCCAAGGTGGCGCTGCCCGTGCTGCTCGCGGCAGGGGCGCTCGCCGTCACCGCGCGTCTCGCGCGCCCCGGCGCGGCCGTCGGACGCGCCCTGGGTGGCATCGTCGTGCCGCTCGCAGCGGTTTGGATCGCCGCAGGCCTCGTCCTGGCGCTTGCGCCGGCCGGCGAGCGAAGCGCGCTCGTGCTGGGTCAGACATGGCGCTCCTGCCCGCTCAACATCGCGTTTCTTTCCATCCCCGGCTTCATCGCGCTCTTTCGCGCGGTCGCCGGCCTTGCGCCGACGCGGCTGCGCGTGGCCGGCGCCGCCGCCGGCCTCACCGCCGGTGCCACGGCAACCGTTGCCTACTGCTTGCATTGTCCGGAGATGGCCGTGCCGTTCTGGGCCGTCTGGTACATACTCGGCATGCTGATTCCGGCCGCTCTCGGCGCGCTCGCAGGACCCCGGTGGCTGCGCTGGTAAGCCACCGGCCTGGCGCGCCGCGCACACCCTCCGCACATCCGCTGCATCCATCTCGCCAACCGGGCCGTATCTTTATCGAGCCGCGCGAAAGATATCGCCGCTCGCCTGCCCGCGACCTACAATTCGAACAAGTGTTCCAGCCATGCTCGCCAAGATCAGAACAATCGAGGACGCCCTGTGCATTCGGTAGAAAACCGGTTGAGGGCATTGCTGATTGCCGCCATGGACGGCGATGCCGTTGCCTACCAAACGTTCCTTACCGAACTCACGCGGCATTTGCGCGGCTTTTTGCGCAAGCGGATTCCTCAGCTCAGCGAAGACGTGGAAGATCTCGTGCAGGAAATCCTGCTCGCCGTGCACAACGGACGCCATACCTATCGCCCCTCGGAGCCGCTGACCGCTTGGATCCATGCGATTGCGCGCTACAAGCTGATGGATTTCTTTCGGGCACGCGCGCGCCGCGAGTCACTGAACGACCCGATCGACGATCACATCGATATCTTCGCCGTATCCGACGATGAGCCCGCGCAGGCGCGTCGCGATGTCGGCCGCCTGCTCGACCAGTTGCCCGACAAGCAGCGCCTGCCGATCATGCACGTCAAACTCGAGGGGTTGTCGGTGGCGGAAACCGCCAGGCTCACGGGCTTGTCCGAATCGGCCGTCAAGGTCGGCGTTCATCGCGGGCTGAAGGCGCTCGCGGCGAAGCTGCGCGCGCCCGCGTGACCCCCCGCCTCAGGACTTCGCCGGCCGGCCCGTCTTGACCGTTTCGACAGACGAGACGGCGGCCAGAAGCCGCTTGATCGGAATTGCATCGAGCGCCTGCAGGCCCGCTCTCAGCAACTCGCCTTTTTTCACGGCGACACCCGCATCGAGACACTTTTGCTTCAGCTTCGCAATGCGTTCGTAATCCGATTTGGGCATCGTGAAGCTGTCGCGCACCACCTTTTCTTTTTTGGCGCGCTTCGGCTTTTCGGCGGGCGACGACAGGACCGGTGCCGATTCAGAGAGGGCTTGCGCCGCGCCATCGGGTTTCGTCGTGCGGCGTTTCGCCGGTTTCGATTCCGCCAATTTCGATTCCGCCGGCTGGACCTCGGGCGCCGTCGCACCGTTCGTTTCTTTCCTGGCTCGCCTACCCGTCTTGGCGGCCTTTACCGTTTTTACGGCCTTTGCGGACTTTGTGGCCTTTGCGGCCTTTGCCGGAGCGGCTTGCTCGGTCGTCGTACTCGTTGCGTTCATTGTGTTCGATGCGTTCGTTGTGCTCATCATATTCCCCGGTGTTAAACGATATAAACAGTATATACCGTTTTCATCGACACGCACCGGCGCGACAAAAGTACGCGTTTACCCTTAACGAAAGTGGCGGGACTTGCGGGGAACCTGTCGGCGGCGTGTAATGAGTGGGTTACGCCCGCCCAGCCGTCATTCGAGGAGTTGCTTCATGCGTCAGCCCAACGTCCACGAGATCGTCAAGGCCATTGCCAGCGAGACGCGTACGCCGACCGAGGTCGTCGAAAAGATGTACGAGCAGACGTGGGCCGAATACAGCGACGGCGCCCGCATCAGAGACTATCTCGCCGTGCTCGTTGCGAAACGGGTTCGCGAAAATCTGCAGGACAAATCCGGAAACGCGCATTAAGCCGCATTTCTGCACAGCGGCCTTCTATTCGCCGAAGCAGTTGGCTCTGCGGATACGGCGAGCCGGTATTCGTCCGTCGCGGCGCCTTCCGGGGGTCAAATGGCCATAGGCCCTATACTTGGAAAACTATTCCAAACGGGGCCCACATGGACAGAATCGACGCGCAGATTCTTACACTTTTACAAGAAGACGCTTCGCTCGGACTCAACGAGATTGCGAGCGCGGTCAATCTTTCGCCTACACCTTGCTGGCGACGCATTCAAAAACTCCGGGAAGAAGGCGTCATTCGCAAGCAGGTTGCGCTTTGCGAGCCGGCGAAGCTCAATCTCGGCCTGACCGCGTTCGTCACCGTGCGCGCAAGCCAGCACAACGATGCCTGGACAGCGCGCTTCATCAAAGGCGTCACGTCGGTGCCCGAAATCGTCGAAATCTATCGCATGACGGGCGACGTCGATTATCTGCTCAAGGTCGTCGTGCCCGATATCGCCGGATACGACAGCGTCTATAAGCGGCTCATCAAGGTGGCCGAATTGCTCGATGTCAGTGCGAGCTTCGCCATGGAAGTGGTGAAGCAGACCACGGCCTTGCCGCTCGATCATGTGACGATCGGCGGCAAGGGAAAAGGCGCTTGACCGCGCAGGCAGGACATTCCGAACGCACCAGGTCCACTTGCGCGGCCCGATCGACCACCCGTCTCGCGGTGGCGCGCGTTTTTCCGGGCACGAGGTGCCGCGGCAGGCCGCTTTCGATTGGGAGAAGCGCGAAACAAAAACAAAAAGGGCTGCAAGAACCTTCCTTGCAGCCCGAACTCCCGGACGACTAAACCTGTATCGATACTGCCTACGGCTGTTGCATCGAGTAATAGCGCGCGGCCGCTTCGATTTCGTCCGGCGTCATTTGCCGGGCGATATTGCGCATTTGCGCGCTCGTATCGTTGTGGCGCTCGCCCTTCGCGAATGCCTGCAGTTGCGCGCGAATATAGGTAGCCGGCTCGCCTTCGAGCCAGGGGGCGCCGAGCTTGTGATCGGCCGCGCCGTGACACGACGCGCAAGGCGCGATGTTGCGCATCGGCGCGCCCACGGCGACGATGTCCGGCGCCGCCTGGGCTCCCGGGTGATAACCGGTCAAGCGCGGCAGGTACGCGTAATAAGCGGCCAGATCGCGCATATCCTGATCGCTCAACGTCGAGACCATCGGCCCCATGACGGCATTCGTGCGCGCGCCGCTCTGGAAATCCTTGAGCTGCTTGTAGATCACGCTCGCATATTGACCGGCCAGATTCGGCGAGTTCGCCTGGCTCAACCCCTGCGGCCCGTGGCACATCGTGCAGCGAAGCGAAAGCGTCGCGCCGCGCCCGATCGAAAGCGAATCGGCATTCGCCAGTGTCGTGGGTGTCAGAACCACGTCGCTCGTCTTGATCCGCGACGTCTCGGGCGTCGAGATCAGCCACTTCTGCGGCACGCCGGCGGCGCTGCAGATCGCATTCCAGATACCGGCGAACTGCGGATCCTTCTGCGCCGAAGGCAACCAGACGAAGCCGATGAGAATGGCCGCCGCCGCAACGCCGAGCGTCAGCCCGACGCTTACGGTGAACCAGCGGTTACGTACCGAGAAGAGGCGTTCCGTGCTCATCGCTGACCTCCCATCCACACGGCCGGCACCGACGTTTCTTTCAGCACGAGCAACTGCGCAATCGGATAACCGTAGTTGACGACCGTCAGACCGATCATGAGCGCGATCCACAAGCCGAAGCTGTTGAGCGCGAGCGGCAGCGAGGTGGGCGGGTGCACCGCCTGTGCGAACTCGAACTTGGCCGGCGTCGCACGCTCGCCGCGATGGCCTCGCAGCAGCACGAGCAGGAAGAGCACACCCGACGCCACGAGAATCAGCGCGCCGATCAACGACATCGTCACCGTCAAGGCTTCGGGCGCGATCGCCGGATTGCTGTAATCGAAATACGCCATCCGCCGCGGCATGCCGAGAATACCGGCGTAATGCCAGGGGAACGTCGTCACGATCATGCCGATGAACCACAGCCAGAGCTGCCACTTGATCATCGTGAGGCTCCCGAGCACGCGGCCCGTCAGTTGCGGCCACAGCTCATACGCGATCGCGAAATACATGATGACGATCGCGCCGCCGAAGATGAGGTGGAAGTGCCCCGTGATCCATTGCGTGTTGTGCACCGTGGAGTCGAGTTGATAGCTCATGTTGATGAGCCCGCCCGCACCGCCGAAGCCGAGCATCACGAACGAGAACGCCACGGCCAGCATCATCGGCTCGTGCCACGGCAGCGCACGCAGCCAGCCGAACGCACCGCGCCCCCCGCGCAGGCGGCCCGCGATCTCGACCGACGCGCAGATCGTAAAGATGGTCAGGAGCGTAGGCACCGAAACGAGCGCCGTAAACACCGACTGCAGGAACTTGAAGCCGGAGCCCACCTGCGGATCGGCGAACAAGTGGTGAATGCCGATCGGCATGGCCACGACGAGGAACAGAATGAACGAGATGCGCGCCATGCCGTCGCTGTAGAGCCGCCCGCCGACCGCGCGCGGCACGAGCGTGTAGTAGGCGATATAGGCCGGCATCAGCCAGAAGTAGACGATCGCGTGCAACGTCCACGAAAAAAACACGCGCGCAAGACCCGAATCGATCGTCGTCTTCAGCCCGAGCGCCACGGGCAGAATCTGGAAGAGAATTTCGAGCGCCGCGCCCACCGCGGTCCATCCCCACAGGTACGAGCCCGCAACGTTCGCGAACATCGGCAGCGGCACCGGCTTGCCCGGATTCGCACGCTTCCAGACGCGCAGATTGATCGACATCAGCGCGACCCAGATCCACGAACCGACGACGACGAGCACGACCCCAAGGTAGTAGAACGGGCTGCCGATCATCGGCGGATAGAACGTGTAGAGCACCGAAGCCTGGCCGAGCGAGACGGGCACCATCGCCATCAGCGAGCCGACCACCACCAGCCACCAGCCGGCCCACGCCCAGCGCTTGCCCACGAGCCGCTGCTCGAGCGAAAGCTCGGTGATGGCGTAGCCGAAGCCCATCGCCACGAGCGTGGGCAGGACGTAACCCATCACGGAGCCGTGCGCCGTGACGGAGCGATAGTAGAGCTCGGGCTGACGAAGCCACGCGTGCAACGGGCTGCGCACATACATCTGCCATGCGCCGAGCAAAAGGGCAACGCCGAAGGTCGCGAACGCGAACCAGAAATGCGCGAGCACGAGTCGTCGGTTATTTAACACAGCTGAGCCTCCGGGCAGTTGCCGCGAGCTTGTCGAATTCGGCAGGATCGATGACTTTCACGTTGGCCCACATGCCTTCATGGCCCGTGCCGCAGTACTCGTGACACGGCATCAGATGTTCCGCGGGTTTGTTGAAGCGCGTCTTGAAGGTCGATACGTAGCCGGGCTCGACCATCGAGTTGATGTTGGTGTCGGCGATCAGGAAGCCGTGCACGACATCGGCGCTGGTCGCGCGAAACGTGACCGGCGTGTTGGCCGGCACGAGAATGCACTGCGGCGTGAACGAATATTGCTGCGCGACGACGCGCACCGTCACCGAGCCGTCGGCTTCGCGTGCGCTGCCGAGATTGCTCTCGATGAATTCGCCCGACACGTGCAGCGTGGTCGGATCGACGAGCTCGACGCGCGAGGGCGGCATCATGGCCCAATGCAGGCCCGTATAGACGACCATCGCGACGAGCACGAGGATGATGCCGACCGAGACGATGGCCCATTTGCGCTCGACGCGCGCCGCGACGTCCTCGCCGTCAGGCTCGCCGGTGTGTGGAATGTTCGACATGACGTTCGATCAGTAGATGACGCCGCGAGGCAAAAAGACCAGGAAATAGAAGGCGAACCACAGGGCGACCACGATCGCCGTGGCGATGCCGGCCACGGCCAGCGCGCCTTTCGGTCCCGAGCGGACAATCTCGCCGACCCGATGTTCGTCGCCGGGATCGGCCGGGCGGCGGGCGTCGTTGCTTGTGTTCATGGCATCCTCGAATCAGTACAACGGGGCCGAGCGCAGGGCATTGGCCTCTTTCGCCGATACGGCCGTGCCGCGATTGCCCCAGGCGGTGCGGATATAGGTCACGACGGCGGCGACTTCCTCGTCGCTCAGCGATTGCGCGAACGGCGGCATGCCATACGGCATCGGATTGCGGAACGTGCCCGGCGCATAGCCTCCGTTGAGCACCATCCGGATCGGGTTGACCGCCGAAGTCATCTGGATCGACTGATTGTTCGCGAGCGGCGGGAAGTCGGGCAGCTTGCCTTCGCCCGATTTGCCGTGACAGCTTGCGCATTGCGATTGATAGATCTTGTCGCCGAGCGAGAAAAGCAGCCCGCGCTCTTCGCGCGAGAGCGACGACTTCCCGCCGCCGTTCTCGCCACCGTGCTGCGGCAGTGCCTTCAGATAGACGGCCATCGCCCGCACGTCGTCGTCCGACAGGTACTGCAGGCTGTTGTAGACCACTTCGGCCATGGGCCCGTACACGGCGCCGCGCCGCGACACCCCCTTTTGCAGCAGGTCCGCGATATCGGTGATGCTCCAGTCGCCGAGCCCGGCCTCCTTGTTCGACGTGAGCGAGGGTGCGTACCAGTCCTGCATCGGAATGAGTCCGCCCTCGAACGCCTTCGATTCCGAGCTGCCGCCGAGCGCGTTGATCGCCGTATGGCACATCGAGCAGTGGCCCAGCCCTTCGACGAGATAGGCGCCGCGATTCCATTCCACCGAGCGCGTCGGATCGGGCTGATATTCGCCCTCGCGGAAATAGAGCGTGCGCCAGCCAATCAGCAGTTGCCGATTGTTGTATGGGAAGCGCAGTTCATGCGGGCGATTCGGTTCGCGCACGGCCGGCACGGACTTCAGATACGCGAAGATCGCGTCCGAATCCGCACGCGTCACCTTCGTGTACGCGCCGAACGGCATGGCCGGGTAGAGCAGCGAGCCATCGCGCGAACGGCCCGTGTGCATCATCGCGTAGAACTCGTCGGCGCTCCATTGGCCGATGCCCGTTTCCTTGTCGGGCGTGATATTGGGCGAGTAAAGCGTGCCGAACGGCGTGGGCATCGCGCGCCCGCCGGCGAAAAGCTTCTCGCCCGGCTTGGTATGGCACGCCACGCAATCGCCGGCGCGCGCGAGGTACTCGCCGCGCTTGACGACGTCGGCAGCCGACGGGCTCGGGCCCTGCGCGAGCGCGAGCGTGCTCGATACGGCAAGCGCGAGGCCCGCGCACGCGCGGCCGAGCCTGCGGGGAAGGAGAGACAATGCTGACACCGGATACTCCGTCATTGCGGTTCGCTGCCGCAGGCGAGCGGCATCTTCAGACTTCCCTTGGCGACGGGCGCGGCACTCGCCGCGCCCCGCGAAGCCGCAAGCCATGCGGCCACCGCCGTGATGTCGTCGTTCGACAGGCGCGATGCGACCTCATGCATGCAATCGGGTGCGATCGACTTGCGCGTGCCGTAGCGCCACGCACCGAGCTGAGCGCTGACGTACTCGGCGTGCAGGCCCAGGAGGCCCGGGATCGCCGGCTCCATGCCTGTCAGCGCGGCGCCATGGCAGGCCGCGCAGGCCGGCACCTTGTTCGCCGGATCGCCCGACTTCGCGATCTGCTCGCCGCGGCTCAGCAGGGCCTGCGAGACGGTGGGCGTGGCCGGAGGCGGGTAGGGCGGCCGCTGAGCAGCGAAGTATTCGGCGATCTTGTGCAAATAGGCGTCGGGCAGGTACGCGAGCAGGTAGTTCATCGGCGGGTATTGCCGCTGACCGTCGCGAAAAGCCACGAGCTGGTTGTACAGGTAACCCGCCGGCTTACCGGACAGGCGTGGGAAATAATCGTTATTCGTGCCTTCGCCATGCGCGCCATGGCAGGCGGCGCAACCTTGAACGCGAGCCTCCATCGTGTCTGGAGCGCGTTCGGCGGTGGCGTCCTGAGCCTTGGCCGCGCCCATCCAGACGAGGCACGACAAGGCAATTGCAGCAGTTCTTCTCAGCATCAGTCATCGTCTCCGGTGACGAGTCGATACGCAGCGCACCGCGAAAGCGCGCTGGAACCGGAACGGCAATGCTACTTTTTGTGGCTGTGCCGACGATTCTAGTCAATGACACGCAAAGAGGCCAAAAATCCGCGCGCCGAACCGTTCGCCCCACACTTGCCTCGCCCCCGTGCGCAAGGCCTGTGCCCATTCTTCGACGTATCAGGCGCTTCGGCCCCATCGTTGCGGTCGCCAAAACGGCGCTATTAGATCAAGGCGTGAGATACCGTTCCTTGATCCAGGTCATGGACAGTGCCGATTTGCCGCATGCGAGAACGAAAGCCGCACCAGGCCTGGAAAGCGCCGCACCCATGCGCCGCATCGGGTGCGCACAGGCCCCTGCTGTGCGACGGTTCGCCGCGGCTCTTTTGATGACAACGGCGTGCGCACGAGAGAAGCTTGTCGCACCAGCCGTTGTCGCACCCGGCGCCTGCCCGGTGGCAGGCCGTGTAGGAATCGACTGACAGGCTGGTACAAGCGCCGACACGCGTCTCGTCTGCCGCCGATTTTCTTGACCGGCCGTTTTAGGGACACTCGTCGGCGATGGATTCGGGGAACGAGCGAACGAAGCGCCCGCGCCCGGTCCGGATTCGCTACGGGTTCGTGACGGGTTCACCGTGCGACAGGCGGCGCGGACGGATACCACATCGAAGTTTGATAAGGAGAATGACATGCTAGTTGCGAGCGAGCGCCTTGCAGGGACTTACGGGCATCATGTACCGGCCTCGCGCGTCATGGCACGGGCATTGCCGGCGATGACGAACAGCGAATCGTGCAAGAGCTGCGCGATGCGCCAGTTCTGTGCCATGAACCCTGGCGAGCTCGCCTGCACCAAGGAAATGGACGAGCTCGTGCTCGGCCACCGGCATGTCAAGAAAGGCGAAGCGCTTTACCGGGTCGGCGATACGTTCAAGAACATCTATGCGGTACGGACGGGTTCGTTCAAGAAGCTCACGCTGCTCTCCGACGGCCGCGAACAGGTGACGGGCTTCTATCTGGCCGGCGAGCCGCTCGGCCTCGACGGCATCTCCAACGGCCACTATGCGAGCGACGCCATCGCGCTGGAAGACAGCAGCGTGTGCGTCATGCCGTTCGAGCTGCTCGAGCTGCTGAGCCGCGAAGTGAAAGCCGTGCTTCATCATGTCTACCGCCTCTTGTCGGCGGAAGTCGTGCGCGAAAGCAGCCTCATGATGCTGCTCGGCACCATGACCGCCGACGAGCGCGTCGCGAGCTTCCTGCTCGATCTTTCGCGGCGCTGGCAGCAGCGCGCCTACTCGCCCACGCAGTTCGTGCTGCGCATGACGCGCGAGGAGACGGGCAGCTTCCTCGGCATCAAGCTCGAAACGGTCAGCCGCACGCTATCGCGCTTCCAGAAGGACGGCCTCATCGAGGTCAACGGCAAGGAAGTGCGCATTCTCGATCTGCGCCGGCTGCACGAAGCGGGCCACGCCCGCTGCTGAGCCCCGCGCACTCGCATGAGCACGGGCGCGCTCAGGGCGCGCTCAGGGCGCGCTCAGGGCGCGCTCAGGGCGCGCTCAGGGCACGCTCAGGGCACAATATGCGTGCCGGCGGCGCCGGCCACGAGCGCATCGATCTGCGCCAATGCCCCGATCGTCGCGCGCCGCCGTGTATGTGCAGCGAAGGCGCAAGCCGCCTCGACCTTCGGGCCCATCGACCCCGCGGCGAATGCCGTGGCCGCGATTTCGCCCGGCGTCACGCGCCCGACGCGCCGCGCACGCTCGGTCCCCCAGTCGAGATAGACACCGTCCACGTCGGTCGCGATGACGAACAGGTCGGCCTCCAGCGCCTCGGCCAGTACGGCCGCGCTGCGGTCCTTGTCGATGACAGCCTCCACGCCGTGCCGCCGCCCTTCGGCATCGGCCACCACCGGAATGCCGCCTCCTCCGGCGCAAATGACGATCGCGTGCTTGTCGATCAACCATCGCACCGGCTGCAGCTCCACGAAGCGTCTGGGCTGCGGGCTCGCCACCACGCGGCGAAAGCCTTTGCCGTCGCGCGCGACGGACCAACCTTTCGCGCGTGCCGCGTCGATCGCGCGCGCATCGTCGAGCATCGCGCCGATCGGCTTGTCGGGATGCGCGAAGGCCGGATCGTCGCGCTCCACCTCGACCATCGTCACCACCGTCGCGCAGGCACGCTCGGGCGGCAGGAGATTGCGCAGCTCGAGCTCGAGCTGATAGCCGATCATGCCTTCCGTCTCGGCATCGAGCACGTCGAGCGGAAACGCGGCGGCGCCCGCGCTGCCGGACTGCACCGCCAGCAAGCCGACCTGCGGCCCATTGCCGTGTACGATCACGAGATCGTGCTCGGCCGCCACCGCGGCCAATTGCGCCGCGGCCATGCGGATGTTGCGATACTGCGCTTGCGCGCTCACGGGCTCACCGCGCCGCAAGAGCGCATTACCTCCCAACGCGACGACGATACGCATCGTTCCGGCTCCTGTTGAGTTGTTGAGTCGATCCATCGGTTTCGCTTCGAACGGCCAGGGCACCCCGCGCCGCGCCTCAGAGCGCAAGCGTGGCCACGAGGATCGCCTTGATCGTGTGCAGCCGGTTTTCGGCCTGCTCGAAGACGATCGACGCGTCCGATTCGAACACCTCGTCGGTCACTTCCACGCCATCGGCGAGGCCGTACTGATCGGCGATCTGCTGGCCGACATGCGTCTGGGCGTCGTGAAACGCGGGCAGGCAATGCATGAACTTCACGCGCGGGTTGCCGCTTTGCGCCATCAGCGCCGCATTCACCTGATACGGCAAAAGCTCCTTGATCCGCTCGCCCCATTTCTCGAACGGCTCGCCCATCGATACCCACACGTCCGTATATACGAAGTCGGCTCCGCGCACGGCCGCGGACGGATCGTCGGTCAGCGTGAGCCGTGCGCCCGTCGTCGCGGCGATCGAGCGGCACTGCTCGACGAGTTCGTCGTGCGGCCACAGATGGCGCGGCGCGCACAGCCGCACGTCCATGCCGAGTTTCGCGCCGATGATCATCAGCGAATTGCCGGTGTTGTTGCGCGCATCGCCGATATAGCAATAGGCGATCTCGTGCACGGGCTTGTCGCTGAACTCGCGCATCGTCATGACGTCGGCGAGCATTTGCGTCGGATGGAATTCGTCGGTCAGCCCGTTGTAGACGGGGACGCCCGCGTATTTGGCCAATTCCTCGACGATCTCCTGGCCGAAGCCGCGGTACTCGATCGCGTCGTACATGCGGCCAAGCACACGCGCCGTATCCTTCATCGATTCCTTGTGGCCGATCTGCGAGCCGGTAGGGTCGATATAAGTGACGTGTGCGCCCTGATCGTGCGCCGCCACCTCGAAGGCGCAACGCGTGCGCGTCGAAGTTTTTTCGAAAATAAGCGCGATGTTCTTGCCCTTCAGGCGCGCCGTTTCGGTGCCCGCGTACTTCGCGCGCTTCAGATCGCGCGAAAGATCGAGCAGGTAATGAATCTGGCGCGGCGTGTATTCGATCAGCGAAAGATAGCTGCGATTGTGTACGTTAAACATCATTTGGCCTTTGGCATTTCCATGCCGTCAATTTCGGTGTCCGCGATGGATGACGCCATGCGGCTCATAACTCGATGGGGTCGCGTGCGACCGGGCAGGTGAGGCAATGGCTGCCTCCACGTCCGCGGCCGAGCTCGCCGCCCGGGACCTCGATCACCTCCACGCCCGCCTGGCGCATCTTGCGGTTCGTATAGACGTTGCGGTCGTACGCGAGCACCACGCGGCGATCGAGCGCCAACACGTTGTTGCCGTCGTCCCATTGTTCCCGTTCGATTTCGTAGGCGTCCCCGCCCGTCGTCAGCACGCGCAGCGAGCCTACGCCGAGCGCCTGCGCGATCACGTCGAGAAACGCCTGCGTATGGCGTTCGTAGCGGATGCGGCCCTGTTCGTCGCCCGGATAGAGGCTCGTGCATAAAATGCCGTCGGCCACGTCGGGATAAATGCTGACGAAGTCCACATCGATGAACGAGAACACCGTATCGAGGTGCATCGAGGCACGCGCCTTCGGCAACTGGCAGGCAATCACGCGCCTGGCCGCGTTAGCGGCGAAGAGACGCCGTGCCACTTGCGTCACGGCTTGCGGGCTCGACCGCTCGCCCATGCCGATCAGCACGACCCCATTGCCGATCGCCATCACGTCGCCGCCTTCGAGCGTCTGGGCGCCATGATCGATGTCGGGGTCGCCCCACCAAACGCGCACTTGGCCGGCAAAACGCGGGTGAAAGCGATAGACGGCCGTAAGCAGCAGCGTCTCCTTGCGTCGCGCGGGCCAGTACATCGGATTGAGCGTCACGCCGCCATAGACCCATGCGCTCGGATCGCGCTGGAAAATCAGATTGGCGAGCGGGGGAATGACGAACTCCGAGCGTTCGAGGTAGCCGCCGAAAAGCCCCTTGGCATCGAACGGCACCTCCGCCTTGGCGATGCCGCCGATCAGCATGTCCGCCAGTTGCTGCGCCGGCAGCTCCTCGAGCCACACGCGCAGTTCGCGCAGCATGCCCGTGCCGACTTCCTCCTCGACGATGCGCCGGTCCAGCAGCCAGTCGCGCGCGCTTCGATCGAGCAGTGTCTGCGCGAGCAGATGATGGAACTCGAGTACTTCGACGCCGCGCTCGCGCATCAGGCGGACGAACGTCTCGTGGTCTTCGATCGCACGATCGACCCAGATCACGTCGTCGAACAACAGGCTGTCGCAGTTGGCCGGCGTCAGGCGCCGGTGCGCTAAACCGGGCCGGCACACCATCACGGTGCGCAGCTTGCCGGCTTCGGAATGAACTCCCAATGTCATGGTCGCTTCCTCGGAATGATGGTCATTCAATGACGACGTAGGTGTGAAGGCGCACGCGCCCGTCATCGCCCGTCTTGCGGTAAATCCCTTGAATCTCGTTCTCGAAGCCGGGAAACAGATTGCCGGCCTCCTCGAACATGCGGAAGTAGTCGAGCATCGGCTGCGCGCGCTCGTCGTAGCGCTCGCCGGGCACGACCACGCCGATGCCGGGCGGATAGACGAGCGCGAGCGTCGCGGCAATGCGCCCGCGGATCTCCTCGACCGGCAGCAATTCCACCTCGTTGCGCACGAGCGCGTGCATCGCCGCCTGCGGCGTCATGGCCGGCTGTGGAAAATGTGACGCGCGGAATTGGTCGCGCTGCAGGCGGCTCACGTCGTGCTCGCGATAGAAACGATGCATCTGCGCGCACAGGTCGCGCAGGCCGATGCCCGCATAGCGCGCCCGATGGGCTGCGACGAACTCGGGCATCGCCTCGTCCAGCGGCGCATTCGCATCGTGCAGCCGCTTGAAGCCCACCAGCGCCGACAGCAGCGTGCCCGCCTTGCTCGATTCGAGCCCCGGCGTCAGCAAAAAGAGGATGCTGTTGAGGTCGTTCTTCTCGGGCACGATGCGGCGCTCGTGAAGATACTGCGCAAGCACCGAGGCTGGAATGCCGTGGTCCGCGTACTCGCCGGTGGCCCGGTCGAAGCCCGGCGTGAGCAGCGTGAGCTTGTTCGGGTCCGTCATCGCATAGCCGGGCGCGAGATGAGCGAAGCCGTGCCAGGCGCCGTTCGGCTCGAGCGCCCAATAGTGCGCGTCGGATGCGAGCAGCTCGGTCGGCACGTCCTCCCAGCGCTCGCTGCGCCCGCGCACCTCGACGAGATCGGGCACGAACGGCTCGAAGAACCATCGTTCGCGGGCATCGCGGGCCGACGCCTCGAACTCGTGGCGCAGCGCGCGCAGCTTCTTGCGCAGCTCGATACCGAGCTTGATCGTGTCGTCCCAGAGGACTTCGCCCGAGCGGCCCTTCATCATCTGAGCGCCCACGTCGAGCGATGCGAAGAGCGGATAGAACGGCGAGGTCGACGAATGCTGCATGAACATCTCGTTGAAGCGCCGATGTCCGACGCGACGCTTCTGCCCTTCGAGATGCGAATCCTTGACGTGGATCTGCGAGGCCTGCGAGAAGCCGGCGAGCTGCTTGTGTGTCGATTGCGTCGCGATGATCCCCGGCGCGTCGGGCCCGAGGTTCGTCACGCCCATCGCGTAGCGGCCCTTGAAGAGCGGATGAAACTTCATGAAGCCGGCCCAGGCCTCGTCGAACACGATGTATTCGCAAAGCGGGCCGAGCTTTTCGACAATCTGCTCCGCGCTATAGATCGTGCCGTCGTAGGTGCACTGCTCGATCACGGCGGCCCGAAACGGCCGCGCGCGGCGCCACGCCTCCGGGTCCGCCACGAGCGGATGGCGCCGGATACTTTCGCGAATGCGCGTCTCGTCGAGGGCGTCGGCATCGATGGGCCCGATGAGGCCCTGGGCGTTGCGCGAGGCGGGCAGGTAGACCGGAATGCCGCCGCCGAGCAGCAGCGCGCCATGGTGGGCGGCCTTGTGATTATTGCGATCGAAAAGCACGAGATCGCCCGGTGCGATCAACGCCGAGAGCACGATCTTGTTCGACGTCGAGGTGCCGTTCAGTACGAAGTAGGTGCGCTCCGCGCCGAAGATGCGCGCCGCCGCCTTTTGAGCCGCAAGCGCGGGGCCCTCGTGCACGAGCAGATCGCCGAGCTCCGTCACCGAATTATCGAGATCGTTGCGAAAGACGGCTTCGCCGAGATGCTTGACGAACGCACGGCCGACCGGGCTCTTCTGATAGAACACGCCACCGTTGTGTCCGGGGCAGGTCCACATCTGGTTGGCCTCGTCGGCGTAGTCGACCATCGCGCCGAAAAACGGCGTCTTCAGCGATTCGGCGTAGTCGCGCAGGTGCGAGGCCAGATTGCGCGCGACGAACTCGGGCGTGTCTTCCTCGATGAATACATACCCCGTCACGAGGCCGAGTACCGAGACCGGCACCTCCTGGAGCAGGTGCCGCTCGACGATGACGAAGACGGGCATCTCCAGCCCGCGCTCGCGTACGAAGCGAACGAAGGACTCGACGTCGGCTTCGGTCTCCGCGCTCGACCATTCGATCAGCACGCAGCCGATCGACGCATCGCTGCGCACGGCGCTCATCGCGTATTCGGGCGTGGCGGTGCGCGTCGTCGCGTAACCCAGCCGCGCAAGTTCGCCGACGATCCGATCGAGCCGCGCGGAGCTCAGCGTCGCGGGCGTCGGCATCGCCGCGCAGACGAGAAAGCCGAACATCTGCTCGTAAGGCATCCGCGTGTCCTCTTTCCGGAAAAAGCGGCCGCCCGCCGGGGACGGAAGGCGGCCAGCGTTGTCGCTCAGCCGATCTTCACGATGCCGAGCGCGAAGAGCGCGACGGCGACGATGGCAATGCCCACGAGCGCGACCGCCGCCGTCGTCTCGCGCCCGCCGAAGATCGGCTCACCCGGTGCGTGCTCGCGGCGCGCCCACCAGAAAACGGGGATGCCGAGGGCGAAGAGGACCGTCGACATGAGCAGGAACTGCGGGCCGGCGGCGTAGAGCAGCCACAGCGAGTACACCGTCGCGAGCACACCGGTCAGCAGCGATTCGCGCGCCGTCTCGCCCTTCGATGACCGATAGGTCGACTGCGTCGCGTAAAGCCAGAGAAAGGCGGCGCTCGAGAGATAAGGCGGCAGGATCATCACCCCGGTGATCGAGATGAGCCAGTTCCATGCGTCATGGGCGAAAAGCACGACGAACACAGCGGCCTGCATCATCGAACTCGACACCCAGAGCGATGGGGCCGCCGCGTGAAAGCGGTTCTCGCGCGCGAGGAACTTCGGGAAGACGCCGTCTTTCGCGCCTTCGTACGGCAGCTCGGCCACCAGAATCGTCCATGCGAGCCAGCAGCTCAGCAGCGACATCAACAGCGCGGCGGAGATGAAGACCGCGCCCCAGTCGCCCACGGCGGCCTTCAGCACGTATGCCGCCGAGGGCGACGACAAGCCGGCCAGCTCGCTCTGATGCATGACGCCGAAGGGCAGGGCCGAAAGCAGGAAATAGAGCACGGTGCATACGGAGAGTCCAAGGAACGTGGCCGTGCCGACCTGCGAGGTCTTGCTCGCGCGATCGGACACCACCACGGCGCCCTCGATCCCGATGAACACCCACAGCGTGACGAGCATGGTGCTCTTGACCTGCCCGACGATGCTGCCGAGATGCTGCCCGTGGCCCCAGAAGTCGAACGAAAACATGTCGGCCTTGAAGGCGACGAACATCGAGGCGAGGGCGACGAGAATCGAACTGATGTTCAGCACGCTCGCAATCACGTTGAGGATCGCTGCACGCTTGACGCCGGACAGCACGATGAAATTCATCACCCATATCAGCGCCGAAGCGCCGGTAATGGCAGGCCAGCTGCTGCCGCCCTTGAAGACGGGAAAGAAATAGCCGAGCGTCTGCATGAACAGGATCGCGAAGGCCACATTGCCGAATGCGGCCGAAAGCCAGTAGCCCCAGGCCATTTCGAATCCGGCGAAGGGGCCGAAGCCTTCTCTCGCATACGAATAGATGCCGGCTTTCAGGTCGGGGCGCTTGTCCGCGAGCGTGCGAAACGTATTCGACAGAAAGAACATGCCGACGAGCGTGATGACCCACGCGATCACCACGGCGCCGAGCGCGGCGCCTTGCGCCATGTTTTGCGGCAGATTGAATGCGCCGCCGCCGATCATCGATGCGACGACGACGCCGCTCAGAAGCGGAAGACCGAGCTTGCGCGTGCTCGGCTGCCCCGTACCCTCCGGCGTCGCGCCAGCGGCGACGTCGGTGCGGATGTCTTTCGGTTTGTCCATGAGTGCCTCTCCTCGAGACTGCGATACGACGATCGACGCGGCAGACCTGTGCGACGTCCCGCTGCGCGGACCGCATGCATGCGACGCATCGTGTGCGGCGCGCTTCGTCGTGCATGAGCGAATGTCGATGCTCGTTAGGCAGTCTAGTGGGGCGTTCGCTTAAGACATTGACGCTCGTCAAAGAACGGATGGCTCGGTGAACTAAGGTTTATTGCGTTGCAAAAGCGGCGTTGCAAAAGCGACGTCTCAATACAGCCGATGAGAAACGCCTCATGGGCCGAATGCGACGTGCCGCCAATCGCAATCGTCAATTCGATGCAAGGTGTTTGAAAAAGGCATTGCATATGCATATTCGAGAAATACGCGCGAAGATGGAAAGTGTCGAGTCGACGCGCAAGATCACGCGCGCGATGGAAATGCTCTCGCGCACGAAGGTCGCGGCGGCACGGCGCCGCGCGAGCCGGTTCAGGCCCTACGCCGAGCACATGCGCACGCTCGCGCTGCGCATGCGCGATGCGAATCCCGAGTACGTCTCCCCATTTTTGCGCAAGCAATCGTCGACGCGCCGCATCGGCCTCATTGTCGTGAGCACCGATCGCGGGCTCTGCGGCCCGCTCAATAGCCACCTGCTGCTGCGATGTGCCGAAGCGATCGGTTCATGGCAAGCCGCGGGCATCGAGGCACAACTGAGCGTAGTGGGCGCACGCGGCGTCACGCCGCTTCTGCGATATGGCGCACATATCGCATCGCGCTGCGCGGCGCCATCCGACGAGCTGCATTTCGAATCCTTTTTCGGCGCCGTTTCCGTGCCGCTCGACGAATTCGTCGCCGGCAAACTCGACGAAGTTCATATCGCTTATAACCGGCTCGAAAGCGCAATCTCGTATCAGGCGCGAATCGACAAGATCCTTCCGATCGATGCGTTGCTCAACGACGGCGAAAGCGCCGTCGAGCCCGTGGCCGACTACCTCTACGAGCCCGATCCCAAATCGGTCGTGCAAACGCTGCTGCTGCGCTACGTCGAAGCGTTCGTCTATCAGGCCGTTGCCGAAAACAACGCGTGCGAGCAGTGCGCGCGCACGTTGGCCATGCGTGCCGCGACGGACAACGCCGAGCATTCGCTGCGCGATCTCAAGCGCCTCTATCAGAAAACGCGTCAGGCGAAGATCACCACCGAGCTGTGCGAGATCGTCTCCGGCGCGGCGGCCGTCTGAGAGCAGGCTCATGGCCCATCCATTCCATCTCGACATCATCAGCGTGGAAGACGAACTCTTCAGCGGCGAAGCGTCGCTCGTCGTGCTGCCGGGCGAAGCCGGCGAGCTCGGCATCTGCGCACACCATGCGTCGCTGCTCACGCGCATCAAGCCGGGGATGATCACGATTCACTCCGCGGGCGGCGAGGAACAACTGCGGCTTTTCGTTGCTGGCGGCGTCGTGGAAGTGTCGGGCAACCGCGTCACGGTGCTGGCGGACCACGCCGTGCGTACACCGGAGCTGGACGCAGCCAAGGCCGAAGATGCGCGGCGCGAAGCGCGAACACTGCGCACACGGCTCGGCGATACCGGCAAACAGCCGGGCTTCGATTTCGCCGCGGCCAAATCCGAACTGGTCGACGAACTGAGGCGCTTTTTCATGCTTGCATTACATAGGACGACGAAATGATTGCCGGCCGCCGCTGCGCCATGCGATCGCGCCTGGCGCGCGAAGGCTCGCCACAGGCGCGTTGGTATGTCTGGCATGGCCCTTGCGTTCGATGCGGTATGACTGGCGATGCGGAGGCTGCATCATGCGATTCATACGATTGAAGCGGATTGGGGTAGGGGCCACGGCGATCGTGGCGATGTTGCTTGCCGGCTGCACGCTAGGCGGTGCCGCGGTAGGCGGGTATGCGGGCAACAAGCTCACTCACGGCAGTACGGCGGGCACGGTGGGCGGTGCGGTTGCCGGCGGCATCGTGGGCTACGAACTGGGCAAATAAAGTCGCGCGGGTGAATAAAAAAAACGGGCGAGGAACGATCCTCGCCCTTATCAAAACCCTCATCGTGCCGCCTGGGGAAACCAGGCGGCCTGCGGCTCGTCAGAACTTGTGGCGGATGCCTACGCGGAATGCGAGCTGATTATCGGCGCCGGTACCGGACGTGCTGAAGTAGCTCGCGCTCGAACCGATCTGCGCCTGCACCGGCGTTGCACCGTTCTTGCCCGAAGCGATCTGATAGATGCCGAGCACATAGACGTCGGTGCGCTTGCTGAGCGCATAGTCGACGCTGGCATCCACCTGGTTCCAGTGGCCCTTGAACGCATCGGCGAGATGCATGTACGTGTAGCCGAGGCCCGCCGTGAGCGCCGGCGTGAAGGCGTACTTGCCGCCCGCCTCATAGGCGTCGAAACGCGTGGCCGAACCCGTGACCGGGGTCAAGCGCGTGTTCGTGTAGAGCGCCCAGAGCGTGGCCGGACCGAACGCATAACGGCCACCCAGGCCGAACGTGCGCAGTTCCTTGACGTTCGCGACCGATACGTTCGCCGCGCTCGTCGAGAAGCCGCCGGACGCCGGGAAGCGGATATCCGTGTAAGCGGCACCGACGCCGAACGGGCCGGCCGCGTAGTTGGCGCCGAAGCTGTAGGCGCGCGACGAGTTGCCGAGCGAGCCGGCGAACGCGCCTGCCTGGTTCGAGAAGCCGTACATCGCGCCGAAGGTCACGCCGGAGAAGTTCGCGCTCGTGAACTTGACCGAATTGTCGATACGGCTCGACGTCAGTTGATCGAGGTCATTGATGTGGTAGGCGTAATTGCCGGCCACCGTCTGACCGCCCGTCGAGTAGGGGCCGAGGAAGTCGGTCGAGAACGAGTATTGACGGCCCATCGTCAGCGAGCCGATACCGTCTTTCGAAAGACCGACGAACGCTTGACGGCCGAATTCGCGCGAGCCTTGGCCGAGCGTGCCGTTGCCGCTGTTGAAGCCGTTTTCGAGCACGAAGAGCGCCTTGAGGCCGCCACCGAGGTCTTCCGTGCCGCGCAGGCCCCAGCGGCTGCCCGATGCGATGCCGTCGTCGTACTTGACCAGCTTGTCCGAACCGCCCGCGGCGTTCTTGCTGTGGTTCACGTAGCTGACACCGGCGTCGATGAGCCCGTAGAGCGTGACGCTGCTTTGCGCGTGTGCAACTGCCCCGATGCTGCTCAGAACGGCAGCCACCAGAATTTTCTTATTCATAAATCGATGATATCCGTTGTTGTTGAAATGGACGGCCGCTTCGCGGACACGTCTATCGCGTCGTAATGCCGCGATGATTTGCAGTCAGATGATCGAGCACCTCGTTCGTCCAATGCGACGAGGGCTTTTTATCATTCGAATATGAATGTTTTGTAGCAGTGATATTGCCGCAGGCAAAGCGTGGGGTGCACGCAACACCCCACGCTTCGAGAGGAGGAGATGGAAGAGGTCAGGCGTCGTGGCAACGTATCATGCCGGCTGCGACCGTATGATGCGTGGCTTCGTCGATGAGCACGAACGCGCCCGTGCCCGGTTCGTCGTCGTATGCATCGCACACGAGCGGCTTTTGCAGCGTCAGCGCCACCCGCCCGATGTCGTTCATCCCCAGCTCGTGCCGCTCGCTCGTATGCGCCAGCGTGTGCACGTCCAGCACCTCCTTCACCGCGCCCACCCGCGCGAACACCGTCGTCGTCGTCTGCTTGAGCAGGTACTTGCGCTGCGTCGACAGCGGCTCCTCGTCGAACCAGCACAGGTCCGCCTCCAGCTTCTTCGCCGGCTGCGGCGCCTGCTCGGCCCGCACGAACATGTCCCCGCGCGATACGTCCACGTCCTCCTCCAGCCGGATCGTCACCGTCTGGCCCGCGAACGCGCTCGCCACCGCCGCCGTGCCGCCCACCACCGGCGCCACGATCTCCGCCACCGTCGCCGTGCGCCCCGCCGGCAGCACCGCCACCGTGTCGCCCACGCGCACCTCGCCCGCCTCCACGCGCCCCATGTAGCCGCGGAAGTCGTCCGCGCTCGCCCCGTCCTGGCGCGCCACCCACTGCACCGGAAAGCGCAGCGCCTCGCCCGCGCGCGTGCCCACCGGCAACTGCTCCAGCACGTCCAGCAGCGGCTCGCCCGCGTACCACGGCATGCGCTCGCTCGCCGTCACGATGTTGTCGCCCTTGAGCGCCGACACCGGCACGAAACGCACCTCCGAGAGCCCCAGCTGCTGCGCCAGCCGCACGTACGCGTCGCGGATCTCGTTGAAGCGCGCCTCGCTGTACTCCACCAGGTCCATCTTGTTGATCGCCACGATCACGTGCTGCAGCGCCAGCAGCTTCACGATCGCGCTGTGCCGCTTCGTCTGCGGCAGCAGCACCGCCTCGCCCGCCGCGTCGTACGTCACCCGCGTCGCGTCGATCAGGATGATCGCCGCGTGCGCCGTCGACGCCCCCGTCACCATGTTGCGCGTGTACTGCTCGTGCCCTGGCGTGTCCGCGATGATGAACTTGCGCTTGGCCGTCGCAAAGTACCGATACGCCACATCGATCGTGATGCCCTGCTCGCGCTCGGCCTCCAGCCCATCGGTCAGCAGCGACAAATCGATCTGCTCGCCCACCGTGCGCTTGTTCTTCGCGCGCGAGAGCGCCGAAAGCTGGTCCGACAGCACCGCCTTGCTGTCGTATAGCAGCCGCCCGATCAGCGTGCTCTTGCCATCGTCCACGCTGCCCGCCGTGATGAATCGCAGCACCCCGAGGTCCGCCGGTTCATGTGTGCTCATGTGTTACGCCCTTCGTATTCGCTTCGCCGCGCCCGCGCTCATGCCGGGCGTTCGATATGTCGATGTTGGATGGATGGCCGGATGCCGTTTGCGCCTGGCGCCCGCTCAGAAGTAGCCCTGCTTCTTGCGCTGCTCCATCGCCGCTTCCGAGGTCTGATCGTCCATGCGCGTCGCCCCGCGCTCCGTGATGTCCGTCACCGCCGTCTCCGCGATGATCTTCTCCACGTCGTCCGCGTCGCTCGACACTGGGCACGTGCAGCTGATGTCACCCACCGTGCGAAAGCGCACCAGCGCGCGCTCGCTCGTCTCGCCCTCGCGCAGCGGCGTGAGCGGCGTCACCGGCACCAGCAGCCCGTTGCGACGCACGATCTCGCGCTCGTGCGCGTAGTAGATCGGCGGCAGCTCCAGCCCTTCGCGCGCGATGTATTGCCACACGTCCAGCTCCGTCCAGTTCGAGATCGGAAACACCCGCAGGTGCTCGCCCGCGTGCAGCCGCGCGTTATAGAGGCTCCACAGCTCCGGGCGCTGCGCCTTCGGATCCCACTGCCCGAATTCGTCGCGAAACGAGAATATGCGCTCCTTCGCGCGCGCCTTTTCCTCGTCGCGCCGCGCCCCGCCGATCATCGCCGTGTAGCCGTGCTCCGCGATCGTCTCCAGCAGCGTCACCGCCTGCGCCGCGTTGCGCGAATCCGTCTCGCGCCTCAGCCGCACCGTGCCGCGCCTGATCGAATCTTCCACGTGCCCCACCACCAGCTGCGCGCCGATCTGCGCCGCGCGTCGGTCGCGAAAATCGATCACCTCCGGGTAGTTGTGCCCCGTGTCGATGTGCACCAGCGGAAACGGCAGCGACGTCTTGCGCGCCGCGCCCAGACCGAACGCCTTCAGCGCCAGGTGCAGCACCACCACCGAGTCCTTGCCGCCCGAAAACAGCAGCGCCGGCTTGCTGCACTCGGCAACGAGCTCGCGCAGAATGTAGATCGATTCCGCTTCCAGCCAGTCGAGGTGGTCCATGCGGGCGGGCACCTCGCCGAGCCGCGTGGCGATAACAGGGGTACTCATGGTTGCTCTCAGGTTCTTGGTCATTCGTAAAAGAAGGGTCCGATGTCACGCGCACGCGCTCAGGTCCGCACGGTACTACGGTAGGCGATATACGCCGAGATCGCGATCAACATGAGCGCGAAGAGCCGTCGCAGGGCCGGCCCCCGGCCGGAGAGCGACTTCGCGGCACGCATCCCCGCGGCACTGCCGAGAAGGCCGCCGGCAACGAGCGCCAGCGCGAGCGGCACGCTCACTTTTCCGGCTCGCGCATAGTTCAGGCCAGTGGTCGTGCTGAACGCCACGACCGAAACGAGCGACGACGCCACCGCCTGCAGCATCGGAATGCGCGCAATCAGATGCAGCGCGGGTACCGACAGGAATCCGCCGCTCACACCGAAAAAGCCGGACAAACCGCCCACCGCCACGCCGGCGCCTGCCGTCGCAAGCCCGCGCACCGGCGCCGCCGCGAGCTCGACCGCATCGGCAGCCGGTTGCCTGCGCGAGAACATCGTCACGCCGACCATCGCCACGAGCGCCGCGAGCAGCAACATGACGGCGGCGGCGTCGACGTGCAGCGACCACATCGATCCGACGAACGCACCGGTGACACCGGTGGCTGCAAAGGTCGCCCCGAAGCGCCAATGGACGAGCCCGGCACGCGCATAGCGCACGAGATTGACGATTGCCGTCAGCGCGATCGACACGGCCGTCGTGCCGATCGCGACATGCACGTCGCCCACTTTGACGACGTAAAGCAGCAGCGGCACGGCCAGCATACCGGCACCACCGCCGACGAGCCCGAGCGTGAATCCGATCGAGAGGCCGCACATGCCTGCCAACGCAAGCTGCTCGTGCAGCCAGGACAAGAGTAGGGTCATGGATGTTCCGCGAAGCGCCAGTGGCGGCGCCGCCTTAGTCGGTGACCTCGAACGGCTCGGCCAGTTCGTCGAGCCGCTGTACGCGCGCATCGGCCGGGCCACGTGCGGCGGCAACCTGCTCCATGCGTGCGCGTACGCTCGCGAGATACTCGGCTCGCTGCCGGCGCAGCACGAAGTCGCGGAAATTGCTGCGCTCCAGCGCATGCCAGGCTTCGGCTTTGCCGTCGTCCGAGCGGCGGCGCGCCGCCTCGTAGGCTGCCGCGTCGACGGGCGCATCGGCCGCCGTCGCCAGCTCGTAGCCGTAGCGGTGCATGTATGGTGCCGCCAGCGTCTCGATCGTCGCGATCTCGTCGCCCGACAGCTGCCGCTTGTACTTGTCGATGTTGGCGGGAATGGGCGCGAAGCAATTCGACGACCACAGCGCCGACATCTGCGAAATCTGGCGCGCCTCCTCCGAACGGGAGACGTCGAGCATCTGCGGCAGATAGTCGATCTCGAAGAACGCGCAGACCTTGCGCAGCGTCGCCTCCTGGTCCGACAGAAAATCCTCGTAGCGGATCGTCATCACGCGCTCGGCGTGCTTTGCCATCAGGGCGTCGGCCGCGCGCTGCGCCTCCACCCATGTGCGCGCGTTGAGCAGCGTATCGAAGTCGTGAATGATGGCCTTGTTCATCGAAGCGATCTGCGCACGCGGGTCGCGCACGACATTCAGAAAGCGCATGTCCGGAAAGAGACGCATCAGTTCGTCGGCGTAATGCACGCTGTCGAGCGACTTGTCCATGACGACGCGCGCGCCGCGCGCTTCGCCGGTGCGCAGCAGCAACTCCCAAACGATGCGATGCACGCTGCGCGGCTCGTGGCGGATCGCCTCGAAGATCTCGACGGGATCGAACACCACGCCGGGCCATTTCACCATGCTGACCGCCTGCAGGCCGACGATGTCGGCAACGAGCCGGAAATAGGCGTGATCGTCCTCGAGATCGCCGTAGAGCGGCACGATCGGCATGAAGTCGACGATATGTAGCGGGTACGGCGAATAAAACTGCGGGTTGAAATTGAGCCTCAGCCGCAGCGCGTGGGAGCCGCAGCGGCGCAGCGGAATCATCAGTACGGGTCTTGGCCGGCTGGCCTTGCCCTCGGAAGGTACGCTCGTGTTCATCGACAGGAGTCCTTTATATGACGTCTATTGATACGCGTGTGGTTGATGGACCGGCCTCTCACACCGGTCGCCGATACGTCGGGTCGCCGGCCCGCGTGAAATAAGAGAGAAATGCTTCGAAAAACGTCTCGCGCTCGTCGGCCGGCAGCCCGTTGATGCCGCCCGCGCCGCGTCTGCCGCCGCCCGATGCGAACCGCTCGCACAGCAGGTTGGCCGGATGCCCCTCGGGATCGGCGGAGCGCACGCTGACGGTGTAGCGCCCGCCCGGGCATTCGGTCAGGACTGCGAACGATCGATCCGGCTCGGCCGCGGCGAGCCGGTTCGCCAGCACGCCCGAGATACGCCGGGCCCAACAAGCATCGGGCAGCAAATAGATCGCGCCGCCGTCAAACGTGCGGTATGGCGCAATGGCCTCGATGCGGGCAACGTCCTCGCGATACCCATCGGCGAGCGCCGCATAGCATGGCGAACGCCTGACGAACTCGAGCGGCTCTTCATACGGGTGCAACTCGCGGTACAGCCGATCGGGTGCGACGTGAAGATCGCCGACCGTTTCGCCATACGCGTTGTAATTCAGCACGCGCCCGAGCAGCTCGAACGCGTCGATCTCGTCGGGCCTGCAGCCACCCTCGACAGCGAGCGCACGCGCGCGCACCTCGAGGTTGTCGCCGAACGCGGCGACGATGGCCCAGCGGCGAAAGCGCCCACTCAACTCCCGGTCGACGATGAGGCTCGTGCAGACATCGGGCGCATCGTCCCAGTAAAGACGCAGCCCGGGATGGGCGAATGCCTTGCGGGCCGAGTGATGATCGTAGTAGCGCACGTGCGCACCGGCGTCGAGCAGCGCGACGAGTGCCGCATGGTTCGTATCCAGCGAAACGTCGAACACCGATACGTCGATGCCGGCGCGCCGCGGTACCCGCTCGACGAGCGCGATGTCGCGCTTCACGCCCGTGACGAGCACCGCATCGAGTGGCTGGGCGAGGCGCAACTGGTGCAGCGCGCAAATGCCGTCGGCGTCGCCGTTGAAGACGTCGAAGGCCTGCGCATCCTGCGGCAGCGGCGCGCGCGTCTCTTCAGCGGCCGCCGTCATGGTCCCGTCCTTGCGAGCGTTCGGTCAGATAGGCATACAGATGCGCGGCGGCGCCGCCGCGCGGCATCGACGCCGTATCGACGGTGAGTGCCGGCGCGAGCGGCGGCTCATACGGCGACGACACGCCAGTAAAGCCTTCGATGTCGCCGCGCCGCGCCTTGAGGTAAAGCCCCTTCGGATCGCGCGATTCGCACACGGTGAGCGGCGTATTGACGTAGACCTCGACAAAGCGCGCTTCGCCGATGATGTCCTTCACGGCTGCGCGGTCTTCGCGAAAAGGCGAGACGAGCGAGGCGACGACAATAAGCCCCGCGTCGTTCATGAGCCGTGCCGCTTCCGCCGCGCGGCGCATGTTTTCGCGGCGATCGCGCTCGGAAAATCCGAGATCGCGGTTCAAGCCATGGCGCAGATTGTCGCCATCGAGCACCGCGCAGGGCTGCCGCTCGCCGATGAGCCGCTGCTCGAGTTCGTAGGCAATCGTCGATTTACCCGCGCCGCTCAGACCGGTCAGCCAAAAAGTCAGCGGCGCATAGCGGAAGAGCGTCGCACGCGCCTCGTTCGACACGCTCGTCGCATGCCAGTGAACATTGGCTGGACGCGTCTCGCCGCGCGCGCGCGCGGCGACGGGCTCGTCGGCCCGTGAGGAATCGAGCGCATTGCAGCTCATGGTGAGTGGCCCTCTCGTTGTTTTTGGGATATGACGACGATACACAGCATCGGCGGCGGCGGCTAGCCGCGCCGGCAATGCGCGCCACGCTCGAAAGCAAGGCGCGCCACCGGACAGACTCTGCGAAAGGCCGGTCCAGTCAGGGCCGGCCTTCTCCTTCTGTTACGGGCGCCGCCGCTCGCGCTTATGCGGGCTGAGCGTCGTGCGTCAGCAGCGGCTTGCCGAGGGCCGGCTCGGCGAGCCGGGGCACCGCGCCGCGGCGCGCGGGCGCCATCGCGCGAACCGGCGCGACGTCGAACTTCTGAGCGAGGCGGAATACGCCGACCGCTTGCACGAGAGAGGCCGTCTGCTCGCGCATGGACTCGGCCGCCGCTGCCGCTTCTTCGACGAGCGCGGCGTTTTGCTGAGTCACCTGATCCATTTGCGTGAGCGCCTGATTGATCTGCTCGATGCCTTGCGCCTGCTCTTCGCTCGCGCCCATGATCTCGCCCATGATGAGCGTCACGCGCTTGACGCTGTCCACGACTTCGCTCATGGTCGCGCCGGCTTCCTGCACGAGCTTGTTGCCGATTTCGACCTGTTCCACGGAGCCGCCGATGAGCGCCTTGATTTCCTTGGCCGCGGTCGCGGAGCGCTGCGCGAGGGAGCGCACTTCGCTCGCCACGACGGCGAACCCGCGGCCTTGCTCGCCGGCGCGCGCCGCCTCGACGGCCGCATTCAGCGCGAGAATGTTGGTCTGGAAGGCGATGCCGTCGATCACGCCGATGATCTCGACGATCTTTTGCGAGGCATCGTTGATCGAGCCCATCGTGCGCACGACTTCCGACACCACCGAGCCCGCGCGCTCGGAGACGCCCGAGGCGGAGGAGGCAAGCTCGTTAGCCTGGCGCGCATGCTCGGAATTGCGACGCACCGTGGCCGTGAGCTCCTCCATCGAGGCCGCCGTTTCCTCGAGCGAGGCGGCCTGCTGCTCCGTGCGCGACGACAAGTCGAGATTGCCGCTGGCGATCTGGTTGGCGGCCGTGGCAATGGCGCCGGTGCTGCGATGCACCTGGCCGACGATGTCGACGAGGCTTTCGCGCATCGTCTTCATCGCATGCATGAGGCTCGTACGGTCGCCGTCGCGGGCGACGACTTCGACGGTCAGATCGCCCGTGGCGACGCGATTCGCGGCATCGGCCGCATCGGCGGGTTCGCCGCCGAGCTGCTTGAGAATACCGCGGGTGATGAGCAGAGCCGAAACGATGCTCAGCACGAGCGCAAGCGTGGCCAGGCCGATGATCAGCGTGCGGCTCATCGAGTACATCTCCTTGGCCTCGGCGGTTTCGGCGTCGTTCTGCTTGCGCTCGAATTCACGAAGCTGACGCACCGCGCCCCACCATTTCGCCTGCACGGGACGCAGCTCGAAGCGCAGCAGATGATAGGCGGCTTGTTTCTGCCCCGAGAGCGCGAGTTCCTGCGCCTTCGTCATGAGCGGCAGGGAAAGCTCGCCTTGCTGACGAACCTGCTCGAGCAACGTGTGCTCCTCGGGCATCGTCTCCGTGCGTTGGAACATCGTGGCGAGTTTTGCGATCGATTCGTCATAGACCTTGGTTTCGCTGGCAAAGCGCTTCGTCTCGATCGCGACTTCGTCCTGCTGGTCGGCATCGAGCAGGATGATGTTGCGCAGGGCGAGCGCGCGATTGGAGATCGTCTGATCGAGGCGGCTCGCAAGGCCTGCCTCGACGGCGTTCACATCGGTGATGTCGATCATCGACGATTCGAGCTGCGCCATGCGCATGAGCGCGAAGCCGGTGACGATGATCAGCAGACAGGAGACGAGGCCAAAACCGATTCCAAGCCGGCTCGCCACCTTCATATGGGATAGATTCATCTCTTCTACTACCTTTTAAAAGTCCCCACGGAACACGCGGACCGGGACCAACTGCTCTCTCAGAGTCCGCGGGCGTGGCGGCCTTCCCCGGCCACAGGCAGGACTACGGCAAACGATTGCGCGCTCTTGAGGACGAGTCGTATCCATATGACGAAAATATCTTAGCCGTCGGCGGATCAAAACCCAGCTGGCGGGCTACGTCGGTCATGGACTACGCGCTTGTGGGCCGGCGACTACAAACACCGACAAATAGAAAAGGCAATGTAAGGTCCGGCGATGCGCGCAACGGGGGCGGAGCGGGCCAAGCCGGCGGGGGGCGAAAAAGCGCGGGGCAGAGAGGGCAGAGAGGGCAGACAGGACGAGAGGACGAGAGGACGAGAGGACGAGCGGCCGCGTATCGGGGATACCGGAATCAATGGCGATGCAACAGACTGCGCACGGGATGACGCCAGTCGATGCGCCGGCCGGCATCGCCTCGCGGTGCCTTGCGGCGCTCCTGCCAAAGCTCGTCCGAAAAAAGAAAGGCCACGATGAGCAAGGGGAGGACGAGGAATACGCCCAGAATCAAACGCTCGATCACGATGCGACTCCCGCGAACGCTGCGACGATGAGACTCATTGTAGGCATCGCAGGCGATCCGCGGGCGCCCGGATTCGCCCGGGCGTGGGCTGGCCCGCACGGGCTTGCCGGCAGGCGTGCGGCGTCCGGGTCAGTTGTTCGCCGACTTCCAGCTTACGGCGAGCACGCCGGCACCCACGAGCGCCGTGCCTCCGACCCGGTTGACGGCCCGCTGCACCGGGCGGCTGCGGATGGCGCGGCGCGCGCTCGAGGCGAGCACGGCATAGCCGAATGCATTGAGCGAGGCCAGGACGATGAAGGTCGCCTCCAGGATGACCGCCTGCGGCCAGATTGGTGCGTGCGGATTCATGAACTGCGGCACGAAGGCGACGAAGAACACGATGCTCTTCGGATTGAGCGTCGTGACCGCGTAGGCATGCGCGACGACCTTGCGCGTACGCGTTTCCGAGACGTCCGGGGCCTGCGGTTCCCTCACCGGCGCGCGCCAGAGCTTGATGCCCAGATAGACGAGATAGGCGGCGCCCACCCACTTGAGCGCCGTGAAGAGCGTTGCCGAGGCCGCGAGAACGGCCCCGAGGCCAAGCATCGACGCCGTCATCGACGTGAGGTCGCCGAGCGCGACGCCGGCGGTAGTGGCCAACGCATATCGCCGCCCGTGCCCGAGCGCATAGGAGACGACGAGCAGGACGGTGGGCCCGGGAATGACGATAACGATGGCCGATGCGATCGCAAACGGCAGCCACTGAGCAAAGGACATGCTTGCCTCCAGAGGAAAACCCGATTAATCCACGACCGCGGGCCGCCACGCAAGTATCTCGCGGGCCGAGACGTCGGGCCGCGCACGGGCATTCGCAAAACGGGAGGGGAAAGGCCCCAGGCACCGTTTTTATTCAGTAATCGAATGCGACATTGCGCGCGCCCCAATGCCAAAATCGACGATCGTGTGTGCGATGCACCAATTCCTGCTATTTTTAGTAAGCCACTTAAATGAAATACAGGGCGACCTGGAAAAATCCGTCTGGAAGGCTTATAAAATATGGGCGTGGCCAATGCGGCGATTTGCCGCGCAAGCCGGGTAGCCCCGCCTGTCAACCCAAGCGGCATGCCGCAGCCCTTCACCGGGAGGTGCGACAATTCGTCGCTTTTGCAAACGCACACAAAATGTGCTTGTGATTTTCCGCGCTTGTTCTAATGTCAAAGCCGTGGGTTTTCTATTGCCGTTAAGTGCATAGCTAAACCGAGTAGAAACCCGTATGGGAGACAGGACATGAGGAAACAAGTCGCGATGTTGGCGGCATTGGCCGTCGTTGCAGTGGCATCTTCGGTCGCTCAGGCGCAAGACACCGTACTTCGGCCCCAGCAGACCGTTCAATTCGTTTCCGGCGCCTACGGCTGTCTCAGCAAGGACAAGTTCGACGCCGCCTATCAGCACCATCAGAACGGCGAACAGCAAAAGATGCAGCAGTTTTTCGCCGGCTACGAGTGCCTGTCCACACCTGAGCATTCCGACTTCCGCGTGGTGCGCGTCGTTGGCCACGACGTCGAGTTCGTGAATGCGGGAAACGGCGACACGCAAGGCCTGTGGACGAACGACCGCTTCATTAAACAGTAACCGACCGGCCGCCCGTTGCCCCTTGTGCGAGGGGCAAGTAGCGGCACCGCTTGCGCACCGGCACAACGCGGCCCGGCAAACAGCCGGCCGCGTCTTCGTTTTATTTTCGCGCCGGCAGGCATGGCCCCCCCGCGCTCGGCGTTCCATTAGCCGACAAGACTTCGCGTCGCCCCGATCATTCGCTATCATCACGCGCCGGCCCTGAAGCCGGCGCGGTGTCGCATCGCTCCTCCCGCCTGCCGCGACGAGCGCTTTCCGGCCCGCCCCTTCGCCTTCATCCGGTGCCGTATGGCTCTCAAATCGACGATCTACAAAGCGGATCTCCAAATCGCCGACATGGACCGGCACTATTACGCCGACCATTCGCTGACCCTCGCTCGTCACCCGTCCGAGACGGACGAGCGCATGATGGTTCGCCTGCTCGCGTTCGCACTCAACGCCGGCGAGCGACTCGAGTTCTGCAAGGGGCTTTCCGACACCGACGAGCCCGATCTTTGGCAAAAGGACCTCACCGGCGCGATCGAAACCTGGATCGAGGTGGGCCAGCC
Organism: Trinickia caryophylli; assembly: GCF_034424545.1. Taxonomy (NCBI): domain Bacteria; kingdom Pseudomonadati; phylum Pseudomonadota; class Betaproteobacteria; order Burkholderiales; family Burkholderiaceae; genus Trinickia; species Trinickia caryophylli. The sequence goes on along the minus strand of NZ_CP139970.1, from coordinate 2,278,099 downwards.
CGACGAGCGGCGGCTGTCGAAAGCATGCGGGCGCGCCGCCCGCGTCATCGTGATCGCATACGGCGGCCGGACGTCGGCGCTCTGGTGGGAGGGCGTGCGCGGCAAGGCGGAACGGCTGCGCAACCTCACCGTTTGGACGCTCGCCGAGGGTACCGGCAGCGCGCTCGCGGCGCTCGCCGAACGCACGATGCGGCTGCAGGTCACGGTGCAGGACGGCGCCGCGTGGGTCGGCGGCGGCGAGGCGGAACCCGTCGCAGTGGAGTGGACGGTGCTCAAAGGCAACGGGGCGGCTTGAAGGCCGGAAGGCCCGAGCGTCCGGAAAGCCCGAACGCCCGAACCCGCGACGAAGCAGAGGACAACCGCTTCAGCCCGGTACCGATGTCTGCGCTGGCTCCTCCGGCGGCCCTTTCAACTCCACCATGTTGCCTTCGGGGTCGAAGAGATAGAGCGATCGCCCGAACCCGTCCGCGCCATAGCGTCGCCCCTCTTCGCCGAGGCGCACGCCACGCTCCGTGAGGTAGCTCGACAGCGCCTGAGCGTCGTACTGCTCGATCCGCAAGCAGAGGTGGTCCATGTTGCGGCCCGCTCCGGGCAGGCCGCTATCGGCGCGATCGAGCGGTCCGCCCACGGCCAGAAGGTCGATCAGCGCACGACCGGCCCGCAGCTGGACGAGCCCCAGCTCGGGCTGCTCCCGTTCGGGCACGCAACCGAGCACGTCGCAATAAAAGCGTTTCAAGGCGGTGGGGTCCGTCGTGCGAATGACGACATGATCGATGTCGCGAATGACCGGTTTCATCGGCGCGCCTCCGTCTTTGCCGCCCGCTGGGCGCGGGCCGCTCGCTCGAAGTGTAGGGCAGCCGGGCGGCCGCTGCCCGAAAGCGGACGATACGAAAACGACGGACAAAAAAAACCCGCTCAAGTTGAGCGGGTGAATCCATATCAGGAGGAGACATGGAGGAGACAAAACGAACTATATACGATTCGATGGTGCAATGCAATATGCCATTCGTCGGAAAATTCGGATTGAGTCGATCGGCCGCGCCTGATCGGGTTCGGTGCCCATCGATTACGGCACTCGATTACAGAGCAAGATCCGGCGCGCGAGCCGACGTCCGGGCGCGTACAGTAGGCTTGGTCAACCGAGAGCCAAACCGAGGAGCATCATGTCTTCCGCCTATACCACCGACGAAGCGCGCTGGCAGGCCGTTCGCGCTCACGACGCGCAGGCCGACGGCACCTTCTTTTACGCCGTGGTGACGACTGGCATCTTTTGCCGGCCGTCCTGCTCGTCGCGCCAACCCCGGCGCGAGAACGTCCGCTTTTTCGACACGCTGGATCAGGCGCGCACGGCCGGGTTTCGCGACTGCAAGCGCTGCCGCCCGGACAGCCTGCCACGCGATCTGGCCATCGTCGAGCGCGCCCGCGCGGCCCTCGACGCCGAGCCGCATGCCCGCATGACGCTCGCGCAGTTGAGCGACGCCGTGCACGTGAGCGCCTTTCATTTGCAGCGTCTTTTCACGCGCGTCATGGGCGTTTCGCCGCGGCAGTACCAAGCTGCCCGGCGCGGCGCGGCATTGCGCGACGCGCTGCAACGGGGCGAGCGGGTGACGCGCGCGGCCGTCGATGCCGGCTTCGGCTCGCCGTCGCGGCTTTACGAGAATGTCGCGAGCGAGCTCGGCATGACGCCGTCGGTCTACCGCGACAAGGGAGCCGGCTCGACCGTGCGCTTCGCCTGCGCCCCCACGGCACTCGGGCAGGTGCTGGTTGCCGCCACGAACACGGGCATCTGCCGCATCGCGTTCGGCGACGACGCGGCCACGCTCGTGGCCGAATTGCGTGGAGCACTCGCGAAGGCCGAGTTGCGCGAGGATACCGCGCACATCGCACCGTTCATCGCCCAGATCGAGGCTTACCTCGACGGGTCGCGCCAGCAGTTCGACTTGCCGCTCGACATCCCCGCCACGGCGTTTCGTCAACGTGTATGGGATGCGCTGCGGCGCATCCCCTATGGCGAGACGCGCAGCTATACCGACATTGCCGCCGCGCTCGGCACGCCGCGCGCGGTACGGGCAGTAGCCAGTGCCTGCGCATCGAACCCGGTCGCGCTTGCGATCCCGTGCCACCGGGTCGTACAAAAGGGCGGCGCGCTCGCGGGTTATCGCTGGGGGCTGCCGCGCAAGGCCGCGCTGCTGGCCGCCGAGTCCCGCCACAGCGGAACGGCTTCGCCGCGGACAACGGCCGGCGAAACATCGGGGGAAAGCGAAACCCGGGGCCGCGGTACAAGCCGCCAGCGCGACAAACACGCTCAACTGGACGACGCTTGAGCACGACCGCACGATTCGAGCTGCCGTTCAAGGCACCCTACGACTGGGCGCGGGTATTGCGCTTTCTCGCCGGCCGCGCAACGCCCGGCGTCGAATGCGTCGAGCAAGGCGCCTACCGCCGCGCCATCGACTGGCAGGGCGCGAGCGGCACGCTCGCCGTCGCACGGCATCCACGCAGGCGCTGCCTCGTCGTTACGGTCGACGGCGCCGTCGCACGGCATGCCGAGGCCCTCGCGCCACATCTGACCCTATTCTTCGACGTCGGCGCGGACGCTGCCCGCATCGGCGCTCATCTCGCGCGCGACCCATGGCTTGCGCCGCTCGTGGAACGCGCGCCGGGCCTGCGTGTGCCGGGCGCATGGTCCGCATTCGAACTCGTCGTGCGCGCCATCGTGGGCCAGCAAGTGAGCGTCAAAGCGGCGACGACGCTGATCGGCCGCCTCGTGACGCGTGCCGGCGCACGCATCGAGGAGCACCTCGATCCCGCCACCGCCTGGCGGTTTCCCACGCCGGCCGAGCTGGCGCAAGCCGACCTTTCGCAAATCGGCATGCCGGGCAAGCGTGTGGCCGCCTTGCAAGGCATGGCACACGCGGTCGCCTCGGGCGCCGTGCCGATCGACCGCGGTGCGGCGACGACCGGCGACGCCCAGACACTCGCGACCTTGCGCGAGGCATTGCTCGCGCTGCCCGGCATCGGCCCGTGGACAGTGGAGTACATCGCGATGCGGGCGTGGCGCGACGCGGACGCGTGGCCGTCGAGCGACCTCGTTCTGATGCAGTCGATCGTCGCGCGCGATGCCGCACTCGTGCGCCCGGCCGCGCAACGCGCGCGCACCGAGCCCTGGCGCCCCTGGCGTGCTTACGCCGCAATGCATCTGTGGAATGCCGTGGCCGACCAGGCGAACGGCGCGCGCGGAGGATAGGGGAAGGGTGCCGGAAAGCCGGCGCCACACCCGCCGGACGTAGGCGCCGGAGGCCCGCCGCCTGGGGCCGAGGCGGCCTCAAGCGCGCTTCACGGCGCGGTGTTAAAGTGCCCGCTACCCAAAAAATTGTGCCCGGGACTGCCGCCTTCCCCGCAAGCCGGGCCGGCTTCGATGTCAGATAACCAATCATCCCTTCATACCGAGACATTCGCACAGCGTTTGTCCGTGCTCACGTCGTCCGCGGCAGGCGATGTGCTCGCGCGCGGCCTGCGAGGCATCGAAAAGGAAAGTCTGCGCGTGACGCCCGACGGTTCGCTCGCAATGACGCCGCACCCGCGTGCGCTCGGCTCGGCGCTCACGCATCCGTCGTTGACCACCGACTATTCAGAGGCGCTGCTCGAGCTCATCACACCGGCCGAACACGAGAGCGCGCAAACGCTCGCGCGGCTCGACGAACTGCATCGCTTCGTTTATGCCGCGCTCGGCGACGAGCTGCTGTGGACCGATTCGATGCCGGGCCTGTTGCCCGAAGACGACGAGATTCCGATTGCCGAATACGGCACCTCGAACATCGGCCGTCTCAAGCATGTCTACCGCCACGGCCTGGCGCTGCGTTACGGGCGGACCATGCAATGCATCGCCGGCATCCATTACAACTACTCGCTGAACGAAGAAGCGTGGCGGCTCGTTCATGCCGCGGAGCCGTCCGCCGCGACGGCCGTGGATTTTCAGTCGGCGCGCTACTTCGGCCTGATCCGCAACTTCCGGCGCACGAGCTGGCTGCTCATGTACCTGTTCGGCGCGTCGCCCGTGATCGATGCGCGTTTCTTGCGCGGCCGCCCGCACGCGCTCGAGGCATTCGACGCAACAACGCTTTACCGGCCTTATGCGACGAGCCTGCGCATGAGCGATCTCGGCTACTCGAATACGACGGCGCAGGCCGCATTGCGACCCGACTACGATACGCTCGCCGGTTATCTCGACGCCCTCTCGCGCGCGGTCAGCGAGCCGTACGCGCCCTATGAAAAAATCGGTACGCACCGCAACGGCGAGTGGGTGCAGATCAACACGAACGTTTTGCAGATCGAAAACGAGTTTTACTCGACCATCCGGCCGAAGCGTGTCGCGCGCTCGGGCGAGCGCCCGCTGCACGCGCTCTCGACGCGCGGCGTCCAGTACGTCGAAGTGCGCTGCCTCGACATCGACCCATTCGAGCCATCCGGCATTTCGCTCGAGACGGCGCGCTTTCTCGATGCGTACCTGCTCGTGTGCGCACTCGACAACAGCCCGCCAATGCCGGCCGAGGCCCATGCCGAGGCGAATGCGAATTTCGGCCGCGTTACGCTCGAAGGCCGCAAGCCGGGCCTCGCGCTGACGCGCGAAGGCCGCGACGTGCCACTCGCGCAGTGGGCCGAGGAACTGCTCGCCAAGACCCGCGTGGCCGCGCAGGCACTCGACGCGTTGGCGGGGGGCGACGCTCACGTGCGCGCCGTCGATGCGCAACGGGCGAAGCTCGCCGATCCCGAGTCCACCCCATCGGCCCGAGTCTTGCGCACGATGCGAGAGCGCGGGCAGGGCTTCCTCGAATTCGGCCTCGCGCAGAGCCGGTCCCACGCCGCGTACTTTCGCGCGCACCCGCTCGATGCCGAGGCGGCGAGCGCCGCGCTCGAGCTGGCCGCCCGGTCGCTCGAGGAGCAGGCACAGCTCGAACGCAGCGAGGAACCCGGCTCGTTCGATGCCTTCGTCACGGCATTTCGCGGCTACACGCTCGATCGCTTCAGCGTCTGAGGCGGGGTACTGGCCAGCGCGGTCGACGCGCGGGAGCCTCGCCTGCATTCGATGCGGGCGGGACGCTGGCGCGCGCTCCCGATATGAATGAACCACGCGAACGAACCATGCGAACGAATTCGGGCTGCGCACGATCGAATCTCTTTCGAATCGGATAACCGGGGAGGGCGCTGCAATGAACAGGACGCTGTCGATGCTGGCCGTGGCATGCCTGGCCGGGTGTGCGACGAAGAATCATGTGAGCCCGGAAACGATGCAGATCGCCACGGCGCCGCTCGTCTGTACGAACGCCGGCGAATGCGCGCGCTGGTGGTCACGCGCGCACGATTGGGTCGTAGGACATAGCGCCTACGCCTTGCAGACATCGACCGATTCCTTGATCGCGACCGCCGGCCCCGACGGCGGCAGCGCCGCGCTCGCCTATCAGATCACGCGCACGCAGAACGCGGACGGGTCGTCGACGATCGGCTTCGCAGCCCACTGCGACAGCATGATCGGTTGCCGGCCCGATCCGTGGAAAGCGGGTGCCGCCTTCAAGCAGTTCGTCAAAACGGGCGTCGAGCCGCCGGCACAGCCAACGACAGGCGCACCGCCGCCGCAATGAGAACGGCGCGCAACGCGGCCTGGCCGTGTCAATGCCCCATCGCCGCCCCGGCGCCGCGCCGCGGCTTGGTGGTCCAGACGGCGACGGCGAGCACGGCGAATGCGACGCACGAAATCCGGAAGAAATCGTTCGTCGCCATCATGTATCCCTGCTGCGTCACCAACTGATTGATTTGCGCACGAGCCAGATCGCCGGCGAGCCCGAGCGTGCCAAGCGCGTCGTTGTAAGCCTGCGTGCTCTGGGAGTAGGTGCTCACCGATTCCGTCAACACCGCGTGGTGGTAAATCGCGTCGTTTTCCCAGTACGTCGTGCTGATGGCCGTGCCGATCGCACCGGCGAGCGTGCGCAGAAAATTCGAGAGGCCCGACGCGCTGGCAAGCCGCTCGTCTGGAATGCTCGATAGCGTGATCGTCGTCATCGGCACGAAGAAGCAGGCCACGCCGATACCCTGAACGATGCGCGGCAGGATGACATGGCCGAACGGCACGTCGAGCGTGAACGTCGCATTCCAGAGCGACACGCCGGCGAAGACGATGAACGCGAAGCTCGCCACCATCCGCAAATCGAGCCGGTGCAGATTGCGGCCGATGATCGGCGACAACACGAGCGCGAGCAGGCCGACCGGTGCCGTCGCCAGACCTGCGAGCCCCGCGGTATAGCCCATGACGGTCTGCAGCCAGAGCGGGAAGATCACGACCGAGCCGAAAAAGGCCATGAAGCCGAAGAAGATGATGAGCGCGCCGAGCGCGAAGTTGCGGTTCGAGAAGAGCGTCAGATCGACGATGGGCGTGCGCTCCGTCAGCTCCCATGCGAGCAGGAACGTCAGCGCGACGGTTGCGATCAGGGCGAGCGTGACGATGAACGTCGAGCCGAACCAGTCGCGGTCCTTGCCGAGGTCGAGCATCATCTGCAGGCTTCCCACACCCACGATCAGAAGCGCGAGGCCGACGGCGTCGATGCGCTGTGTCGCCGTGGCGGTCTCGTGTCCACGCAGCAGGAAATAAGCCGACGCCGCGGAGAGCATCCCGATCGGCAGATTGATGTAAAAGATCCACGGCCACGTATAGTTGTCCGTGATCCAGCCGCCCATGACGGGGCCGAAGATCGGCGCGACGATCACGGTCATCGCCCACAGGCCCAATGCGAGCCCGCGCTTTTGCAGCGGGTAGCTGCGCATGAGGATCGTCTGCGAGAGCGGAACCATCGGGCCCGACACGAGCCCCTGCAGGAGGCGGAACGCGATCAGCGATTCGAAGTTCGCGGCCAGTCCGCACAGCGCCGATGCAATCGTGAACGCGAGCACGGAGAAGGTGAAGAGGCGCACCTCGCCGACGCGCCGGGCCAGCCAGCCCGTGAGCGGCACGGCAATGGCGGCCGCGACCGAGTAGGACGAAATGACCCAGGTACCGTCGGTCGTCGCCACGCCGAGGCTGCCCGAAATCGTCGGCACGGCCACGTTGGCGATCGAGGTGTCGAGCACCTCCATGAACGTGCCGAACGCCAGCCCGACGGTCAGCAACGCGAGCCGCGCACCCTGCAGCGGGGCCGGTGGCGAATCACCCGGCGCATGCTGTGGGTTCGTCGTCGATGCCGCTTCTGTCATCGGTCCTCCTTCCTTCGTACCGTCGTTCTATGCTCTTGCTTTGGCGGTGTGCGCCCACGTTGACGCGCACTATCGCCGCAAATAATTGCACTGTCAATATTTTATTAGGCAAGTGTTTCGTCCAGTGCTTTCCTCGAGTGGCGGCGGCGGGTTGTAATTACCGGTAACCAGCCGGCGGGTCCGCTGCGCTACCATCGCCGCATCGCACGTTCTCTTCGCCCCGATGTCTCACCGAATCCCGATGCCGCGCCGCGCGCCGGCTGCCGCCACCGCCGCGCTCGTGCTGAGCCTTCTCGCCGGCTGCGCGGTCGGCCCGGACTACCAGCGCCCCAGTGCCGCCGTGCCCGCGTCCTACAAGGAAGCGCCGCCCGGATGGAAGGTAGCCCAGCCGGCCGATCGCGCCGATCGCGGCCCGTGGTGGTCGATCTACGAGGACGCACGGCTCGACGCGCTGATGACGAAGCTCGATACGGCCAACCAGTCGGTCGCCCAGTTCGCCGCGGCCTATCGGCAGGCGCATGCCCTCGTGGCCGAAGCGCGCGCCGCCTATTTCCCCACGCTCGGTCTGTCCGGCAGCGCCACGCGTTCGGGCCAGCGCCTGTCGAGCTCGTCGGGTTCGAGCACGTTCGGCAGCACGACGTCGCGCGTATCGAATTCGTTCAGCACGTCGCTCGACGCATCGTGGGAGCCCGACCTCTGGGGCAAGGTGAGCCGCACCGTCAGCGCCGAGCGCGCGGCGGAGCAGGGTGCAGCGGCCGATCTCGCGAATGCGCGCCTGTCGGCGCAGGCCACGCTCGCACAAACCTACTTCCAGCTGCGCGCGCTCGATTCGATGCAAAAACTGCTGGACGACACGGTCAAAGCGTTCGAGGAGGCACTCCGGCTCACGCAGAACCAATACGCGCAAGGCGTGGCCGCGCGAGCGGACGTGATCCAGGCACAAACGCAGCTCCAATCGGCTCAGGCCACGGCCATCGACAACGGCGTGGCGCGCGCGCAGGACGAGCATGCGATTGCCGTGCTCGTCGGGGAACCGGCATCCACCTTTTCGATCCCACCCACGCCGCTCGAAGCCGAGCCCCCCGAAGTGCCGCTCGAGCTGCCCACCGCGCTCCTCGAGCGCCGGCCCGATATTGCGTCGGCCGAGCGCAAGACGGCCGCCGCCAACGAGCAGATCGGCGTGGCGATCGCCGCCTATTTCCCGTCGCTCACGCTCTCCGCACAAGGCGGCTTCCAAAGCTCCGTCCTTTCGAATCTGCTCCAGTTGCCGTCGCGCTTCTGGTCCGTCGGACCGTCGCTTGCGGCAACGCTTTTCGATGCCGGCCTGCGCCGCGCGCAGACCGAGGCCGCGCGTGCGGCCTACGATCAGCAGGTTGCCACCTACCGGCAGACGGTTCTCACGGCGTTCCAGGAAGTCGAAGACAATCTCGCGTCGCAGCGCATCCTGGCGCGCGAGATCATTGTGCAGCGCGAAGCCGTGGCCTCGGCGAAGCAGGCACTCGCTATCGTCACGAACCAATACAAGGCAGGCACCGTCGGCTACGTCAGCGTGCTCACCGCGCAAACCACCGCGTTCTCGGCCGAGCAAAAACTGGCAACGCTGGCGGGGCAGCGCATGGTGTCGTCGGTCGGGCTCGTGAAAGCGCTCGGCGGCGGGTGGAGCGTGGCCGCCGGCGCGGCCGACACCGCCTCGGCCACGGGCGTGGCGGCAGGCTCGGCCGCGCGCTGAGAGAGCGCCACGCGGCGGAGTAGCGCCGCTGCGCTCCATCGCCGTAAAGCACCGTGGCCGAGCAGGGCTACCGGGCACGGCTGTGGAGCGCAACCGCCACGCCCGGCCCCAAAAGCAAGCCGCCGCGCACCCACCGCCGCTTTGCTCAGCGCACGAAGTTGAGCGCGACCGCGCCTGTGCCGACGGGCTGACCGAGGAGTGCCAGCAGCCCGCCGAGCGTCGCGCGCGCCTCGGGCGCCGCTGTCGCCTCTCCGTGAAAAGAAACGCCCCCCCGCGCGACGGTGCCATGCCCGCTCAGCAGGAGCGGGCCCTTGAGCGTCGAGAGATCGATGGTCGCAGTCGCCCCCTGAGCCTGGTAGACGACGCGATACGAGCCGAGCGGCTTCACCGTGGACACGCGCGAACTCATATCGTCGAGCGTGACAGCGATCTGCCCGAACGTCCCGTTGCGAAAGAGGTGCCATTGCGTCCATTTCACACGCACGTCGCCTTGCAGGTCGAGCGTATTGAACGGGGCGCCGAGGCCCGCGAGCAGCGCGGCAGGGACCACGATGTCGCCCGGAGACAGCGTTGCGCCGCCGAGCGACGCATCGATGGTTACCGGCTGCGGCATGGCCTCGCTGTGCCGCATGTTCATGCGGACCTTCCCCGCCAACAGCGGCCAGAACGCCGTCCGCCATTCGATGCGGCCGGGCAGGACCGTCGCCGCCGCCTGATCCGGCCCGGCGGCGAACATCAGCGTGGCCGAGCCATGCCAAAGCGAGCCCGAAGGGTCGATCAGGTTGACGTGGCCCTGCGTGAGCCTGGCGAACTGCGGCGTAACCCATGCGGCCGGCAACAGCGCGAGCACGACGATGCCGCACGAGACGGCGGCAACCGCCAGCCAAGGCAGCGCGGCGAGCCCCCGTCGCATCCAGATTCTCATGAGCAGTTCCTTCTCGGGGCAACGATGCGCGCCGATCGCCCGCTCATCGCGGCGACGCCCCGGCGAGCGACGGCCGCAGCGACGCGCTCACGTCCACTTGGCCGTCCGCCTTGAGTGCCGTCGCGTGCGCTTCCGATACCTGCACCTTGAATTGCCGGCGCGCGTCGTCGAGCCACATCGTCCAGGCGGGAAACGACGCGTTTTTCAGGTCGATGCGCACGGCGTCACCCGTCAACTGCACTTGCGGCGCTGCGAACCCGTCTTGCGTGAGCGATGCCAGCAGCGCTTCCTTGAGCGCGTTGCCGGTCGGCGCGGCGCCCTGTGCCGCCGCGGCCAGCGAGCGGGCCTCGTCGGCTTCGGCGGTCATCTGCGCGAGCTGCCGCTGCATGGCCGGCAACGTTTCACGCAACTCGGCGCGCCCTTGCTGCGCCGGCGCCCAAAGCATGGAGTAGACGATCACGGCACCGACGATCGCCCCGCCCCAAGTCAGCAGCACCTTTTCGCGCGGCGTGCGAGCGCCCCAAAAACCGCCCCAGGCCTCGACCGCGGTTGTCATTTTCATTGTCCGCTCCGGTTTCTGACCACCCATTTGCCCGAGTTCGTATCGAGTTCGCCCGTCAGCCCGTTTTGCGCGAGCCGCTTCGTGAAATCGGGATCCGCCGTCACTTGTGGCTTGAACGTCAGCTCGAGCCGGCGGTCGTGATAGTCGAGCGCCGCAACGCCGTTCACGGGCAGCGGCCCGAACGAGGAGGCGAGTCGCGCGGCCAACGACAGATAGTCGTCAGGCGAAAGCTGGCCCGCCGCCAGCCGCAGCCGTTCGAGCTGGGTGCGCATCTGCGCGGGCGGATCGAGCACGACGGCCGTCTTGGGGAAAGCGTTGAGCAGCAACTCCGTCATCTGCGCATTGAGCGCGTCGCGTTCGCGCGCCAGCATGAGCCATTGGATGTTCGCGCCGACAACCGCCACGACGAGCGATGCGACGACGAGCGCGATCGGGACACGCAGGCGCCGCAGCGTCGCACGATCGAGCCGCCAGGGCCGGGACTCGAACTCGAACTGGCACAAATCGAAGCGGCAATCGAGCGCCGCGTGCGCGAGCGTCTCGAACGCCAGCGCGCGCACATCGGCCGCGGCTCCCACGTATGCGCCGTACGGCGACGCGGCGGGCTCGATGCCGGGTTCGCCGGCAGGTACGTCGGTCAACTCGTAAAGCGGGAACGGCGAGCCGCCCGCCAATGCCGAAAGCGTGGGGCCAAGCATCGGCACCGGTACGGCGAACCCCTCGCCGAGCAACCCGCGCGCAATCGCCACTTCCACACGCGGCTCGGAGGTCACGAGCACCGTACCCGCTTCGCCCGGAATCGTTTCCGATGCATCGACCACCGCGCCCAACAGTGCCACCACGGGCGGCACGGCCACGGGCGCGCCCGTCGTCGCCTGGTCCGCACCGCCGCCGCGCCCTGCATTCGACGATTGGCCAGTCGATTCGTCAGTCGATTCGCCGAGCGCTTCGGCTTGCGCCTCGGCAGCCGCGGCGAGCGCCTCGACCGGCGACTCGACCGCCTCAGGCTGTTCTTGAGCGCCCGCGGGCAAGCAGCGTGTGACAGGCACCGCGCGCAAGTTTCGATGTCCCGCCGCGACAAACGCTTCGACGACGAAGCGGAACCAGCCGCGATCGACCACGGCCAGCACGCGGGAGCCGTCGGCCAACGGCTGCGGATCGAGTGCGATATGGCAGGTCTGCGCGTCCTGAATCAATTGATCCTCGACGACGTTCGGCAACGCCTGCCTGAGCCGCGGCCCCTTGAGCGGGGGCAGCGTGGCGGCGAGCATGAGAACGTCGCGCGCCGGAACGATCAGGACGGTGGCGGCCGCGCGCGGCAGGAACGCCAGCGAACCCCGGCCCGCGCGCTCTTTCCTGCCGCGCTTGTCGAGCAGCAAAAAGGGCATGTCGGGCAGTTGCCACTCCTGCGAGGGCGCCGCCGGGTCACGCGGGGGCAAAAAGACGATCAACGTGCTCAAAGGCCCTGTTCTCCTCGTTGTTGGCTCATGGCTGATCGCTCACGCGCACGACGCGCGTAGAGTGCGTGAGCGGATCGCGGTAGACGAGCGTCGTGCGGTCCACCTGAGCGCGCTCGTGCTCCACGTGGCCATGTACGAAAAAATAGCTCGTCGTCACGTCCATGGGAATCTGGCCGTTCGTGCCGGTGGCCGAAACCAGGGTTCCGGCAGCGCGCAGCGCCAGTTCGACATCGCCGCTGTTGCGAAAAAATACCGTTTGCCGCCTCGATACGAGCGCCTGCGCGCTCGCCACCGACATGCCCGGGACGATCGCCGCGATGACCTCGGCCCGCGCCGTATTCATGTTGACGGGCGTCTGCGTCGGCAGGAAAGTCACGAAAGGGCGCAGCCGCTCGACTATCTCCGGCGTGAACCCCGGCACGTTCAAAAGCGAATCCACGTCGATCAATTGCAGCGGCGCGGCACCGGCGTTGTCGTCGGGCGCGCCGTCGAGCCCCGGATCGTCCGTGAAGTTCTCGCCGCCCGCCGCGCCGCCCGGCGGCGGGGGCGGCTGGTTGCCGAGTTGGCTCGCGGGCGTCTGGAAGCGCGTGGCCGACTGCATCAGCGACGCGCGAACGTAGAGCGCCGTCTTTGACGCGAGCGGCCCGCTCAAGCCGAGCGACTGCAGCAGCCGCTGGAACGCGAGCAATTGCATCGCGTCCACCCGCAGCTTGCCCGGCGCCGGCACCGAAACGAGATTGCGCAGGTTGAACTTGCCTTGCGCATCCTCGATCCAGCCGGACACGTATGTATGCTCGCCCTGATCCGCCTGCCCCACGCCGATCTTGCCGAGGAAATCGGACAGGCGCGTCCTCGCGATCGGCACGGCCCACACGCCGCCCAGATAGGTGACCGTCGGCGACGCATCGGCCTCGGCGCGCAAGATGAGCCGCGTCCAGTCGAGCGCGCCGCGCGCGACCCATTGCGCCTGCGCGAGCAGCCGCTGATTCTCGATGCGCCGGATCTGCACCTGTTGCCGCCAAAGTATGCCCGCAACCAGTATCGCCGCGAGCGATGCAACGAACAGTGCGCTGATGATCGCGGCGCCGCGCTCACGGCGCGAACGCGGGACCGGCCGGCCTGTGCCGCGGCGGCCGATACGCCCCAAAACTGCGGAGTGCCGGGAAAACGCTCGATTGCGCGCGCTCATCGTCACTCCCCGATCAGAAACACGCGCGTGACCGGCACGCGCAGCGAGGTGGCGCCAATCCCGATCTCGAGACCTTTCACGGCGCGCTCGAGCGGCGCATTGCCGAACTGCGGCACCTTCATATTGTTGTCGTTGCGCGCGATCTCCGCGCGCACTTCGCTCATTTGCGTGGTCCAGCCCACGCGCGGTACATAAAGCCGCGCCGTGATGACCCCGACGCCCCCTATGAGCGGTACGGCACTCCAAGCACCGGCGCCGCTCGACGAGCCGAGCAGGCGCCGCAGCTCCCCGACGGTGGACACAGGCGGCGACGCATAGCGGGTCACGCGCCCGCCGCTCACCTGGTAGCGCACGACCTGCAGCCGCGGCGCCTCGCCGGGCATGCCGAAGCGCCGGACGATCTGCAGCATGTCGCCGGCCACGGCCACGGCCGGCTGCCCCACTTCGTCGTCGCTGGCCGCCTTGCGCGCATCGATCTGCACCTGATCGAAAAACTGCACAAAAACGCGCTCGTCCTCCATCGAATTCGAAATGGTCTGGCGCGCGCGGATGATCTGCTCGAGTCCGCGCCAGGACAGCACAGCGATGACGGCAAGAATCGCGATCGCCACCATCAGCTCGATCAGCGTAAAGCCGCTCTGCGCGCGCGGGTGTCGGTGCCGGTGGCCTTCAGAGCGCACGATTCGTCTCATTGGCGACCACCGTCACGAGTTGAGCGAGCACGCCATCTTCACCGGGTACGCTCACGAAGACTTCGACGCGCCGGAATACGGGGTTCGGCGTGGCGCTGACGCGTTGCGTGCACTGCAGCGGCTGGTTGCCCTGCGAGCAATCGAACGAATGCGAACCGATCTCGGGCCACTGGCGCGACAGATAGAGCTGCGCAAGAACGTTGTCGGCACTCCATCCCGCGAGCAGCCGGCGGTGAAGCGCGGCCTCGTTGTTCGCGAGCATCGCGCTCGCACGCAGCGCGGCGGCCAGCGCGACAGCGATGATCGCCAGCGCGACGAGCACCTCGATCATCGTGAAGCCGCGCGAGCGGGTACGGGAGGCGGGACAGCGCGAAAAGGACAGACGGCTGGGCAGACGGCGCATCGTCACCGTACCTCGTAGCGACCGTTGCCGGTGCCGACGATCGTCGCGCGGCCAACCGCCGAGTAAAGCGTGACGGTCACCGCCGCACCGATGCTCTCGACACCGAATACGATGCGCTCCGGACGCTGATCCGAGCCCGGATAGTCGATCGCGACGTCGGTCACGCCACCTTCCCATCTGCGTTCGCGCAGCAGGTCGTCGCGCTGGATCGGCCGCCACCCGTCGTCGGTGCGAACGTCGAAGCGATAGCCGCCCGCAACGGGCTGCCAGGCAATGGGGCGTGCGCGCACCTGCGCCTCGTCGGACGCCGATTCGAAAAGCAGCGCAAGCCGCTGCGCCTCCTCCTTCAATTCGGTGCGCGGATTGCGCGTGATCGACACCGACGCCAGCGAAACCAGCAGCCCCGCGATCACGAGCACGACCAGCATCTCGAGCAGCGTGAAGCCCGCCGCGCCGGTCAGGCGGGCGGTGCGGGAATCGCGGCGGCCTCTCGTCGGGCGGTCCATGATCGCGGTAGAAGGAGAACGGGGCGCAAAAGGCACGAAGGCGAACGCAGGCCCGATTACTGCCAGGACCCGATATCGGCGTCGTTGCCTTCCCCGCCCGGTTTGCCATCGGCGCCGTAGCTGAAGACGTCGATCTCACCATGCACGCCAGGGTTCAGGTACTGATAGGGATGGCCCCACGGGTCGGTCGGCAGCCTTTCGAGATAGCCGCCATCTTTCCAGTTGTTCGGAACCGGATCGGTGGTCGGCTTCGCGGTGAGCGCCTGCAAGCCTTGCTCCTGCGTCGGGTAGCGCCCGTTGTCGAGCCGGTAAAGATCGAGCGCCTGCTTGATCGAGCCGATATCCTGCTTGGCCGCCACTCGGCGCGCCTCATCGGGACGGCTCATGATCTTGGGCACGATGAGGGCGGCGAGAATGCCGAGGATCGCAATCACGACCATGATTTCGATCAGTGTGAAGCCGCGCTGACGCCGTGCGCGATGAGTGGCGAGTTCCATTTGACGACGCGTCCACATTTGCATCATTCCTACCTCATTTGAAAAAGTTTGCCGAAAAACGCCGCGTGGCACGGCGCGGTACGGCCGGTGATTGTAATGTCAGTTCGTTTGCGTTCGCGGCCACGCTCAGGCCCGGAAATAGTTCGTACAATGACACGCATGACTACCCTACAAATTCGCCTCCTCTCGTTCGTGACGTTCGCGGTTTTTTGCGCAACGATCACTTACTGGGTCATCGTGCTGAGCGCACGGCCGCCGGCTGCACCGCCAGCCGCGGCTGTCGCGCCGAGCGTATCCGTCGAAGACGCCACCGCACTCTTCGGCGGCAAGCTCACGCGCGACGTCAATCGCAGCATCAAGCTCTTCGGCATCCTCGCGTTGCGAGAAGGGGCGGCTGCGATCGTCGGCGTGGGCGACGAACCGCCGCACGCGATCGCCCTCGGTGGCCGCATCGGCGAAGATTCGAAGCTCGCTGAAGTGCGCCCGCGATCGATCGTGATCGACCACAACGGCGTGCGCTCCGAAGTCTTTTTGCCGACGAACGTCACTGGGCCGACCATCTACGTCCGGTAAACGCGAGCATCATTCTCACTGCACCATGTTGTTCAAGTCGATGATCGGCAGCATGACGGCCAGCACGATCACGAGCACGACGCCGCCCATGGCCAGAATCAACAGCGGCTCGAGCAGGCTCGTAAGAAACATCGTGCGCCGCTCGAGTTCGCGCGCCTCGCCCTCGGCCGCGCGATCGAGCATCGTCGTCACGTCGCCCGTGGCCTCGCCCGAACGGATCAGGTGCACGAGCACGGGCGGAAACGTGCGCGTATTGCCGAGCGCGCGCGAAAGCGACGTGCCCTCGCGCACGCGCACGATCGCATCGTCCACGTTGCCGCTCATCGCCCGATTGTTCAGCGTTTCTCCCGCCGCCTGCAGCGCACGCAGAATCGGCACGCCGGCCGCCGTCAGAATCGCCAGCGTGCTCGCAAAGCGCACCGTGTTGTAGCCGCGCACGAGCTTGCCCGCGAGCGGCGCGGTGAGCAGCCACCGGTCGAACGCAAGCCGCGGCCCCGCCTGCGCGAGCACGCCGCGCACGCCGTACACGACGATCGCCACCGCAATCAGCATCGCCCACCACCAGTGCCGCACGAAACCCGAGAGCGCCATCATCATCACGGTGAGAAACGGCAGTTGCTGCTTCGTGCTCGCGAAGACGTTCACCACCTGCGGTACCACATAGCTGAGCAGGAACGTGACGATGCCGAACGCAATGAGCGTCACGATGGCCGGATAGGTGAAGGCCAGCACGATCTTCTGCGTGAGTGCGTTGCGCTGCTCGATGTAGTCGGCCAGCCGCGAGAGCACGAGCCCGAGCTTGCCCGTATGCTCGCCGGCCGCCACGAGCGCGCGGTAGATGTCGGGAAAGTCGCGCGGATGCTGCTCGAGCGCGTTGGCCAGCGAATGCCCGCCGAGCACCTCGGCACGGATCGCGGCCACGAGCTCGCGGATGTAATCGCGCTCGGCCTGATCGGTCAGTACGGCCAGCGCCTCGTCCAGCGGCAGCCCCGCCGTGAGCAGGCTCGCGAGCTGGCGCGTGAGGATGGCCTGCTCGCGCTGCGACAGCTTGCGCCCGAGCGCGAGGCGGCGGCTGCGCTCGCCGCGCGCGGCGCTGCCCGCCAGCTCGACCACCAGCGGCGTCAAGCCCTGCGTGCGCAGCTGCGCACGCGCCGAGCGCGCGCTGTCCGCATCGAGCACGCCCTTTTGCGCGTGGCCCGCCGTGTCGATCGCCTCAAAGCGGAATGCCGGCATATCGCTCCCCGATCGGTTGCTGATGCGCCATCACGCGCCGCCCGTCACGCGGATCAGCTCCTCGAGCGACGTCATGCCCGAGGCGAGCCAACGTTCGCCGTCCTCGCGCAGCGTGCGCATGCCCTGCGCGCGGGCGGTAACCAGGATCTCGGCATCGGCCGCGTTGTGATGGATCATCGTGCGGATCGCATCGTCGATCACGAGCAGTTCGTAGATGCCGCGCCGGCCCGCGTAGCCCGAGCGCGCGCACTTGTCGCAGCCCACCGGGTGCCAGTGCACGCGGCCTTCCTCCACCCGCTCTTCCTTGCACACCGGGCACAGCCTGCGCACGAGCCGCTGCGCGAGCACGCCGAGCAGCGAGGAGGCGAGCAGATAGGGCTCCACGCCCATGTCGGTCAGACGCGTGACGGCGGAGGCCGCGTCGTTCGTGTGCAGCGTAGCCAGCACGAGGTGGCCCGTGAGCGAGGCCTGCACGGCGATCTGCGCCGTTTCCAGATCGCGGATCTCGCCGATCATGATGATGTCGGGGTCCTGACGCAGGATCGAGCGCAGCGCACGCGCGAACGTCATGCCGATACGCTCGTTGACCTGCGTCTGGCCGATGCCCGAGAGGTCGTACTCGATCGGATCCTCGACCGTCATGATGTTGGTCGTGGCCGTCTCCAGGCGCGAGAGCGAGGCGTAGAGCGTGGTCGTCTTGCCCGAGCCGGTGGGCCCGGTGACGAGCACGATGCCATGTGGCCGCGAGATGAGCTTGTCGAACTGCGCAAGCGTATCGGGGCCCATGCCGAGCGCTTCGAGGTTCAGATGCTGGGCGTCTTTTTCGAGCAGCCGCAGCACGGCGCGCTCGCCGTGCCCCGTGGGCAGCGTGGACACGCGCACGTCCAGCGCGCGGCCGCCCACGCGCAAGGTGATGCGGCCGTCCTGCGGCAGACGTTTCTCGGCGATGTCGAGCTGCGCCATGATCTTGATGCGCGAGATCAGCGCGCCATGCAGCGCTTTTTTCGGGCGCACGACGTCGCGCAGCGTCCCGTCCACGCGAAAACGCACGACGGACGCATTCTCGAACGGCTCGATGTGGATGTCGGAAGCATGCTCGCGCGCGGCCTGCGTGAGCAGTGCGTTGATCATGCGGATGATCGGCGCGTCGTCTTCCGATTCGAGCAGGTCCTCCACCTCCGGGATGTCCTGCATCAGGCGCGACAGATCGACTTCGCCTTCCACTTCGCCCACGACCTGCGCCGCGCTGCCGTCGTTGCGCTCGTATGCCTGGTTGATCGCCTGGGCCAGTTCGTCGGCCGGCAGGCGAACCGCCGTCAGCGCGCCGAAGTTGCGTGCCACTTCCGCGAGCGCCGCGCCGTTCGTGCGCTCGCTGATCCAGACTTCGATCCCTTCGGGGCGCTGATGCGCGACGAGAATCTGACCGTTGCGCGCAAATCCGTACGGCAAAAGACGCGCCGCGAGCGGCGAGGGCGCCTGGCGTTCACCCGCGGCGCCTTCGTGGGAAGTGCCACTCACGTCGCTCACTGCGACGCTCCCGGTGTTGCCGGCTGCGCCTGCTGAGGCACGGCCTGCGGTTGCGGCGGCTCCTGCTGCAACGGCACGGCCTGTGGTTGTGACGGTGCTGTCTGCGGCTGTGTCTGTGTCTGTGGCTGCGGTGTCGGTTGCCGGGTCATCTGCCTGAGATCGAACAGGTTCGTTGCCGGCGATGCGCCCTGGCTCGGGCCGGCCGGCATCGGGGGAACAACCGGGAAGTCCTTGTCGCGCATCACGTTGTTATCCGAGCGATATCCGCCCGTCATGTCCTGCACGTAGTTGTAGCGGTTCTCGGTGATTTGCTGCGCCGTGTCGCTGTCGTTGATGATCACCGGCCGCAGGAACACCATCAGGTTCGTTTTCTGACGCTGCTTGGTTTCCGAGCGAAACAGTTGACCGATCCAGGGGATGTCGCCGAGCAGCGGCACCTTGCTGTTCGACACCTGGTAGTTGTCCTGCATCAGGCCGCCCAGCACGATGATTTCACCGTTGTCCGCGAGCACGGTCGACTGGATCGAACGTATGTTGAACGTCGGGCCCTGCGAATTCGCCGACGTGCTGATCGTACTGCCGACAACCGACGAGTCTTCGGTATAGAGCTGAAGTTTGAGGATCCCGCCGGCGGTGATCTGCGGCTTCACGTGCAGCGTCAGGCCGACGTCGCGCCGGTCGTAGGTATTGAAGGCCGTGCCCGGTGTGGCGGTCGACAGGTTCGCGTACGACCCGGTCGGAATCGGCACGTTTTGGCCGACGACGATCTTCGCTTCCTCGTTGTCGAGCGTGACGAGATTCGGGGTGGACAGCACGTTCGCGTCGCTTACGCCGGCAAAGTACTGGAGCAGCCCGCCGAGCCCCTGCACGCCGAACATGTTGTGCAGCCATCCGACGTTCAAACCCTGAGTGAGGGTGTTCGGCAGCGACGCGGCCCCGGTAGCGCCGCCCGCGGCCAACCCCGCTGCCACGGTGAGAATATTGGAACTGTTTGCGTTGCCGGCGGTACTGGAGAGATTGGTACCCGCCAGAAGGTTGCCGTTCGCAATCTGCCATTGGATTCCAAGATTGCCGGCCCTGGTCGAATTCAGCTCGACAACCAGCGCTTCGATATAGACCTGCGCACGACGCGCGTCGAGCTGGTCGATCACGGCACGCAGATTGCGATACACGGCGTCCGACGCGGTGATGACGAGCGAGTTCGTCGCTGCATCGGCCTGAATCATGCCGCCCGGTTGGTTCTGGTCGTTGTTCTGGCCTTGCTTGTCGCCCAGAAAGCCGCCGTTGTTGTCGGCACCGCCTCGTCCGCCGCCGCTCGAGCCCAGCAGCGAACTGCCGCTTCCGCCGAGCGAGCTGCCGCCGTACGACGAGGGCAGCGGCGGGACGCCGCTCGTGCCGGTCGACATCGCGCCGCCGCCCTGATTGAACGAGTTCGCGTTGTTCGATTCGGCGCTCGACGCACCTTCTCCCGCCCCTTTGCCCATCATGCCGCGCAAGGTCTTTGCAAGCTGCACCGCATTCGCGTTGCGCAGATGCACGACATGCATGTTGCCCGGCTCGGAACTCGGGGCGTCGAGCTGCTGCGCAAGCTTCTTGGCCACCGCCAGCCGCGCCTTGTTCGATGCGCGCAGCAAGAGGGAATTTGTGCGCGGATCGGCCGAGACCGATACCTTCAGCGTTGCATCGGTATTGCCGATCGCGCCGGGATCGAGCAGCTTCGAGAGCTGCTGCGCCATATCGACGGCGTTGGCGTTCTTCAGCGAAACGACCTCGATCTCGCGGCCCGCCGCGTTGTCGACACCGGCGATGATCGACGCGATGCGCCTGACGTTGTCGGCATAGTCGGTAACGACGAGAGTATTGTTGGCTGGATAGGCCGCGATGGTGTTGTTCGGCGAAATAAGCGGGCGCAGCACCGGCAGCAGATTGTTCGCCGATTCGTTATGCAGTTGGAAAACCTGCGTGATGACCTGATCGCCGCGCGCGCTCGTCACATTGCCGACATAAGTGGGCACGCCCTGAAGCTTGGCATCGGCCTCCGGCACGACCTTCAGCAAACCGTGATCCTGAACGAGCGCGAAACCCTGCATGCGCAGCGCCGATTCCAGCGTCTTGATCGCCTGGTCCTCGGGAACGGGATTCTCGGATACGAGGTTCAACTGCCCCTTGACCCGCGGATCGACGATGATCGTCTTGCCGGTCGCGGCGCCGATCGCCTTCGCGACCTGATCGATATCGGCGTTGACGAAGTTGAGCGCGACCTCCGCATGCGCGCCTTGCGCTGCCATCATGCCCGCGATCAGCAACGTTGCTGCGATTCGGCGCAATGCCATACGATTTGTTGTCATGGAATAGAAGTTCAATGCGAAAGTGCCGGTACACGGCATCTCGGGATTGGCCGCGCGCCGCCCCTTCGCGCCGGCCAAGCCTTCGAGAAACGAACATTAGCAGCTTTTTATGTCCCAATAATCACAATCGTTGGAAGTGCGCTTCTTTTCCTCCAAACGGATCAGATTTTCCTTCCAGGCGCGTCAGATTGTGGAGCGCTCGGGTGTCAGGCGATGTTCGCTCGCCGTCGTTCGCAAGCGGAATCGTCGCGAATTTGTCGTCGGCCGCCGTCAATATGTCGGTCGACACACCTTGCGCACAGTCCGCTGCCCGGTATCATACGGTCGTCGTTGCAGCGGATCTGCCGTGTCGCCCTCGGGTTTTCCCGAGCCCGGCCGGCCGCCGGGTGCGAAACCGTCGGGTTTCGAGGTTTCGAGGTTTCGAGGTTTCGAGGTTTCGCGTCATTTGATCCGATTCGATCCGATAGAGGAATACGCAAAAGCCATGAAGCGGGGCTTGCTCGTTCTAGCAGTGAGCGTGGGCGCATCTATCGCCAGCGCCGGCGCGCGCGCCGACTGCTTCGACGAAGCCGCTCGCTATCACCAGGTCAATCCGCTCGTTTTGCGGGCCATTGCATGGCAGGAGTCGCATAACCGCCCCGAGGCGCAGCACAAGAACACGAATGGGTCGACCGATTACGGCCTCATGCAGATCAATTCGATTCATCTTCCGCGGCTCGCCGAATACGGCATATCGAGCGACACCCTGATGGAGCCATGCAAGAACGTCTACATCGCGGCGTGGCATCTGCGGCAGAAGATGAACAAGTACGGCAATACGTGGGCGGCCATCGGCGCCTATCACTCCGAAACGCCGACCTTGCGCGACCGGTACGCGCGCCAGATCGCCGACATCCTGGTTCGCTGGAATCTGCTCCAGGCGCAGCGGTAAGGCCCGGCGGCTAAAACCAGCCGGCCCCCGGGCGGGGCGGTCGACCGCCGTTTGGTGCACAATGCACGCTACGCGCCCGCCAGGCGCCCCGCCTTTTTCGCTCATTCGATGTCCACCGCAATGAACCAGCCCCTTTTGCCCGTCACCGTGCTGTCGGGTTTCCTCGGCGCGGGCAAGACCACGCTGCTCAACCATATCCTCGCCAACCGTTCCGGCCGGCGCGTGGCCGTGATCGTCAACGATCTCGCCGCCGTCAACATCGACGCTTCGCTCGTGCGCGACGCCGCGGCGCTCTCGCGCGTCGAAGAACGGCTCGTCGAAATTTCGAACGGCTGCATTTGCTGCACGCTGCGCGACGACCTGATGACCGAAGTACGGCACCTCGCCGAGGAAGGCCGCTTCGATGCCATCGTCATCGAATCGACCGGCATCGCCGAGCCGATGCCGATCGCCGAGACCTTTACTTTCGAAGGCGACGACGGCGTTTCGCTCGGCGAATTCGCGCGGCTCGATACCATGGTCACCGTGGTCGATGCCTTCAACTTTCTGCGCGATTACGAGTCGTCCGAAGCCCTCGCCGAGCGCGGGCTCGCCACGAGCGAGGAAGACGACCGTACGCTCGTCGAATTGCTCGTGGAACAGGTGGAATTCTGCGACGTCCTCGTCATCAACAAGGCCGATCTTGTCGATGCGGATGCATTGGCGCGGCTCCAGGGCATCCTCGCACGGCTGAACCCGCGCGCCGTTCAGATCGTGAGCCGCTTCGGCGTGGTACCGCTGGGCGAGGTACTCGACACCGGGCGGTTCGATTTCGACGCCGCCGCCGCGGCGCCCGGCTGGCTCGCGTCGCTGAATCGCGAGCATGATCACCACGACCACGATCACGAGCATGCTCATGGGCACGACCATGGGCACGGCCATGAAAGCGAAGCCGACAAATACGGGATTACGAGCTTCGTCTACCGTGCACGCCGGCCGTTCCATCCGGAGCGGCTTTGGGCGCTGCTGCACGACGACTGGCGCGGTGTTGTGCGCAGCAAGGGCTTTTTCTGGCTGGCTACGCGCCACGACGTAACCGGCTCGCTGTCGCAAGCGGGCGGCACGTGCCGCCACGGCCCTGCAGGGTTCTGGTGGGCCGCCCAGCCACGGGACGAATGGCCCCAGGACGACGAACTGCTCGGCGAAATCGCCGCGGACTGGCATGGCTCGCTCGATGACCCGTCGATCGGCGACCGCCGCCAGGAAATCGTGATGATCGGCGTCGACCTGAACGCCGACGCATGGCGAGCGAAGCTCGACGCTTGCCTGCTCAGCGACGAAGAGTACGCCCAGGGGCCGGCGGCCTGGGCCGCGCTGAACGATCCATTCCCCGCGTGGGATCTCGACGCGCAAGACGAGGAGCACGGCGGCACGGACCAAATCGTCCGCTAGCGCGTCGGCACCCATCGGGCAAGCCGCGCGCGGCTTGCCGCTCATCATCGCCGCAACCGCGGCAAAAAAAAACCCGCCTTCAGGCGGGTGTCGACGAAGCGTCGAGCGAACATGCGCTCAGCGCTTGTTGACGGCATCCTTGAATGCCTTGCCAGCCGTGAACTTGACGGTCTTGGCAGCCGGAATCTTGATGGTCTCGCCCGTTTTCGGATTGCGGCCGGTGCGCGCTGCGCGCTTGCCCGAGCCGAAGCTGCCGAAGCCGATCAGTTGAACGGAATCGCCCTTCGACACTGCCTTCTTGACCACTTCGAGAAGCGTATCCAGCGTTTCGCCGGTTTGAGCCTTGCTAGCGCCCGTCTGAGCGGCGACGGCGTCGATCAGTTCCTGTTTGTTCATTAACGTTCCTCTTTTCAGATTGGAGTGACACGGACAGCGCGAATCGCGCCGATTATACGTACGCAAGCTGCGCCGTCGAGTAGCTGTGGCGAAAGCGTGCGCCAGCAACAGCGGTGCGCCTGCCGGCGCTGCCGTCGTGCGGCGCTTGCTATGATAGCTCAGCGCAAACCCAATAACGACAAGGCTTCCGAAGAATTTAACGCTTCTTTACCTTGTCGGCATTGAGTTTCCCGCATTGTCGTACTCGGAAAGCCCGCCTGCCAAGGGCTTTCGGGGTGCCGTCAGGCGCGGACGTTGGATTTTGCCAACGTTACCGGCCGTGCAGGCGCGACCGATTCACGCTGCCCGCCATACCCCGATCGCGCCCGTCAGGCGCACCGGTTGGCGCATCGGCGGCTCCTTTCAATTCTTTTTCGACCTTGCATGACTGTTCCGCTCGCGCCCGCCCAGCTTGCCTTCCGCGAGGACGGCACGCCCTTTTCGCCGCTTTACGGCGATATCTATCACAGCACCGCCGGCGCTTTCGCACAGGCGCAGCACGTTTTCATCGAAGGCAACGGGCTGCCTCATCGCTGGCGCGGACGCCGTCTCTACACGATTCTCGAGACGGGCTTCGGGCTCGGCGGCAACTTCCTCGCCACGTGGGCCGCGTGGCGCGCGGATAGCAACCGTCCCGAACGGCTGGCCTTCGTCTCCATCGAAAAACACCCGTTCTCGAGAGACGATCTGCACCGATTGCACGATCGTATCGTTGCCGACGCAACGGTTGCGCCGCTCGCCGCCCAACTCGTCGACGCGTGGCCGATGCTCGTCGGCGGCGTACATCGGCTCGAATTCGAGGGCTCGCGCGTTTCACTGACTATCGCGTTCGGCGATGCGCAGGACATGCTGCCGAAACTGCGGCTGCGCGCCGACGCGCTTTATCTCGACGGCTTTGCGCCCGACAAGAATCCGGAACTCTGGTCTGCGCCCGTCTACAAAGGCCTCGCCCGGCTGGCAGCGCCCGACGCCACACTCGCGACTTATACCTGCGCCGGCCATGTCCGGCGCGGGCTCGAAGCCGCGGGTTTCGCCTGCGACAAAGCGCCGGGATTCGCCGGCAAGCGCGAAATGCTGATAGGGCGGTTCGCGCCGCGCTGGCGCGTACGTCGTCACGAACCGCCGCTTCCGTTCATCTGTGCCGACCGGCACGCGATCGTCGTCGGAGCGGGGCTGGCGGGTGCGGCGCTCGTCGAAAGGCTCGCATCGCGCGGATGGCGGGTGACGGTGCTCGAGCGTCACGCACGTGCCGCGCAGGAGGCTTCGGGCAATCCCGCGGGCGTCTTCCATCCACTGCTCTCGCGCGACGACAGCATGGCGTCGCGCATCACGCGAGCCGGCTTCTTGCACGCACTGCGCCGATGGGATGCGCTCGAGCAGGCGGGGCACGCGTTCGAGCGCAGCCGCAATGGTCTGCTGCAGTTGCCGGCAGACGAGCAGGAAGCCGCCGCGCTGACGCAGGCCATCGCGCGCTTCGGCTATCCAGCCGAACTCGTGGCGTGGCTGCCGGCCGCCGAGGCGGCACGGCTGACGGGTGCGGCACTCGGACGCGGCGGCCTGTTCTATCCACGCGGCGGCTCGCTGAGCCCAGCCGCGCTCAGCGCTGCGCTTTGCGCGGCGGCGGGGTCCGCACTGGACTGGCGCGCAGGCGCAAACGCCGCCCATATCGTCCGAAGCGGCGAACGATGGTCCGTGCTTGACGACCAAGGAGGCGTGCTTGCAAGCGCGGAAGTCGTCGTGTTTGCCAACGCGCACGAAGCGGCGCGTGTGGCTGGCCTGCGTCATGCACCGACGCGCCTCGTGCGCGGGCAACTGACGAGGCTGCCACCCGGCTTGGCCCCCTGGCTGCATCTGCCGCTCATAGGGGAAGGTTATGCCGTGCCGCTCGACGACGGCCTGCTCACCGGTGCGACCTACGAGATCGACGACGCGCAAGACGATCTGCGCGCGTCGGGGCACCTCGAAAACACGACGAGACTTGCCGCGCTCGTGCCGACGCTTGCTGGTGAGTTGTCGCGGCTCGACTCGGCGCGGCTTGCCGGGCGTGTCGGTTTTCGCTGCGTCACGGGCGATCGTCTGCCGATGGTCGGCGCGCTCGGCGATGAAACGCAATGTCTGGCGAGCGCCGCTGCGCTGCGCGGCGCGCAGTTGGCGGACCTGCCGCGCTCGGCCGGACTCTACGGCTCGTTCGCATTCGGATCGCGCGGCCTCGTCTGGGCGTCGCTTGCGGCCGAGCTCGTCGCCTGTCAGATCGAAGGCGAACCCTGGCCTATCGAGCAGGACCTGGCAGACGCGCTCGATCCGGCCCGGTACTTGTTGCGAGCACTACGCCACGGCGAGTTGGAACGATAACGAGATAGAACGGTAAGGCAATCGGTCGCCAATCCGGTTATCCACTGGCGGCTGTGGACAACCCGTCGATTGGTACGTGAATTCGCTGTGAAACGTGTGTGGACGTATACGGGACAACTGGTGGCAGCAAGGTCACGGGTACAAAGTTATGCCAGCAAGCGTATACGTCACGCACATTTTTCCTACCCGGTTATGCGTTTGCCAAACCCATGATTCGAATCGGTAAACCGAGGTTGTGCACAGAATTGGAGGCCCTTTGTTAACTTCTACTACATGTATACATACGTAAACATGTAAACCCTGACCCGAGCCATCCGCCACGAGCCGTATACGTCCGCAGAACCCGGCAAAAACCGGTGCGGCTCGTCCGTTTTTTGCCGGAAGGCGGTGCCGATCTCGGCTTTCAGCAGAACAAACATTGGATAAATTTTCCTATTCCGCTGATGTTGTCGATAAGTTCTACCGATAGAGGAGCGATCCGATGAAGATTTGCTTCAAATCGTGCAAGCTGTGGCACAATCCGCGTTCTTCCGCATGAGTTGCATGCAGGCGTGCCGGTAGCGGCGCGTAGTGGACGTTGACGGACCGTCGACGGAACGTTAACGGAACGGCGCAAGCCGGTTCGGAATCACAAACAACGGCAGCGTCCGTTTTCACTCATCTAGCCGGACTGCACGTGCGCTGCCAGAGCGCGCGCGTTTGCGCCGGCACATTCGCCGCAGCCGGCCACGCCCGCATCAGGGTGCCGGCTGCTGTCATCACAGCCCGCGGGGTGCCAGGCGCACGATCGGGCAAACACACGCATCCGAACCGCCGCCGTCCGACTCCACGCTTCGGGGCGGTGTACGACGCAAAGGAGAAGCTATCTCATGAAATCGGCGTTTTCCTTCCTTCCGAGCTGGCCGTTTGAACCGAGCGCGGTCTTCTGGGCAGGACTCGCCTTGCTCGTCGCCGGACTCTGCGGCGAACTTTGTTACCGGGCATGGCGGCTGCCACGCGTGTCGGGGTACGCTGTCATCGGGCTGATCGCCGGCTCGGCCGGTATTGGTGCGATCGACGCCGATTTCGGAACGAGTTCGCGGCTGCTGCTCGACGTCGCACTCGGGCTGCTGCTCTTCGAACTCGGCAGCCGGCTCGATCTGCGCTGGATCCGCCGCAACCCGTGGCTGATCGCGTCGAGTCTCGCCGAGGCGACGCTCACGTTCGTTCTCGTGATTGCCGTCTTGTTGTTCGCCAAAGTCGCACCGCCCGTGGCCACGGTATTGGCGGCGATCGCGATGTCGACTTCGCCGGCGATGGTGATTCAGCTCAAGACCGAATTGCGGGCGGAAGGACAGGTCACGCAAAGGTTGCTGACCTTGACCGCGCTCAACAGCATGTACGCGGTAGTCGTGGAAAAAATCGTTTCCGGCTGGCTTCATCAGGAGGTCTACGGCAATGCATTCGCAACGATCGTTCAGCCTGTCTATCTCATCGTCGGCTCGCTCGTCATCGCCTATTTGCTCGCGCGTGCCTGCAATTTCTTCTATCGGCGCGTCAACATGCAGGACGAACATTCATTCGTCACCTTGTTCGGGCTCGTCCTGCTGGCGATCGCCATCGCCAACGTATTCAAGCTTTCGACGATCCTGAGCCTGCTCGCGGCTGGCATCATCGTGAAGAATCTCGAGGAAAAGCCTCAGCTTTGGCCGCAGCATTTCGGCACCGCCGGCTGGCTGCTCACAGTGATCCTTTTCGTGCTGACGCTGACTTCGTTCCGGTGGAGCGACATCGCGCTCGGGGGCGTGGCGGCGCTCGGGCTCATCGTCGCGCGTTTCGTCGCGAAGGTCACCGGCGTACTGGTGTTCGCGCGGCCGAGCGGCCTCGACTGGAAGCAGGGCATCGCGCTCGGCCTTTCGCTCGCGCCCATGTCCGCGCTTGCCTATCTGCTCGTCGACGACACCTATCAGCTTTATCCGCAATTCGATCCGACGCTGCGGGCCATCGTCATGTGCGCCATTGCGGTGCTGCAGCTGGTCGGCCCGTGGATCGTCTATCGGAGCCTCACGCTCGTCGGGGAACGACGCGAATGAACGATAGCGCGGCCGATGGCCGCGCTCGTCGCGTTTCGTCGATATTGCAGCAAACCAGGACACGTTTATGGCACTTGAACCTTTCGTCAATTCCAAACCGTTCACGTTCGGGGTCGAGCTCGAGATCCAGATCGTCAACAAGCACGACTACGATCTGACAAAAGCGTCGTCGGATCTCATGCGCCTCGTGAAGGACCGCAAGGGCCCGGGCAACATCACGCCCGAGATTACCGAAAGCATGATCGAGCTCTCCACGGGCATTTGCACTTCGCACGAAGAAGCGTTGTCGCAGCTGCGCGAGATCCGCGACACGCTCGTGGCGGCGGCCGATCAACTCAACGTCGGGCTATGCGGCGGCGGCACGCATGCGTTTCAGCAGTGGAGCGAGCGGCAGATCTTCGATGCGCCGCGCTTTCAGTACCTGTCCGAGCTCTACGGATATCTCGCCAAGCAGTTCACGGTGTTCGGCCAGCACGTGCATATCGGCTGCCCGGATCCCGACAGCGCGCTCTTTTTGCTGCACGCGATGTCGCGCTACATCCCGCACTTCATTGCGCTCTCGGCTTCGTCGCCCTACGTGCAGGGCGTGGATACGGGCTTTCACTCGGCCCGGCTCAACTCCGTATTCGCCTTTCCGCTTTCCGGCAGAGCGCCTTTCGTGCTTACCTGGGACGCCTTCGGGGAATATTTCTCGAAGATGGTTGCCACCGGCGTCGTCAACAGCATGAAGGACTTTTACTGGGACATTCGGCCGAAACCCGGCTACGGCACCATCGAGGTGCGAGTCATGGATACGCCGCTATCGATCGATCGCGCGGCCGCGATCGCCTGCTACATCCAGACGCTCGCGCGGCATCTGCTCGTCGACAAGCCGTTCGTTCCCAAGGAAGACGATTACCTCGTTTATACGTTCAACCGCTTCGAGGCATGCCGGTTCGGCCTTGGCGGCACCTGCATCAACCCGCAAACGGGCGAAAGAAAGACGATCTTCGAAGACATCCTGCAAACGCTCGAGACGATTGCGCCGCACGCCGAGGCACTGCACGCGCAGCAGGCGCTCGTTGAAATCGGCGCGATAGCGAAGGAGCAGATGAACGATGCCACCTGGCTGCGCGGCATCGTGGCGAAAGAAAAATCCTTGCATGAAGCCGCACGGCAGCAATGCGTCCGGTGGCGCAGTTTTTAGTTGTTTTGACGTTTACATGTATACAAACATAGTAGTAGTTAACAAGCGCCGCATCTTCCTGTGGACAACCGTCAAATTCCGCGTGTCTTCAACGGGATGGCGGATTCATAACCACGTGGGAGAGCGGTGCGAATCGCCTGCGGCGAGCGGGTAACTCGCCGAGCGTTTTTTCCTGCCGCTTTGTTATCAAGATCCGCTTCACAGTACGCTCACGCGGTTATACACGGTTTATCCACAGGTTTTTGCGAATAACTGGGCTGTACGAATCGATTCAGTCGCTTAAAATGGCGCACATTGTCGAATGGCGGCGCGAGTTGGCGGATGAGCCTGGTCCGGTCTGCCCGGCGCATGAAAGGAGCAGGCATGCGGGACGAACACCGGGAATGCGTTTTTTCTTTGGTCCGATATCGAGCCCGCCAAGCGTAAAATCGGCTCGCTGGAGAGAGGGCCGCACCGCGGAGGTCGTGGCGCGCGCAAGGCAACGTGCGTCCCGGCCGGATCTGTCGCGGCAGGCTGTCAATGGCGAAATAGCGAAAGAATGACTATGAGCGAAGGCGTAAACGGAGAGCAGGCTCAAGGGCGCGTGACCCACAGCTTGCTGCGGCTGAACACGGCGATGCGAAGCCAGGCGTGGGAATGGGCCGAGAGCACCGGTTTGACGCCGACGCAAGGCGAGATCCTCATGCTGCTCATGCAGCGCAAGACGCCGATGCGGCTTGGCGACATCGCGCGCGACACGGCGCTGACCGCAGCCACGACGAGCGATGCCGTCAGCACGCTCGAAGCGAAGGGGCTCATCGAGAAACGTCGTGCGCTCGATGACGGCCGCGCGCTCGCGGTTCGACTCACGGCGCGCGGCCGCGCCGCGGCCAAGCGTGCGCAGCAATGGCCCGATTTTCTCAATGTCGCCATCGGCAAGCTCGAGGACGAAGAACAGGCTGTCTTTTACCGCACGCTGATCAAGATGATCCGCCTGCTCGAAGTGCAGGGCGATATCCCGATTCATCGCATGTGCGTGACGTGCAAGCACTTCGAGCCGAGCAAGAGCGGCAAGAAGGTGGTCCATCGATGCCTCGCATACGGGCAGCGTATCGACGATCTTGATTTGCGTCTCGATTGCGAGCGGCACGAGCAAGCGGACCTCGGTACTCAGAAAAAGACCTGGAAGATCTTCTCGCAGCATCCTTGAGGCGGCAGGCTTTCTGCGTCTGGCGCTGCGCGCGTCGGCCACGGCAAGGCCCGATCCGGTCGATTTCTGCTCGGGACGTTGAACGAATGCTCGCTCAACGTGTACGATTCCGTTTTGACGCTCTCGCGTCATCTGTCGACGCGGCGCCCAATCGGTCATTGCGATCATTCGGCGCCGCGTTTTCTATCCCGTGATCGAAAACGCATGCGTTCGAGCGGCAGCGCCCGGGGCGCGACGCGGCGGTATTGAGGTTTTTCAGAGGATTCGTCGATGAGTTCACGCAAGTTGGTCGTGCGCCGCTCGGGTGTGCATGGCAAGGGCGTGTTTGCCGTTGCGCCGATCAAGGCCGATGAGCGACTGCTGGAATACAAGGGGGAGCGGATCTCTTGGCGCGAAGCCGAGCGCCGGCATCCGCACAATCCCGACGAACCCAACCACACGTTCTATTTCGCACTCGAAGATGGCCGCGTGATCGACGGCAACGTCGACGGCAACAGTGCGCGTTGGATCAATCACTCCTGTGCCCCGAACTGCGAGGCCGAGGAGGTCGATGGCCGCGTGTTCATCCGGGCGCTTCGCGATATCGGTGCCGAGGAGGAGCTTTTTTACGATTACGGCCTCGTCATCGACGCCCGGCAGACCAAGAAACTCAAAAAGGAATACGCCTGCCGCTGCGGCGCGCGCAAGTGCCGCGGCACGATGCTCGCCGCAAAGAAGAACGGCAAAGGGTGATGCGAGGCTGACTCGTGCCGGTGCCCGGCCCGTCAGCCGGGGTGCTCGCTCGTGGCCGGGTGAGCCGCGGCGGAGGATGAGCCCTTAGCGGCATCGTGTTGGCCGGCCAGCGCTTTTGCTGCGGGTGCCGGTTCGCCGCCGCCGTCATTTGCGGGCGCCGGTGCGAGCGGAATCTGTGCGATAAAACGTGCGCCGCCATCCGGTGCGTCGGCGTAAAGCACCGTTCCGCCGTGTAGCGTCAGGATGTCGTGCACGATCGCGAGGCCGAGGCCGGCTCCGGCGTCCACACCGTTATCGGCGTCCTGGCGGTCCCCACGGAAAAATCGCTTGAAGAGGTCGGCCTGCAATTCCACCGGCACGCCCCGCCCGTTGTCTTCGACGACGACCTCCGCCATCGAGAGGCCGTTCGGTGCACGCGAGAGCCCCACCGTCACGGTTACCCGTGCCGAATCGACGCGTGCCGAGGGCACATATTTGAGCGCATTGTCGAGCAGGTTCGCAATGACTTCGCGCAGGAGTACGGCATTGCCGCGCACGATGAGCGGTGTGTCGTTGGCAGGATCGTCGAGGCGTTGGAAGCCGAGATCGACATGCGCCGCCAATGCGCGCGGCACCCACTCCGCGCCCGTCTCGAATGCGATCGCGGCGATATCGACATCGGTGAAGCGCGCGGCTTGTGCGCCCGGTTCCGCGCGTGCGAGCGACAGCAACTGGTTCGACAGCCGCACCGCGCGGTCGGCCGCCGAACGCAGCTCGCGCACGGCCGCGAGCGTTTGTGCCGGCTCGCGCGCCGTCGCTGCCTGCTCGGCATGGAGCTTCACGGCCGTGAGCGGCGTGCGCAATTGGTGGGCTGCATCGGCGATGAACTTGCGTTGCGCATCGAGCGCGGTCTTCAACCGGTCGAGCAGCGCGTTGAGCGCACTCGTGAGCGGCCTGATCTCGAGCGGCACATGGGTTTCGTCGACGGGCTCGAGCGACATGTGCGTTTGCCGGTTCAGCGAATCGGCAAGCGACGTGAGTGGGCCGAGCTGTTGATTGACGACGCGCCAGACGATGCCCCAGCCCGCGAGTAGCAGCAGCAGTAGCGGCATCATGAGGGCCACGAGAAATTCGGCGGCGATGCGGTACCGATGCCTGAGCGGCTGCGCGACTTCGACGAGCGTCGTTTTCCCGTTGGCCATCGTCATGCGAACCTGCGCCACACGCACGAGCATGTCGCGGTGACGAGCCTCGAAAATCAGGGCGTAGCGCGTGCGCCGCACGCTCATACCCGACAGCGGGAGTTCGCTATCGCCGGCGACGTCGCGTTCGCCGTCGTTGATCCGGTAGATGAGGTGCTGCGGCGGGTCGGAGAACATCGCCTGCGCGAGCGGCGGGACCGTGAAGCGGGCATCGGGGCCCGCGATCTGGACTTGCTTGGATAGCGCGGTGGCGAGATCGGCGAGCGACCGGTCGATGACGTGCTGCGTGTACTGCCATGCAAGCCAATACGCCATCAGCCCGCTCATGAGCGCGAGCAGCGACAAAGGCCCGGCCAGGCGCCTCAACAATGAACGGCGCAGGCTCGTCGCGGCGGCGGGGGGCATGAGCGTCTCTGGTTTTCGTGTCGGGCCCGGGCGCGCTCGTCGGATGAAATGGAGCAAGCCGACGAAACGAGCGGGGCGCGGACGAAGCCGGGAACGTCGCGGGAATGCTGGACGGTACCGGCTTCGGGCCGCTCAGGATGCCTGACGGATTTCCTGCAACAAGTAGCCGAAGCCGCGCACCGTGACGATTTCGACTCGGCAGCTCTCGAGCTTTTTGCGCACGCGGTGCACGTAGACTTCGATGGCGGTGTCGCCGAGGTCGCCGCCGAAGTGCGTAAGGTGGTCCTGCAATTGTGCCTTGCTGACGACGCGCCCGTGACGCAGCAGCAGCATCTCGAGCACGGCGAATTCGCGTGGCGAGAGTTCGAGCGGTTTATCTTCGTTGAAGATGCGGCGGTCGACGCCCGACAGGCGCACACCGCCCAGCGATACTTCGGGGCGCGGCACGTCGTTCGCGGGGCCGCTGCGGCGCATGACGGCGCGAATGCGCGCTTCGAGTTCGGCAGGCTCGAACGGCTTGAGCATGTAGTCGTCGGCGCCGGCGTTCAGACCTTGAACACGATCGTTCAGCTCGTCGCGCGCGGTCAGTACGATGACGGGCGTGTGACGATTGCCCTGGCGGAAGCGGGAAAGCAGCGTCATACCGTCGATGCCCGGCAAGCCGAGATCGAGAATGATGAGCTCGTGGCGGTTCTGCGTCAGCGCCTGCTCGGCGAAAATGCCGTCGTGCACCATATCGACGGTGAAGCCGGCCTGCTCGAGGCTGCTCTGGATGCCGCGCGCAATCGGGCGGTCGTCTTCGATCAGAAGGAGTCGCATGGAAGTCGCTCAAAGTACAATGGGTTAAGCCTTCGGCTTACTCGCCGCGGCCGGCACGCGGTTCAACGGGCTCCTTCGCCACGATCGAGCGCGCTGTCGCAAGCGTGCTCGCCGGGTGGCCATGCAGTCATCACGCCTATCATGTCCGAGATAACGATCAACGAACTCGAAGCCGCGATCAACTTCTGGCGCGCCCGCTCGCCGTCGAGCGGCGATGAGCTTCGCTTGTGCAAGGAGGCGAGCGCGCTCTCCAAGCCGTATGCGTTGCTGATTGTACAGCGTCGGGCCCAGGTACCGGAGGAAGCGCTCGAACCCACCGCCCGACAAGCCTGGCGCGATTATCTGACCCTCAGTAACGCGGGCGACGCGGGCGGCGCGGGCGGCGCGGGCAGTGCGGGGTAGCCCGCGCCCCACGGGATTCCTTCGGCTCGCTTGCGAAATGCTTACCGCGCAGCGCTGAGGGCAGCTGCCTTGTCGATGAAGCGCGCGAGCGTGAGATCGCGTTCCGTGACGCCACCCGCCTCGTGTGTGGACAGCGTGATGTCGACGGTGTCGTAGACGTTGAACCATTCGGGATGGTGATCCATTTCCTGCGCTTTCAACGCCACGCGTGTCATGAAGCCGAACGCTTCGTTGAAATCGGCGAACTTGAACTGCCGGTGGATCGCGTCTCGTCCCGCGACGGCCTGCCAGCCGCGCAATTCGGCGAGTTGCCGCGCGCGTTCCTCGGATGTCAGCTTGTGAATCATGGTTGCACCTCTCGTGACAAGGCCGGCCGCGCCTGAGCGCGCCGAAGGCCAACAGGGCATTTTTCCACATAAGCCGCGGCGCTGCCGCGGGCCGATGGGCAGGGCGTGCATGCGATAATCGCGCGTCGATACGCTTTGCCATGCAACGAACGCCCATGCTGGAACTCGATCATTTCGATCTCACGCTGCTCGATGTCCTGCAGCGTTTCGGTCGCGCCACCCACCAGCAACTGGGCGAGAGCGTGCCGCTGTCGCCCTCGCAGATCGGCAGGCGTTTGCAGCGGCTGGAGGCCGCCGGCATCATCGACGGTTATCGGGTCGTGCTGCGTCCGGAAAAGCTCGGGCTCAGCGTCACCGCGTTCACGAGCCTCAAGCTCAAGCACCACGGCGACACCATCGTCGAACAGTTTCAGCAGCAAATCGAGATGCTGCCCGAAGTGCTCGAATGCCACGCCGTGGTGGGCGAGGCCGATTACCTGTTGCGCATCGTCGCGCCCGATCTGAGCGCGTTGTCCTCATTCGTCATGAAAAAGCTGATGCGGGTGCCCGGCGTCGACAGCGTGCGCTCGAACATCGTCCTCACGACGTTCAAGCGCAACGGGCCGCTGCCGCTCGGACATCTCGCGCCGGGCTCGGCCGTCTGAGCACTCGGCGCCCACCCGCCGTCGGCGGCTATGCGGCCCGGCCGGACGCCTCGGCGTTGAGCAGATCGACGTAAGCGACCGGGACCAGATCCGCCGCCGCCACACCGAGCTTCTCGAACACCTCGTGTGCCTCGGCCGTGCCGTCTTCCTCGTCGTCGTCGGCTCCGAGCACGACTTCGAGTTCGACGAAATCACCCAGCCCGTCCACACGGTCCAGATGAATGCGCGTGCGCCCCGTCAGGTAGACATGGCGTTCTTTCGAGACGATCCCGCGCGTGGTCAGGGCCGTCGCAAGCAGGCTGTGCATCGCCTCGGGGTTCGTGACGGGGCTGCGCGTGTAGTAGGAAGCCTTCGGCCCCTCGCGGTCGTCGCGTTGGTAAAAGATCAGCTCGGCGGGCGTGCCGTCGTCGAATTGGCGCAGCTTCAGTCGGCCGCGCGGCACGTCGTAGAAGAAGTCCTGTTGCCGGAAGATCAGCGGCGCTTCGGACGAGAGGGCCGCGGCCCGTTCGCGCAAGGCGTCGAAAGCGCGTGCGCGGGCTTTGATTTCGATGTTGCGTGCCATGTCATGCTCCTGCGGTAAGCGTCGAGGAAGACAACGGGAGAACGCCTTGCGGCGTCGGCCAAAAAAGCGCAAACGCATGAATGCGTGCGATGTCGCGTGCCGGTCGAATCTAACAAAAAGCGGCGAAAGCAGTGAGAAAACCGGGGATCAGGCACCAATCAAGCCTCGACCGGGTCGGGACCGCGCCGGAATCAGGCGGCCCACTGGGCTTCGATCAGTTTGAACGCGGCGCCGATGGCCGGTTCTTCCATGCGCGTCGCAAGGGCGATGAACGTCAGCTCGGTCGGCACGGTTACGCCTTCCACGATGGTCAGTGCGTGCGCATGCGCTTCGGCAATCGCGATGGCGTCGCGCGCGAGCGTGAGTCCGACACCCGATTTGACGAGATCGAGCATCGACGTTTCCTGATCGACTTCGGCGACTTTTACGGGGCTTGCCCCCGCTTGCGCGAAGCGCCGCGACAAGAGCCGCTGATGCGCCGAAGCCGGCGGGGTCCAGATCCATGGAAAGGCCGCGAGTGCGCGCCAGTCGCGGGCGCGGCTCACGCGATCCTTCCAGCCGGCTGGCGCGAGCACACGGTACTGGAACCGCGTGAGCGTCGCGACGTGGAAGAGGCCGTCGGGCATGCCTTCCTCGGCCGGCTGGCCAATGTAGTAGCCGACATCGAGCTCGCGCGTGCGAACCTGCTCGGCGACCCAGCCCGACATGCCGTGCCGCAGGGCCGTTTCGATCTGAGGATAGGTTTCGACGAGTTGCTTGAGAAACCCGCCGAGCCGCAGGAAATGCGGATCGAGAATCGTGCCGATGCGCAGCCGGCCGCGCACCTCCTGGCGCAAGGCGGCCGCTGCGCGCTCGACGTCGCCGGCCGCCGCGAGCGCACGCTCGGCATGCGGCAGCAGCGCCTGGCCGTCGCGCGTCAGCGCGAGGCCATGGGGCGTGCGCGTGAAAAGCGCCACGCCGAGCGCCTCCTGCAGGTTCTTGATCTGCAGGCTCACGGCCGGTTGCGTCAGGTGCAACTGGGTGGCGGCGCGCGTCAGGTTGCCGGCGTGCGCCACCGTCACGAAGGCGCGCAGCAGGGTGAGATCCATGGTTGGGCAGTCGGGCGCTTACGCGAGTAGGCAGACCTCGATATTAGCGCGGCTTATATCGCTGTTGAGAAGAACTCATTGGATCGAGTACCGCATCGGCGCGTACGCTTCGATTCGATCAGGCGCCATGCGGCCAGGGCCGGCGCATTCCATCACCCAGCGAGGACATTCATGAGCGAAGCAGATCAAGGCGCGCGCGTGCGCGAGCTGACCCATTTCATCGGCGGCGAGCGCGCGAGCGGTACGAGCGGACGGTTCGGCGAGGTCTTCAATCCCGCGCTCGGCACCGTGGCCGCGCGCGTGCCGCTCGCAAGCGAGGCCGAGGTCGGTGCGGCCGTGGCGGCTGCGAAGGCTGCGTTCCCGGCGTGGGCGGAAACGGCTCCGCTCAAGCGCGCCCGCGTCATGTTCCGCTTCAAGCAACTGCTCGACGAGCACCATGCCGAGCTTGCCGAGCTCATCACGCGCGAGCACGGCAAGGTGTTCTCGGATGCGAAGGGCGAGGTCATGCGCGGCATCGAAGTGGTCGAATTCGCCTGCGGCATTCCGAATCTGCTCAAGAGCGACTTCACCGATCAGATCGGCGGCGGCATCGACAACTGGAACCTGCGGCAGCCGCTCGGCGTGGTGGCCGGCATCACGCCGTTCAACTTTCCGATGATGGTGCCGTGCTGGATGTTTCCGATCGCGATTGCCTGCGGCAATACGTTCGTGCTGAAGCCGTCCGAGCGCGATCCCTCGGCCTCCGTGCGGCTCGCCGAACTGCTCAAGGAAGCCGGGCTGCCCGACGGCGTGTTCAACGTCGTGCACGGGGATAAGCAAGCCGTCGATGCGCTGATCGAGCATCGCGACGTGGCTGCGCTGTCGTTCGTCGGCTCCACGCCGATCGCCGAGTACATCCACAGCGAAAGCGCGAAGCGCGGCAAGCGCGTGCAGGCGCTCGGCGGGGCGAAGAACCACCTCGTCGTCATGCCCGATGCCGACCTCGACCAGGCCGTCGATGCGCTGATCGGCGCCGCTTACGGGTCGGCCGGCGAGCGCTGCATGGCGATCTCGGTGGCGGTGGCGGTCGGGCATGTCGCCGACGAGCTCGTCGAGCGGCTCGTGCCGCGCGTGAAGGCGCTCAAGATCAGGAACGGTATGGAATCCGACGCCGAAATGGGGCCGCTCGTGACAGCGGCACATCGCGAAAAGGTCGCTTCCTATATCGAGGCGGGCGTGGCCGAGGGCGCGACGCTCGTCGTCGACGGGCGCGGATTGAAAGTACCCGGTCATGACGGCGGATTCTTCCTCGGCGGCACGCTCTTCGATCACGTGAAGACCGATATGCGCATCTACCGCGAAGAGATTTTCGGCCCGGTGCTCGCGGTTGTACGCGTACCCGATTTCGCGAGTGCGGTCGAACTGATCAATGCGCACGAGTTCGCGAACGGCGTGTCGTGCTACACGACCGATGGCGGTGTGGCGCGCGCCTTTTCCCGGCAGATTCAGGTGGGCATGGTCGGAATCAACGTGCCTATTCCGGTGCCGATGGCCTGGCACTCGTTCGGTGGCTGGAAAAAGTCGCTTTTCGGCGACCACCATGCCTACGGCGAAGAGGGGGTGCGCTTTTACACGCGCTACAAGAGCATCATGCAGCGTTGGCCCGACAGCATCGCCAAAGGTGCGGAGTTCACGATGCCGGTGGCGAAATAGCGCCGAATGTAGCAACAGCCAGCAAAGAGGCAGCAGTTGGCGGCGCGCCCGTCGGCGTGCGGGAATGAGGAGACACGCGTCATGAGCGATGCAGCGATCGAGGCCGGCAAGTTCGATTACGTGATCGTCGGGGCGGGCACGGCCGGGTGCGTGCTCGCGAGCCGTCTCAGCGAGGATCGCGACGTGAGCGTTCTGCTCGTCGAAGCGGGCGGAAAAGACGACTATCACTGGATTCACGTGCCGGTCGGCTATCTGTACTGCATCGGCAACCCGCGCACCGACTGGCTGTATCGCACCGCTTCGGAGCAGGGGCTCAACGGCCGTGCGTTGTCCTATCCGCGCGGGCGCGTGCTCGGCGGCTGCTCGTCGATCAACGGCATGATCTACATGCGCGGGCAGCGCGAGGACTACGACGAATGGGCGCGCGTAACGGGCGATCCGGGCTGGTCGTGGGATGCCGTACTGCCTGTTTTCAAGCGCAGCGAGGATCATCATGGCGGCACGAGCGAATGGCACGGGTCCGGCGGACCCTGGCGCGTCGAACGTCAGCGCCTCAAGTGGAAGGTGCTCGAGGCGTTTCACGCGGCCGCGCAGGAGGCAGGCATCCCCGCCACCGACGATTTCAATCGCGGTGACAACGGCGGCGTAGGTTACTTCGAAGTCAACCAGAAACGCGGGGTGCGCTGGAATGCGTCGAAAGCATTCCTGCGGCCGGCGCTCGCGCGGCCGAACCTGACCATCGTCACCGATGCGCTCGTCGAGCGGCTGACCTTCGAGGGCCGGCGCTGCACCGGCATTGCATACCGGCGCGATGGTCGCGCGTTCGTCGCGCGCGCGCGCGTGGAGGTGCTCGTTGCCTCCGGGGCTGTGAACTCGCCGCAATTGCTCGAGCTATCGGGCATCGGCAACGGCGCGCGGCTGCAGCGGCTCGGCATCGACGTGAGGCACGACTTGCGCGGCGTGGGCGAGAATCTGCAGGATCACCTTCAGCTGCGCATGGCCTATCGGGTCAACGGCGTACGCACGCTCAACACGCTTTCGGCGCACTGGTGGGGCAAGCTCTGGATCGCCGCGCAATATGCGTTTTCGCGTAGCGGCCCGATGTCGATGTCGCCCTCGCAGCTGGGCGCGTTCGCGAAGTCCGCGTC
Organism: Trinickia caryophylli; assembly: GCF_034424545.1. NCBI lineage: Bacteria > Pseudomonadati > Pseudomonadota > Betaproteobacteria > Burkholderiales > Burkholderiaceae > Trinickia > Trinickia caryophylli. The sequence continues at coordinate 2,238,597 of NZ_CP139970.1, read as the reverse complement.
CGACGACGCATCGATCACGCGCCCCGACATCGAGTATCACGTCCAGCCGCTCTCGCTCGATCGTTTCGGCGAGCCGCTGCATCGCTTCAATGCGTTTACGGCGTCGGCATGCCAGTTGCGGCCGACCTCGCGCGGCAGCATCCACGTCGAATCGTCCGACCCGAAGGTGCCTCCGCGCATTGCGCCGAATTACCTGTCGACCGAATACGACCGGCGTGTGGCCGCCAATGCGTTGCGGCTCACGCGGCGGATCGTGGCGTCGTCGGCGCTTGCCTGCTATGCGCCGCAGGAAATTCTCCCGGGGCCCGAGTTCCAGACCGAGGAAGAACTCATCAAGGCGGCCGGAGATGTCGGCACGACCATCTTTCATCCTGTCGGTACGTGCCGCATGGGCACGCCGGACGATCCTGGCGCCGTCGTCGATTCGCGGTTGCGCGTGCTGGGCGTGGCGGGGCTGCGTGTGGTGGATGCATCCGTCATGCCGACGATCACCTCGGGCAACACGAATTCGCCCACGCTGATGATCGCCGAGCGTGCAAGCGACATGATCCGGGCCGACCGCCGCGCACTTGCGCGAGGCGACTTGGCGCCCGCACTCGCCGATATCGCCGCCGTGCCCACAGTATGACGATGCCCGTCTTCGCGCTGCGGCGGACCTGCCGCAACACGCTCCGGACGGGTGTCGCACGCGCCCCCATTACGTAAACAAACCTAAGTGCAAATCCCAATGAATGCGCTGCATCATTGGCGAGACAATGCGCGGTGCCGCATGGTGCGGGGCCGACCTCCCCGCGATGATGCACCATGCCAAAAGACGGGGTTGTGACGACATCGAGCCCCTCCTGAGCGATGCGCCGACGCGGCGCATGCGTAAATCAGCAGTGCTTCGCCTGACTTCGCACGGAAGGGGACATGATTCTTGGCGACACGATTCTCGAAACGCGCGGGCTGACCAGGCAATTCAAAGGATTCACCGCCGTGAGCGGCGTGAATCTGCGTGTGCGCCGCGGCTCCATCCATGCGTTGATCGGCCCCAACGGCGCGGGCAAGACGACCTGCTTCAACCTGCTTACGAAGTTTCTCGAGCCGAGCGCGGGGCAGATCGTATTCAACAACGTCGACATCACGCGCGAGCGGCCGGCGCAGATCGCGCGGCGCGGCGTTATCCGCTCGTTCCAGATTTCGGCGGTCTTTCCGCATTTGACCGTTTTGCAGAACGTTCGCGTGGGTCTGCAGCGTACGCTCGGCACGGCTTATCATTTCTGGCGCTCCGAGCGCACGCTGCGGCAGCTCGACGAACGGGCCCGCGAACTGCTCGCACAGGTGGGCCTGACCGACTTTGCCGACACGCCCACGGTCGAACTCTCGTATGGCCGCAAGCGTGCGCTCGAGATCGCGACTACGCTGGCCATGGAGCCCGAACTGATGCTGCTCGACGAACCGACGCAGGGCATGGGCCATGAAGATGTCGATCGCGTGACGGCACTGATCAAGAAGGTCTCGGCGGGCCGCACGATTCTGATGGTCGAGCACAACATGAACGTGATTGCCGGCATCTCCGACACGATCACCGTCTTGCAGCGCGGCGAGGTGCTCGCCGAAGGCAGCTACGCAGAGGTATCGAAGAACCCGCTCGTGATGCAGGCCTATATGGGCAGTGCCGATGCGACCCTGACGGGGGCACACGGATGAGCCACACCGAGCGCGACAACATCGAGGAGGGCGTGGCCGTGGCGGAACGACCGCAAGGCGTGCCGGCGCTCTCGATTGCCGGCCTGCAGGCCTGGTATGGCGAGTCTCATATTCTCCATGGCGTCGATCTCACCGTGAACCGCGGCGAGGTCGTCACGCTGCTCGGCCGCAACGGCGCCGGGCGCACCACGACGCTGCGCGCCATCATGGGGCTCACGAGCCGCCGAACCGGTTCCGTGCGCATCGGCGATCGCGAGACGATCGGCATGCCCACGCACAGGATCGCGCATTGCGGCGTAGGCTACTGCCCCGAGGAGCGCGGCATCTTCTCGAGCCTCTCGTGCGAGGAGAACCTGCTGCTGCCGCCGATGGTGGGCGCGTCGTCCGACGCGATGTCGCTGGACGAGATCTATGCGATGTTTCCGAATTTGAAGGAACGCCGCATGAGCCAGGGCACGCGCCTGTCGGGCGGCGAACAGCAGATGCTCGCCGTTGCGCGGATCCTGCGCACAGGGGCGAATCTCCTGCTGCTCGACGAGATTTCCGAAGGGCTCGCGCCCGTGATCGTGCAGACGCTCGCGCGCATGATCCTCGCATTGAAGGCGCGCGGCTATACGATCGTCATGGTGGAACAGAACTTCCGTTTCGCGGCGCCGCTCGCCGACCGTTTTTACGTGATGGAGCACGGCCGGATCGTCGAGCGTTTCGTTGCCGCCGAGCTCGAAAGCAAAATGCCCGTCCTGCACGATCTGCTCGGCGTTTGAGCGGACACGACGTGTCATGCGGCGCCGGCACGCGCCGGTTTCGCAAATTAGTTGCACGCACAACCATAATGCCAACAAGGAGATACCAATGAAAGCGAAATTGCTCCCACGCATGGTGCGCCTCGCCGCTCTGGCCGGAGCGGCTTTTGCCGCGGCGCTGCCGGCGCAGCACGCGGCGGCCGATGAAAATGCGGTCACCATCGGCTTCATTACGGACATGTCGGGCCTGTATGCGGACATCGACGGCAAGGGCGGCCTGACAGCCATTCAAATGGCGGTCGAAGATTTCGGCGGCAAGGTGAACGGCAAGCCGATCAAGGTGCTCTCGGCGGACCATCAGAACAAGGCCGACATCGCGGCTTCCACGGCTCGCCAGTGGATCGATACGCAAGGTCTCGATCTGCTGATCGGCGGGACCAACTCCGCGACGGCGCTCTCGATGAACGGTGTGGCGAAGGACAAAAAGCGCGTGTTCATCTCGATCGGTGCGGGTACCGATGCGCTGACGAACGAACAGTGCACGCCCTATACCATCCACTATGCCTACGATACGACGGCACTCGCGAAGGGCACCGGCTCGGCCGTCGTCAAGAACGGCGGCAAGACCTGGTACTTCTTGACGGCCGATTACGCATTCGGCAAATCGCTCGAGAAGAACACCTCGGATGTGGTCGGGAAGGCGGGCGGAACGGTGCTTGGACAAGCGCGCCACCCGCTTTCCGCGTCCGATTTCTCGTCGTTCCTGCTGCAGGCCCAATCGTCGAAAGCACAGATCCTCGGCCTCGCGAACGCGGGCGGCGATACGGTCAACTCGATCAAGGCCGCGAAGGAGTTCGGCATCACGAAATCGATGAAGATCGCCGCACTGCTGATGTTCATCGACGACGTGCACAGCGTGGGCCTGCCGACGGCACAAGGGCTCTTGCTGACCGACAGCTGGTACTGGGATCAGAGCGATGCCTCGCGCAAGTGGGCGCAACGCTACTTCGCGAAGATGGGCAAGATGCCGTCGAGCCTGCAGGCGGCGGATTACTCGTCGGCGATGACGTATCTGAACGCGGTGAAGGCGGTGGGCTCGACCGATGCGGACAAGGTCATGGCGCAGATCCGCAAGCAGGGCGTCAACGACTTCTACGCGAAGGGGACGCTGCGGGAAGACGGCAGTCTGATCCACGATATGTATCTGTATCAGGTGAAGGCGCCCGGCGAATCCAAGAAGCCTTGGGATTACTACAAGCTCATTTCGACGATTTCCGGCGACCAGGCTTTCACGACCAAGGCGGAAACGCGCTGCGCGCTCTGGAAGTGACGTGATGCGTACCTTTGCGTGAGTGGTTTTCGCGCAGGGCGCGCCTGCGGGTCCCGCTTCGCATGGGACCCGGCGCTCGTGTTTTTGCGCGGGCGCCGGCCCACAAACTTGACGGCAGGTTCAATGGAAATCTTTGGCATTCCGTTGCCGGCGATGCTGAGCCAGCTCCTGCTCGGGCTCGTCAACGGGTCGTTCTACGCGATCCTGAGCCTCGGGCTGGCCGTGATCTTCGGCATGCTCAACGTGATCAACTTCGCGCACGGCGCGTTGTTTATGCTCGGGGCGATGCTCGCCTGGATCGGGCTCAACTACCTCGGTCTGCCGTACTGGGCGATGCTCGTACTGGCACCGCTCGCAGTGGGTGCGTTCGGCATCGTCATCGAGCGCTCGATGCTGCGCTGGCTCTACCGGCTCGATCATCTCTATGGCCTGTTGCTGACGTTCGGGCTCACGCTCGTGATCGAAGGCGTGTTTCGGTCGATCTACGGCGTATCGGGCCAGCCCTACGATGTGCCCGATCTGCTTGCGGGCGCAACGAATCTCGGCTTCATGTATCTGCCGAATTACCGCGCGTGGGTCGTCGTCGCATCGCTCGTCGTCTGCTTCGCGACCTGGTTCGTCATCGAGAAGACGCGCATCGGCGCCTATCTGCGCGCGGGCACCGAAAACCCGAAGATCGTCGAAGCCTTCGGCGTCAACGTGCCGCTCATGATCACGCTGACCTACGGTTTCGGCGTGGCGCTCGCCGCGTTCGCGGGCGTGTTGGCGGCGCCCGTCATCCAGGTGTCGCCGCTGATGGGCCAGTCGATGATCATCACGGTGTTCGCGGTGGTCGTGATCGGCGGAATGGGCTCGATCATGGGCTCGATTCTGACGGGCCTCGGGCTCGGCGTGATCGAAGGTTTGACGCGCGTGTTCTATCCGGAGGCCTCGGCCACCGTCGTGTTCGTCATCATGGCGCTCGTGCTGCTCGTGCGTCCGGCAGGCCTTTTCGGCAAGGAGCGGTAATGCAAAGGAAGGCGCTTTACGGCTTGCTCTTCGCGGGCCTGCTCGTCGCACCGTGGGTGGGCGTCTACCCCGTCTTCGTCATGAAGGTGCTCTGCTTCGCGCTCTTCGCCGCGGCATTCAACCTCTTGATCGGCTACACGGGGCTGCTTTCCTTCGGACACGCGATGTTTCTCGCGACAGCCGGCTACGTGGCGGGTTATGCGATTCAGTCGCTCGGCTTTTCGCCGCTCGTCGGCGTGCTGGCGGGCACGGCTGCCGCAACGCTGCTCGGCCTCGTCGTCGGCCTGTTCGCAATCCGCAGGCAGGGCATCTATTTCGCGATGGTCACGCTGGCGTTCGCGCAGATGGTCTACTTCATTTATCTGCAGGCGCCATTCACGCACGGCGAGGATGGCCTGCAGGGCGTGGCTCGCGGCCGGCTGTTCGGCTTGATCGATCTGTCGCCCGACATCACGCTGTACTACGTCGTGCTCGTGGCGATCGTGCTTGCGTTCCTGCTCATCGTGCGCATCGTGCATTCGCCGTTCGGGCAAGTGATGACCGCCGTGCGCGAGAACGAGCCGCGTGCGATCTCGCTCGGTTACGACACCGATCGCTTCAAGCTGCTCGCGTTCGTGTTGTCGGCCGGGTTCGCGGGATTCGCCGGCGCGTTGAAGGTGCTCGTGCTCGGGTTCGAGACGCTCAGCGACGCGCATTGGACGATGTCGGGGCTCGTCGTGCTGATGACGCTCGTGGGCGGCATGGGCACGCTTTTCGGGCCCGTGCTCGGCGCCGCGCTGATCGTGATTCTCGAGGACCGGCTCGGCGATATCGGTACGGCACTCGCGTCGCTCACAGGCATCGACTGGTTCTCGACGCTTGGCGAATCGACGACGATCGTGGTCGGCTTCATCTTCATCGTCTGTGTGCTCGCATTCAGGCGAGGCATCGTCGGCGAGGTCATCGCGCGCGTGCGAACATTGCGCGCGTAGATGCGCTAATTGCGTGCGAGCTTGCACCACTAGGGAAAGTGCTAGGTTGTCGCAGCAGACGCGGACGTTTAATCTTCGTTCCAGTTCTGATGCACCGAATTTGCAGGTGGAGAACGAGGAGACAAGCGAGGCACTCAGTGCCCGGACGAAAGCGCTGTTGGATAGGATCCAACAGCGCTTTTTATTTGCGCGTCCAATTTTCCGCATGCGTGCCCATGTGCGTTTCGCGCATACGTTTTCCGTGCAGTCGTTCCGTGCCGCATGCGCTGCGTGCACCGGTGATGTGCGCGGCTGCATTCGCGCTGTACTTCCTTGCCTGCTTTGCGCAGGCGCAATCCACTGCGCGCCGGCTCTGTCGTTTTTTTATCCGATCATTGGTGCATGATTCGAGCGCGATTCGATCGCGGCGCGATACGATTCTTTTTTTCGATTCAATTCGTTTCGAATGCCGGCCTGTCTGGCCGGCCGCAAGTGCGCTTGCGCAAAGCGTCTGGAGATTGGAGATGACAATGAGGCATTGGGTGGCGAGCGGGGTCGTCGCGGCATTGGTCGGTATCGCAAGCGCGGCACAGGCGCAGGTCAAGGTCGGTGTGGTGCTTTCGCTGACGGGTCCCGCGGCGTCGCTCGGCATTCCCGAGAAAAAGACCATCGATCTGCTGCCGAAGGAAATCGGCGGCAAGAGCGTGGAGTACATCGTGCTCGACGACGCAACCGATTCCACGAAAGCAGTGCAGGACACGCACAAGCTCATCGATGAAGATCATGTCGACGTGATCGTCGGCTCCACGATCACGCCCAACTCGATGGCGATGCTCGACATCGTGTCGCAGGCGAAGACGCCGATGATCTCGCTCGCCGCCTCGGCCGACATCGTGCAGCCGGTGGACGCGCGCCGCCAATGGGCGTTCAAGACGCCGCAAAACGATAGCCTCATGGCGGATGCCATCGCGGCGTACATGCAGGCGCACGGCGTGAAAACAGTCGGCTTCATCGGCTTCACCGACGCGTATGGCGAGAGCTGGCACAAAGCCTTTACGAAGGCGGCGCAAGAGCACGGCATCAAGCTCGTCGGCGACGAGCGCTACGCGCGCAACGACACCTCTGTGACGGGACAGGTGCTCAAGACGATCAGCGCGCGGCCCGATGCGGTGCTCATCGCGGGCTCCGGCACGCCTGCCGCGCTGCCGGCCAAGGAGCTGAAGGCACGCGGCTATGCCGGCGCCGTCTATCAGACGCACGGCGTGGCCAACAACGATTTCCTGCGCCTGTGCGGCAAGGACTGCAACGGCGAAGTACTGCCGGCCGGCCCGATTCTCGTCGCCGATCAGCTTGCCGACAGCAACCCGGTCAAGCGCTCGGCACTTGCCTACAAGAACGCCTATGAGGCGAAGTACGGCAAGGACTCCGTCGTCACGTTCGGCGGACATGCATGGGACGCCGGCCAGATGCTGCAAAAAGCCATTCCGGTGGCGCTCAAACAGGCGCAACCCGGCACGGAGGCGTTCCGCACGGCGCTGCGCGCGGCGCTCGAAGGGCTCAAGGACTTGAGCGTCTCGCATGGGGTCATGAACGTCACGCCGACCGACCACAACGGTTTCGACAAGCGCGCCCGCGTGATGGTGCAGATCCTCGACGGCAAATGGAAGGTCGTCGGCGAGTAATGCGCCGTTGACGAGGTGCCACGGCGGGCAGGGTGCGTTCGCATGCGCGTCCTTGCCACTCGCGCATTTTCGCGGTCGCGGGGCGCTTCGATCGTCTCACCGTTTTTCTGCGTGCTGTATATCGTCTCCCGGGCCGGCCGTGCGCGCAGCGCGGGCCGCGCCATGCATTAGGACAACAACGAAGCATGGATTTATCGATCGCCGCAATCCTGGCGCAGGACGGGATCACCACAGGCGCCGTTTACGCACTGCTCGCGCTGGCGCTCGTGCTCGTCTTTTCGGTGACGCGCGTCATCTTCATTCCGCAAGGCGAATTCGTCTCGTATGGCGCGTTGACGCTGGCGATGCTGCAGTCGAACAAGGTGCCGCCCACGTCGAGGCTGTTGCTTGCGCTGGGCGCCGCCTGTTTCGTCGTCGAGATGTTGGGCGTCATACGCCATGCCGAACGGCGGCGGCAGCTTTCGCGCACGATCGCACTCGGCGCGGGGCGCTATTTGCTGTTGCCGGCTGCGGTCTATCTGCTGAGCACCAAGGCGAGCACGATGGCATTGCCGATGATCGCGCAGATCGCATTGACGCTGCTGATCGTCGTGCCCATGGGGCCGCTCGTTTATCGGCTCGCCTATGAGCCGATTGCGGAAGCTTCGACGTTGCTGCTGCTGATCGTCGCGGTGGCCGTCCATTTCGCGATGGTGGGGCTCGGGCTTCTCATGTTCGGCGCCGAGGGCTCGCGCACCGCGCCGTTTTCCGATGCGACGTTCGCCGTGGGGAGCCTGTCGGTCACAGGGCAAAGCATCTGGGTCGTTCTCACAGCCCTCGCGCTGATCGTCGCGCTGTATGTTTATTTCGGCCGGTCGATCTCGGGCAAGGCGTTGCGCGCGACGTCGATCAACCGCCTCGGCGCCCGGCTCGTCGGCATCGGGACGGCGCAGGCGGGGCGGCTCGCCTTCACGCTGGCGGCCGGGCTGGGCGTGCTGTCCGGCGTGCTCGTGGCGCCGATTACGACGATCTATTACGACTCGGGGTTCTTGATCGGCCTCAAGGGCTTCGTTGGCGCGATCGTCGGCGGCCTCGTCAGCTATCCGCTCGCCGCGGCGGGCTCGCTGCTCGTCGGTCTGCTCGAATCGTATTCGTCGTTCTGGGCGAGCGCCTACAAGGAAGTGATCGTCTTTACGCTGATCATTCCCGTCCTGCTCTGGCGCAGCCTCACGAGCGGCCACGTCGAAGAAGAAGCGGAGTGAGCACATGAAACGCTTTTTCTCCGTCGTCACGCCGTTCCGGCTTTTCCTCGTCGTCATCTTCCTGCTGCCGGTGCTGCCAGGCGCGCTGCGCGTGCCCGAATACTGGATCACCCTTGCGAACTACATCGGCCTTTATTCGATCGTCGCAATCGGGCTCGTGCTGCTGACGGGTATCGGCGGCATGACGAGCTTCGGCCAGGCTGCGTTTGTCGGCGTAGGGGCCTATGCGAGTGCCTATCTGACGACGCAATTCGCAGTCTCGCCGTGGCTCGCGCTTCTCGTCGGCATCGCGCTCACGGTCGTGGTCGCGCTCGTGATCGGTGCCGTCACGATGCGCTTGTCGGGGCATTTCCTGCCGCTCGGCACGATCGCCTGGGGGCTGTCTCTTTACTACCTGTTCGGCAATGTCGACTGGCTCGGGAAATACGACGGCATCAACGGTATTCCACCGTTGTCCGTGTTCGGCTTCGCGCTCGCTTCGGGACGCAGCGTCTACTATCTGATCTGGCTCGTCGTGCTCTTGGCCGTGCTCTCGGTTCAGAACCTTCTCGACAGCCGGCCTGGGCGTGCCATTCGCGCGCTGCGCGGCGCCGGTGTCATGGCCGAGGCGATGGGTGTTCATACGGCGTGGCTGCGCGTCGTCATCTTCGTCTATTCGGCCGTGCTCGCGGCCATTTCGGGCTTTCTCTACGCCCATCTGCAGCGGGCCGTGAACCCGACGCCATTCGGCCTCAATCACGGCATCGAGTATTTGTTCATGGCGGTCGTGGGCGGTGTCTCGCACGTGTGGGGCGCGATTCTGGGTGCGGCTGTTCTGACCGTGGTTCAGGATTACCTCCAAACGCTGTTGCCCGCGTTGCTGGGCCAAAGCGGCAATTTCGAGACGATCGTCTTCGGCATCGTCATGGTTGTGCTGCTGCAATATGCGCGCGAGGGCGTATGGCCCTTTGTGGCTCGGCTCTTTCCACGTGGTCCCGCGGCGCAGGTGCCCGAAACGGCGGAGAATTTGCCGCATCGCACAAAAGCGCGGGCGGGCGCGCCGTTGCTGGCCGTCGAGCGAGCGAGAAAGGCCTTCGGCGGGCTCGTTGCCGTCAACGATGTCAGCTTCAGCGTGGAGGCTGGCGAGATCGTCGCGTTGATCGGACCCAACGGGGCAGGCAAATCGACGACGTTCAACCTCGTGACCGGCGTGCTGCAGCTTACCGGCGGCGCGATCCATTTCGCCGGCGAACGGATCGACCGGCTCGGCTCACGTGAAATCGCCAGACGCGGGATCGCCCGGACGTTCCAGCACGTCAAGCTGCTGCCCGGAATGACGGTGCTCGAGAACGTCGCGCTCGGTGCGCACTTGCGGGGCCACGCAGGCGTGTGGCGCAGTATCGCGCGGCTCAACCGCTCGGAAGAGAATCGCCTGATGGCCGAGGCCGCTCGGCAGATTCGCCGTGTCGGCCTCGAGCCCCATCTCTACGAAGAGGCGGGGAGCCTCGCGCTGGGCCAGCAGCGGGTGCTCGAAATCGCGCGGGCGCTGGCCGGCGACCCGGCGCTGTTGCTGCTCGACGAGCCCGCCGCAGGCCTGCGGTACCTGGAGACGCAGCGGCTGGCGGAGTTGCTGCGCAAACTGAAAGCGGAGGGCATGAGCGTGCTGCTGGTCGAGCACGACATGGATTTCGTCATGAACCTGGCAGACCGCGTCGTTGTCATGGAGTTCGGCACGCGTATCGCACATGGACTGCCCGAGGAGGTTCAGAAAGATCCGGCCGTACTCGAAGCTTATTTGGGAGGGGTGGACTGAGATGAGCGAAATCGAGACTTCCCAGGCAACCCCCACGCCCGCCACGCCGTTGCTCGCCGCGTCGCATCTGTTTGTCCGGTACGGCAAGGTGGAGGCATTGCGCGATGCCTCGATCGTAGCCCGACCAGGGCAGATCGTGAGCGTCATCGGCCCCAACGGTGCGGGCAAATCGACGCTGCTGAATGCCATCATGGGAGCGCTGCCGGCCACCGGACGAGCGAGTGGGGCCGTTGTCTACCGCGGCGAAGATATCGGTGCGCTGCCGGTGGAGGCGCGCGTCGCACGCGGTGTTTGCCTCGTGCCCGAAAAGCGCGAGTTGTTTGCGACGATGACGGTGGAGGACAACCTGCTGCTTGGCGCCTATCGGCGCAAGCGAGCTGGCGAGCGCGACTTCCTCGATCAGTTGGCCCCGGTCTTCGAGCTGTTTCCTCGCTTGAAGGAACGCCGCAGGCAGGCTGCAGGAACGCTCTCCGGCGGCGAGCGGCAAATGCTGGCGCTGGGGCGCGCCCTGATGGGCAAGCCCGACGTCCTTATGCTCGACGAGCCGAGCCTCGGGCTGGCGCCGCTGATCGTCAAGGAGATCTTCCACATCATCAGCGCGCTCAAGCGCACCGGTGTGGCGATCCTGCTCGTCGAGCAGAATGCGCGAGCTGCGCTGCAGGTCTCCGATTATGGCTACGTCCTCGAGACCGGCGAGCAGGTCTTGGAGGGAGAGGCCGCGTTTTTGGCGAACCATCCGCGCGTTGTCGAAACTTATCTGGGCTTAGCCAGGAAGTCGGCGGCATGACCATGGCGCGGGTGTTCCGCGTCCTACCAATCCTCGCGCGTAACGAGTGAAGAACGGGCCCTTGTGGCCCGTTTCCATTTTTGAAGCTGCTGAATCGCTCGTACTCGCGGGTTCGCACGGCAGGCTTCAATCCAAGGCCAACGCGTGACTAAGCGCCTGCGGTGGAAAGCATATGAAGCGCCTCGGAAACGCCGCTGCCGAGGCATTCCACGTGATTTTGCCGGTCTTGTTTCACGTGGAACATTGTTTTGACCATTCGGGGAAGGTCGCGGCCCAGGCGAACCCGTTATAATTCCGCGCATATCCCATTTCCCACAGGCTCGCGCTTTTTCGATGCGCGAGGTCCGCAATGCTTTATCCCACTGAATTTGACGTCATCGTTGTCGGCGGTGGTCATGCCGGCACCGAGGCCGCATTGGCGTCGGCGCGCATGGGCGCCAAGACACTGCTGCTTACGCACAACATCGAAACGCTTGGCCAGATGAGTTGCAACCCGTCGATTGGCGGGATCGGCAAAGGTCATCTGGTCAAAGAGGTGGATGCGCTCGGCGGTGCCATGGCTGCGGCCACAGACGAGGGCGGCATTCAGTTTCGAATTCTCAACTCGTCCAAGGGACCCGCCGTTCGTGCGACGAGGGCCCAGGCTGACCGCATTCTCTATAAGCAGGCCATTCGGCGCCGGCTCGAGAACCAGCCTAACCTCTGGCTGTTCCAGCAGGCCGTGGAAGACCTGATGGTCGAAGGCGATCGCGTGGTCGGCGCCGTTACCCAAGTTGGCATTCGCTTCCGCTCGCGCGCTGTCGTTCTTACGGCGGGCACCTTCCTCGATGGCAAGATCCACGTGGGCTTGAACAACTATACGGGCGGGCGCGCGGGCGATCCGGCCGCCGTGACGTTGTCTGCTCGTTTGAAGGAGCTGAAGCTGCCTCAAGGCCGACTGAAAACCGGTACGCCGCCGCGTATCGATGGGCGCACGATCGACTTCTCGAAGCTGGAAGAGCAGCCGGGCGATCTGGACCCTATCCCGGTTTTCTCGTTTCTCGGCCGGGCAGAGCAACACCCGCGGCAGTTGCCTTGCTGGGTGACGCATACGAATGAGCGGACCCACGAGATCATCCGCGGGGGACTCGACCGGTCGCCGATGTATACCGGCGTCATCGAAGGAGTAGGGCCGCGCTACTGCCCGTCGATCGAAGACAAGATTCACCGGTTTGCATCGAAGGACTCGCACCAGATCTTCCTTGAACCGGAGGGGCTGACGACCAACGAGTTCTATCCGAACGGCATTTCGACAAGCTTGCCTTTCGACGTTCAACTGGCCCTCGTCCGATCCATGTCGGGGCTGGAAAACGCGCATATCCTGCGGCCCGGCTACGCAATCGAGTACGACTACTTCGATCCGCGGGGCCTGAAGGCTTCTCTCGAAACTAAAGCGATTCGTGGCCTTTTCTTTGCCGGACAGATCAACGGCACGACGGGTTATGAGGAGGCCGCTGCACAGGGCCTGCTGGCGGGCATCAATGCCGGCCGCTATGTTCAGGAGAAAGAGGCGTGGGCGCCACGCCGCGATCAAGCCTACCTCGGCGTGCTGGTGGACGACCTTGTGACACGCGGTGTGTCCGAGCCGTACCGGATGTTCACGAGCCGGGCCGAATATCGCCTCAGCTTGCGCGAGGACAATGCCGATATGCGTCTGACCGAAATCGGGCGCGAACTCGGTGTCGTGGACGACGAGCGGTGGGGGGCATTCAGCCGCAAGCGCGACGCTGTTTCACGTGAAACAGAGCGGCTGAGGATGATGTGGGTGAATCCCAAGACATTGTCCGCCGCAGAGGCGACCGCATTGCTCGGAAAGCCGATCGATCACGAGTACAGCCTCGCCGAGTTACTGCGCCGGCCCGGCGTGACCTACGACGGTGTTTGCGGTTTGCGGGAAGGAACGTGCGGCCCGGCTGAGCCGCTGGCCGATGATCCGGTTTTGCTTGCTCAGATCAAGGAGCAGATCGAGATCGGGGTCAAGTATCAGGGCTACATCGAGCGGCAAGCTGGCGAGATCGAGCGAAACGAAGCGAACGAGAACACGCGCTTGCCCGAGAGCATCGACTATATGGCCGTACGCGGCCTTTCCTTTGAAGCGCGGCAGAAGCTCAACCAGCACCGGCCCGAAACGATCGGGCAGGCCTCGCGGATTTCGGGGATCACCCCGGCCACGATTTCGTTGCTGATGGTCCATCTGAAGAAAGGGCTGGGGCGCCGAGGCGTATCGCCGGCCGTCAACGATGATCACGGGGCAGACGCAGCCCCGGCGGCGCAATGACGGCGCGCACGGTGCCGGGCGCGATCGACAGAGACGCTTTGCTTGCACTGTTGAGCGAGGGCAGTACCGCGCTCGGCGTCGAATTGTCCGCGGAGCAGTCGAACAAGCTGATCGATTACGTCGCGTTGCTAGCGAAGTGGAATACCGTCTACAACCTGACGGCGATTCGCGATCCGCGGCAGATGTTGATTCAGCACGTGCTCGATTCGCTTTCGATTGTTCCGCACCTCGCTGCGCGCGCCGGTCAATCGATTCTCGACGTTGGATCGGGTGGTGGCCTGCCCGGCATCGTGCTCGCGATCGTATTGCCTGATCGTACTGTTACGTTGAACGACATTGTTCACAAGAAGACGGCCTTTCAGTCGCAGGTCAAGGCTGAGCTGAAGCTCGGCAATTTGTCGGTCGTGACCGGGCGCGTGGAAACACTGCGACCGGGTATCGAAGTACCGGCACGATTCGACGCGATTGTTTCGCGCGCATTCGCGGAACTCGCGGATTTCGTTAAACTTGCGCGTCATCTTGTCAGCGAGCGCGGCTCGATTTGGGCAATGAAGGGCGTGCAGCCTGACGCCGAAATCGCCCGGTTGCCGGCCGATGTTCGCGTGGTACAGGTCATTCGGCTGACGGTACCGATGCTCGACGCCGAGCGCCATCTGGTGGAAGTGGTGCCTCCGGCCGTCGCCTGATTGGTATTTTTGCTTCAAAATCAATGCCTTAGGATTCAACCTACGATGGCAAAAATCTTCTGCGTCGCGAATCAAAAAGGCGGCGTCGGCAAAACGACGACAGCGGTCAACCTCGCGGCGAGTCTCGCGTCGCAGGGGCAGCGCGTGCTGTTGATCGATCTGGACCCGCAGGGCAATGCGACGATGGGCAGCGGCATCAACAAGGCCGATTGCGAAAACACCGTATACGAGGTGCTCGTAGACGGTGTTTCCGTCTCGGAGGCGCGCGTAAAGCCGGAGGCGGTCGGCTACGACGTACTGCCGGCGAACCGTGAGCTCGCGGGCGCCGAGATCGAGCTCGTCAGCGTGCAGAACCGCGAGCGCCAGCTCAAGGAAGCGCTCTCGCGCGTAGCCGACGACTATGACTTCGTGCTCATCGATTGCCCGCCGGCGCTTTCATTGCTGACGCTGAACGCGTTATGCGCGGCGCATGGCGTCGTGATTCCTATGCAGTGCGAATATTTCGCGCTCGAGGGCCTGTCCGACCTCGTCAATACGATCAAGCAGGTGCACGCGAACCTCAACCGCGATCTGAAGGTGATCGGCTTGCTGCGTGTCATGTTCGACCCGCGCATTACCTTGCAGCAGCAGGTGTCCGATCAGTTGAAGGAGCATTTCGGCGACAAGGTGTTCGACGCCGTGATTCCACGCAACGTGCGATTGGCCGAGGCGCCGAGCTATGGGTTGCCGGGAGTCGTGTTCGACCGGGCTTCGCGCGGCGCGCAGGCGTACGTGCAGTTCGGCACCGAGATGATCGAGCGCGTGCGCGCGCTCGCCGACGCATGACCGATATGGAATAAGCGGACCGAGGACAGAGCATGAACGCGGTAGCGAAAAAGAAGGGGTTGGGGCGCGGTCTGGAGGCGCTGCTCGGCGGCAGCCCGGACATCACGGCTGCAGCGAAAAACGAGGGGGCGCCGAATGTGCTGCCGCTCGGCAGGCTGCAGGCGGGCAAGTACCAGCCGCGCACGCGCATGGACGAGGGCAGTCTGCAGGAGCTGGCGGCGAGCATTCGGGCGCAGGGGCTGATGCAGCCGATCCTGGTACGCCCCGTGTCCGACGAGAAATACGAGATCATCGCGGGCGAACGGCGTTTCCGTGCCGCGCACCTGGCCGGGCTCGCGGAAGTGCCCGTGCTCGTGAAGCATGTGCCCGATCAGGCTGCCGCTGCCATGGCGCTGATCGAGAACATCCAACGCGAGGACTTGAATCCGCTCGAAGAGGCTCAGGGCATTCAGCGCCTGCTCGACGAATTCAACTTTACGCACGAGCAGGCGGCCGAATCGGTGGGCCGTTCGCGTAGTGCCGTCTCGAACCTGCTGCGGCTGCTTAATCTGGCGGCGCCGGTGCAGACGATGCTGCTCGCGGGCGATCTCGACATGGGGCACGCGCGTGCATTGCTGGCCGTCGATGCGGCCACGCAGATCACGCTCGCGAATCAGGTCGTGAGCAAGCGCATGTCGGTGCGCGAGACGGAGCGGCTCGTGGCGGTAACGACGAAGGCGGCGCCCGCGGTCAAGGCGCGCGCGAACCCGGCGGACGGCGGCCGCGACACGCGGCGTCTCGAGGAAGAGCTGTCCGATCTGCTCGCCGCCGCGGTGAAGATCAAGATGGGGCGCCGCGGCAGGGGGCAGGTACAGATCGACTTCGGCAACCTCGACGCCCTCGAGGGCATCCTCGTGCGCCTGCGTGGCAACACGGCTGCGTAATGGCAGGGCAGGCGGCAGGGCTGGTGCGCAACGAGGGCAACGAAACCATCATGACAGTGTCGGAAAAAGCACCGCGGGCGCGCGGCGCGTGGCCTCGCGTCATCTTTGCATTCTTCGTCAACGAGCCGGTGCTCACGGTGCTCGTCATCGCGCTCGCCGCGCTGCAGACGCTTCACCCGCGCGCATGGAGCGCATTGCCCGGGCTCGTCGACTGGCCGACGATCATGACGCTCACGGGGCTGCTGATCCTGACGAAGGCCGTCGAGCTTTCCGGTTTTCTGATGTGGCTTGCGCACCGCGTCGTGCACCACGTGCATTCCGAGCGGGGGCTCGCCTGCCTCGTGATCGGGCTTGCGGCGTTTTTGTCGATGATCGTGACGAACGACGTGGCGCTGTTCGTCGTCGTGCCGCTCGTGCTCTCGCTCAATCATCTGACACCGCTGCCGGTCAAAAGGCTCGCCATCTTCGCGGCGCTTGCCGTCAACGCGGGCTCGGTGCTCACCCCGCTCGGCAATCCTCAGAATCTTTTCCTGTGGCAAACGAGCGGCGTGTCGTTCGGCGCCTTCGTTTATGCGCTGCTGCCGCTTTGCGCGCTTTTGATGGCGATGCTGTACGGCCTCGCTTTTTTTTCGTTCAAGGCGGCACCGCTCGATTTGTCGCGCGACGCGCCGAGCGGGCGCGTCGATCGCGCGTATGCGGCAACCGCCGCGGTGCTCTTCGTCGCCTTCGTACTGCTGGCTGACGCCCACCGGCCCGGCATAGCGCTCGCCGGTATCGCGGCGGGCCTGCTGATCTGGCGCCGCGACGCGGTGCTGAAGATCGACTGGCCGCTCCTCGTCATCTTCGCGCTCATGTTCATCGTCTTGCGCAGCGCCGCCGCGCTGCCGTGGGTGCGCGAGTCCATCGCGGCCATCGGCATCGGCACGCCGGTGCGCGCATATGTCGCAGGCGCGGTGCTGTCCCAGGGGATCAGCAACGTGCCGGCCGCGATCATGCTCGCGGAGTTCTCGCACGATTGGCGCGCGCTCGCTTTCGGCGTGAGCGTAGGCGGGTTCGGCATCGCGATCGGCTCGCTCGCCAATCTGATCGCCGTGCGGCTCGTGAAGCAGCGCGGCATCTGGTTCGGCTTTCATCTCCTTTCGATTCCCTTCTGGATCATTGCGCTCGTGCTCGGCGCCGTCCTCCTCCGCGGCTGGTGACGCGTCCGCGCCGCCGCCGCCCGCACCGGCCCGCACCGGCCCGCACTCGCCTGCGTACCCCGCCTGCGGCCCGTTCGCGAGGCGATTTTGTTCCGGGCTAAAGTCTTGAATCGCCTGCAACTATCGCTTACAATCGCCCGGATTTATTAGCTAGGCAGCCCCGTAAGCACGTCGAAAGCGCGTGGCGAAAGCTTGACAAAAGCGGCGCGCGACGCACACGGTGGGTCGGAAAGAGTCTTTGCGGAATAGGGCGATGGCGGATCGAGAGCCGAATCAAAGGCACGAAGCACGCGCGCCTCAAACCGTTTCTTCCCCCCCGATGGGCGTCGGCCATGCGAGGAAGTTCGACGACGACGCGTGGGATGCCGAGCAGCAAGATACAAATACCGTTCCGCTCACGCGGGCCGAGGCCGAAAAGCTCTTTGGCCCGCAAGTGAGCCGCCCATCGCGCGTCACGCCGCTGAAGGTGGTGATGGCGCAAATGGTCTTGTCCCTGGTCGCGACGCTGGTTTGGTGGCTGTTTTGCGAGCCGCCGGGCGATGCTGCGCTGTCGGCGTTCCTGGGGGGAGCGGTGTGCTGGGTGCCGAGCGCGTTGTTCGCGGCACGTCTCAGGAGCAGGGGCGCAAGCGCATCGATCCTCGGTTGGATGATCGGCGAAGCGCTCAAGATGGGGGTGACGGTTGCGATGTTCGTCGCAATCGCCTTTTGGTATCACGACGTACGGTGGCTGCCGTTGCTCGTGACCTATCTCATTGCGCTCAAGACGTACTGGGTCGCGCTGGCCTGGCACTGATAAACGAATGGATGGCAGGTGGAAGCCGTCTCGCGCGGTGCGTTCGTGAAACGCGCCCGGGGCGGGCTTCCTCCCGAAGGGCCGGCATGCGCCGGCGCCTGAACGATTTTCGACAATTTGGGTGGCACTAACGATATGGCAGCTAGCGAAGGCACGCGCGTCCTCGATCCGTCCGAGTACATCGCGCACCACTTGCAGAACCTTTCCACCGCGCATCAGACGTCGATCTTCGATATCCACGTCTGGAATATCGACACGCTGTTCTGGTCGATCGTCTGCGGTCTCGTGACCATCCTCTTGCTGCGTCTCGCGGCGCGCAAGGCCACTTCCGGTGTGCCGGGGCGCTTCCAGTGCGCGATCGAGATGCTCGTCGAGATGGTCGAAGATCAATCGAAGTCGATGATCCACGGCAACCGTAAGTTCATCGCGCCGCTCGCGCTGACCGTGTTCGTCTGGGTCGCGCTCATGAACTCGCTCGACTTCATTCCGGTCGACCTGCCGGGCCGCATCATCGGCTTGCTGGGCCTGTCGGACGTCATTTCGCACCACCGCATCGTGCCCACGGCCGATCTGAACGGCACCATCGGCATCGCGCTCGGCGTGTTCGTGCTGATGATCTATTACAACTTCAAGATCAAAGGTGCGGGCGGCTTCGTGCACGAGCTGCTCTCCGCTCCGTTCGGCGCGCATCCGCTTCTGTGGATCCCGAACCTCGCCCTGAACATCATCGAGTTCGTCGCCAAGACGGTTTCGCTCGGCATGCGGCTTTTCGGGAACATGTACGCAGGCGAACTGCTGTTCCTGCTGATCGCATTGCTCGGCAGCATCTGGAACTTCGGCGCGGACACGACGGTGCTCGGCTTCATCGGCCACGTGATCGCAGGCAGTGTCTGGGCGATCTTCCACATCCTGATCGTGTTGCTGCAAGCGTTCATCTTCATGATGCTGACGCTCGTGTACATCGGTCAGGCGCACGACTCGCACTGACCGCGGGGCGTGCACGAGCGGATCCGCTTTCGTTTTTCTAAATCCAGTTCTAAAAAGTCTTTGACAAAGGAGTGATCATGCAAGCTTTCATCGCCAACATCCAGGGTCTGACCGCCATCGGTATCGGCATCATCATCGGCCTGGGTGCGATCGGCGCCTGTATCGGTATCGGCCTGATGGGCGGCAAGTACATCGAAGCGTGCGCACGTCAGCCCGAGCTGATGAACCCGCTGCAAACGAAGATGTTCCTGCTGGCTGGTCTGATCGACGCGGCGTTCCTGATCGGCGTCGGTGTGGCAATGCTGTTTGCGTTCGCGAACCCGCTGCTCTCGAAGCTCGCAGGCTGAGGTTTCTCGGAAGTTTGCGCCGCGGGGCGAAGGCCCGGGGCGCAGGGGCGAAACGGATCTTGGGCGCTGATCGAATGCAATGTCGATGAGCGCCTTACCGTTTCACTTTCCGAATTAGCAACGTTTAAGGAAACACCGTGAATCTCAACGCAACTCTGTTTGCGCAAATGGTCGTGTTCCTGATCCTCGCGTGGTTCACGATGAAGTTCGTGTGGCCGCCGCTGATCAACGCCCTCGACGAGCGCGCCAAGAAGATCGCAGACGGTCTCGCGGCCGCGGAGCGTGGCAAGACGGAACTCGAGGCCGCGCACAAGCGCGTCGACCAGGAACTCGCAACCGCCCGCAACGAAGGTCAGCAGCGCGTCGCCGATGCCGAAAAGCGCGCGCTCGCCGTGGCCGAGGAAATCAAGGCCAACGCGCACGCCGAAGCCGCTCGCATCGTCGCGCAGGCGAAGGCCGATGCCGATCAGCAGGTCGTGAAGGCACGCGAAACGCTGCGCGCGGAAGTGGCCGCGCTCGCGGTCAAGGGCGCCGAGCAGATCCTGAAGCGCGAAGTCGATCAGTCGGCCCACGCCGAATTGCTCAATCAACTCAAAGCCGAGCTCTGATCATGGCCGAACTTGCAACCATCGCCCGCCCGTACGCGGAAGCGCTCTTTGGCGTAGCCGTTGACGGCGACGTCGCTGCCTGGTCCGCTCTGCTGCAGGAGCTGGCACAGGTTGCGCGTCTGCCCGAAGTGCTGTCGGTCGCCTCGAGCCCGAAAGTGAGCCGTGCGCAAGTCGTCGAGCTGTTGCTTGCGGCCGTGCGCTCGCCGCTCAAGGACACCCCGCAGGCGAAGAATCTCGTGCAGATGCTCGTCGACAACCATCGACTCGCGCTCCTGCCCGAAATCGCCGTGCAGTTCGACGAATTGAAAAACGCTCGCGAAGGTGCGGCCGATGCGCTGATCGTAAGCGCGTTCCCGCTCGAAGGCCAGCCGCTCGCCGATCTCGTCGCGAGCCTCGAACGCAAGTTCAAGCGCAAGCTCAAGCCGACGGTCGAACTCGACCCGTCGCTCATCGGGGGCGTGCGCGTGACCGTAGGCGACGAGGTGCTCGACAGCTCGGTACGTGCGCGGCTCGCCGGCATGCAGGCTGCGCTGACGGCGTAAGCGACGCGCGCGATGCCCGCCGGCACGCAACAGAATTGAACATCAGGAGCGAATAATGCAACTCAATCCCTCTGAGATCAGCGAGCTGATCAAGAGCCGGATCCAGGGCCTTGAAGCGAGCGCCGACGTTCGCAACCAGGGCACCGTGATCTCCGTGACCGACGGTATCGTGCGCATTCACGGTCTGTCGGACGTGATGCAGGGCGAAATGCTCGAATTCCCGGGCAACACGTTCGGCCTCGCGCTGAACCTCGAGCGCGACTCGGTCGGCGCGGTGATTCTGGGCGAGTACGAGCACATTTCCGAAGGCGATATCGTCAAGACGACGGGCCGCATTCTCGAAGTGCCGGTGGGCCCGGAACTGATCGGCCGCGTGGTCGACGCGCTCGGTAACCCGATCGACGGCAAGGGCCCGATCAACGCCAAGCTGACCGACGCGGTCGAGAAGATCGCCCCGGGCGTGATCTGGCGCAAGTCGGTGTCGCAGCCGGTGCAAACGGGTCTGAAGTCGATCGACTCGATGGTGCCGATCGGCCGCGGCCAGCGCGAGCTGATCATCGGCGACCGTCAGTGCGGCAAGACCGCGGTGGCGATCGACGCGATCATCAACCAGAAGGGCAAGGATCTCATCTGTATCTACGTCGCGATCGGCCAGAAGGCATCGTCGATCATGAACGTGGTCCGCAAGCTCGAGGAAACGGGCGCGCTCGAATACACGATCGTCGTGGCTGCCTCGGCGTCGGAATCGGCGGCGATGCAGTACCTCGCTCCGTACTCGGGCTGCACGATGGGCGAATACTTCCGCGACCGCGGCCAGGACGCCCTCATTATCTATGACGACTTGACCAAGCAAGCCTGGGCCTATCGTCAGATCTCGCTGCTGCTGCGCCGCCCGCCGGGCCGCGAAGCCTACCCCGGCGACGTCTTCTATCTGCACTCGCGTCTGCTCGAGCGCGCCGCGCGCGTCTCGGAAGAGTACGTCGAGAAATTCACGAACGGCGAAGTGAAGGGCAAGAGCGGCTCGCTGACGGCGCTGCCCGTTATCGAAACGCAAGCCGGCGACGTGACGGCGTTCGTGCCGACGAACGTGATCTCGATCACCGACGGCCAGATCTTCCTGGAAACGGACCTCTTCAACGCGGGTATCCGTCCGGCCATCAACGCCGGCGTGTCGGTCTCGCGCGTGGGCGGTGCGGCGCAGACGAAGGTCGTCAAGAAGCTGTCGGGCGGTATCCGTACCGACCTCGCGCAGTACCGCGAGCTGGCTGCGTTCGCGCAGTTCGCATCGGACCTCGACGAAGCGACCCGCAAGCAGCTCGAGCGCGGCCGCCGCGTGACGGAACTGCTCAAGCAGCCGCAATACCAGCCGCTTCAGGTATGGGAGCTGGCCGTGTCGCTCTTCGCGGCTAACAACGGCTATCTCGACGACATCGAAGTCAAGGACGTGCTGGCATTCGAGAAGGGGCTGCGCGAGTACCTGAAGACGAGCCATGCCGAGCTCATCAAACGCATCGAAGACAGCAAGGACTTGTCGAAGGACGACGAGGGCGCGCTCCATGCCGCTCTGAAGGACTTCAAGAAGTCGGGCGCTTATTGATCCGCGAGGCATAACGACCTGAAGCCGCGCGCCTCGAAGCATCGGGCGGCGCGCGGTTTCGATCAGGAGCAAGCAATGGCTGGAATGAAGGAAATCCGCGGCAAGATCAAGAGCGTGCAGAACACGCGCAAGATCACCAAGGCCATGGAGATGGTCGCGGCATCGAAGATGCGCCGCGCCCAGGAGCGCATGCGCGCCGCTCGTCCATACGCCGACAAGGTCCGCGACATCGCTGCGCACATGAGCCGCGCGAACCCCGAGTACCGTCACCCGTTCATGGTGGCGAACGAGGGCGCGAAGGCGGCCGGCATCATCCTCGTCACGACCGACAAGGGGCTGTGCGGCGGTTTGAACACGAACGTGCTGCGCGGCACACTGCAGAAGATCAAGGAACTCGACACGAGCGGCCAGACGGTCGAGGCCACGGCCATTGGCAGTAAGGGCTTCGGCTTTTTGAACCGGCTCGGCGCGAAGATCGCCTCGCATGTCGTGCACCTCGGCGACACGCCGCACCTCGAAAAGCTGATCGGCGCCGTGAAGGTGCAGCTCGACCTGTACTCGGAAGGCAAGCTCTCGGCGGTTTATCTCGCCTACACACGCTTCGTCAACACGATGAAGCAGGAGCCTGTCATCGAGCAGCTGCTGCCGCTGTCGGCCGAGCGCTTCGAGGGCGACGAGACGACGCCGAGCACGACGTGGGACTACATCTACGAGCCCGATGCGCAAGCGGTGGTCGACGAGCTGCTCGTGCGTTACGTCGAAGCGCTCGTCTATCAGGCCGTTGCCGAGAACATGGCGTCCGAGCAATCGGCGCGCATGGTGGCAATGAAGGCCGCGTCGGACAACGCGAAGACGGTCATCAGCGAACTGCAGCTGTCGTACAACAAGAGCCGCCAGGCCGCGATCACGAAGGAACTCTCGGAGATCGTGGGTGGCGCCGCCGCGGTCTGACGCGCGCGCCGCGCCCTTTGCGCGAGTGAAGAATTGAGTATCTAAAGGAAAAGCGATGAGTACTACTGCTTTGGTGGAAGGCAAGATCGTACAGTGCATCGGCGCGGTGATCGACGTGGAATTTCCGCGCGAGCACATGCCGAAGGTCTACGACGCGCTCGTGCTCGAAGGCACGGAACTGACGCTCGAAGTCCAGCAGCAGCTGGGCGACGGCGTCGTGCGCACCATCTGTCTCGGTGCGTCGGACGGCCTGCGCCGCGGCGTGACGGTCAAGAACACGGGCAAGCCGATCAGCGTGCCCGTTGGCACGGCCACGCTCGGCCGCATCATGGACGTGCTCGGCCGCCCGATCGACGAAGCGGGT
This sequence comes from Trinickia caryophylli, assembly GCF_034424545.1. Lineage (NCBI taxonomy): Bacteria > Pseudomonadati > Pseudomonadota > Betaproteobacteria > Burkholderiales > Burkholderiaceae > Trinickia > Trinickia caryophylli. The sequence goes on along the minus strand of NZ_CP139970.1, from coordinate 2,215,233 downwards.
CCGATCGAAAGCGAGCATGTGCGTTCGATTCACCAGAAGGCCCCGGCGTTCGACGAGCTCTCGCCGTCGACGGAGCTGCTCGAAACGGGCATCAAGGTTATCGACCTGATCTGCCCGTTCGCGAAGGGCGGCAAGGTTGGCCTCTTCGGCGGTGCCGGCGTGGGCAAGACCGTCAACATGATGGAGCTCATCAACAACATCGCGAAGGAGCACGGCGGCTACTCCGTGTTCGCGGGCGTGGGCGAGCGTACCCGTGAAGGGAACGACTTCTACCACGAAATGAAGGACTCGAACGTGCTCGACAAGGTCGCGCTCGTGTACGGTCAGATGAACGAGCCGCCGGGCAACCGTCTGCGCGTGGCACTGACGGGCCTGACGATGGCCGAGCACTTCCGCGACGAAGGCCGCGACGTGCTGTTCTTCGTCGACAACATCTACCGCTTCACGCTGGCCGGTACGGAAGTCTCGGCTCTGCTGGGCCGGATGCCGTCGGCGGTGGGCTACCAGCCGACGCTGGCCGAGGAAATGGGCAAGCTGCAGGAGCGCATCACGTCGACGAAGACGGGCTCGATCACCTCGGTGCAAGCCGTGTACGTGCCTGCTGACGACTTGACCGACCCGTCGCCGGCCACGACCTTCGGCCACCTCGACGCAACGGTCGTGCTCTCGCGTGACATCGCCTCGCTCGGTATCTACCCCGCTGTGGACCCGCTCGATTCGACGTCGCGCCAGATCGACCCGAACGTGATCGGCGAAGAGCACTACTCGATCACGCGCCGCGTGCAGCAAACGCTGCAGCGCTACAAGGAACTGCGCGACATCATCGCGATTCTCGGCATGGACGAGCTCTCGCCGGAAGACAAGCTGTCGGTTGCGCGCGCGCGCAAGATCCAGCGTTTCCTGTCGCAGCCGTTCCACGTCGCTGAAGTGTTCACGGGCTCGCCGGGCAAGTACGTTCCGCTGAAGGAAACGATCCGCGGCTTCAAGATGATCGTCGAAGGCGAATGCGATCACCTGCCCGAGCAGGCGTTCTACATGGTCGGTACGATCGACGAAGCCTTCGAGAAGGCCAAGAAGATCCAGTAAGGCCGGGTGTAACGGAGCGGGTGCCGGCTGCCGGCGCCCGCCGCATACGTTCAACCAGCCTTTGGGACGGGATTCGACATGGCAACCATTAAAGTAGACGTCGTCAGCGCGGAAGAGCAGATCTTCTCCGGCCAGGCGAAATTCGTCGCGCTGCCGGGCGAAGCCGGTGAGCTCGGGATTCTGCCGGGCCATACGCCGCTCATCACGCGCATTCGCCCGGGCGCCGTGCGCATCGAGGCCGAAAACGGCGAAGAGGAGTTTGTCTTCGTCGCGGGCGGTATCCTCGAAGTGCAGCCCGGTGCGGTGACCGTGCTTGCCGATACGGCAATTCGCGGCAAGGATCTCGACGAAGCAAAGGCCGATCAGGCGCGCAAGCGCGCCGAAGAGGCACTGCAGAATTCGGGCTCCAACCTCGAATACGCAACGGCGCAGGCCGAGCTGGCCTATGCCGTCGCGCAGCTGGCTGCGATCCAGCGCCTGCGCAAGATGCGCACGCAGCACTGACAGCACAGGCGGGGCGCGCCTCTTCTGACGCGCCGCGCACCGATGCCGCCCGGGTTTTACCGCCGGGCGGCTTTTTTTTGTGCCTGGCATTTCCGGTCATTTCGGCCGTCCGGTATCCGTTTTGGCCTGACCTTGGTCGGCCTGGGGCGCCGTCGGCGCGTCGCCGCGGCCGGATCGTGGCCGATTGTGGCCGATCGTGGCCGATCGTGGCCGGCTGTGGCCGGTTGTGGCGGTTTGCCGCAACCGGCCGCCCCCCGCGGGAGCGATCGCCGGCGCGCCATGCGGGTAACACTCGATGCGGCCGGTCTTCCCCGGGTGGGAGAATCAGAAGCCTTAAAAAAAGCGACCACCCCGAGGAGACGACGCGATGGCCATGCAAGCCCCCAAAGCGAGTGCCTCGATCGCCCCGCACGATGGATCGTCCTATGTGCGCGGCGCGACCGATGTCCCCCTTTCCGAAGCAACGATTCCGCAGTTCCTCGCCGATACGGTCGAACAGTTTCCCGATCGGCTGGCCGTTGTCTTTCGCGAGCAGGGTATTCGCTGGACCTGGCGCGAATTCGCCGAGGAAGTCGATGTACTCGCAGCGGGTTTCGCTTCGCTCGGCATCGGCCGCGGCGATCGCGTGGGCATCTGGTCGCCGAACCGTGTGGAATGGCTGATGACGCAGTTCGCCACGGCACGCCTCGGCGCCATTCTCGTGAACATCAATCCGGCCTACCGGCTCGCCGAACTCGAATACGCGCTCAACAAATCGGGCTGCACAGCCATCGTTGCTGCCGAGCGCTTCAAGACGTCGCACTATCTGGAGATGCTTCGCACGCTGGCCCCTGAGCTCGATCATGCGAAGCCGGGAGACTTACACGCCGCGCGCCTGCCGCACCTGCGCACCGTCGTTCGCATGGGCGATACGGCCACGCCTGGGATGCTGACGTTTTGCGAACTCGTGGAGAGCGGCCGCGTCGCGCTCGATCGCGCGGCGCTCGATGCCGTCTGCGCCGGCCTTTCGTGCCGCGACCCGATCAACATTCAGTTTACGAGCGGCACTACCGGCAACCCGAAGGGGGCGACGCTCACGCACCGCAACGTCGTGAACAACGCGCGTTTCATCGCGATGGCGATGCGGCTCACCCAGGCCGATTCGCTTTGCATTCCCGTGCCGCTTTATCACTGCTTCGGAATGGTCCTGGCGGTGCTCGCCTGCGTTTCATCGGGTGCGACGATGGTGTTTCCGGGCGAAGCATTCGAGCCGGGCGCAACGCTCGCGGCCGTCAGCGAAGAACGCTGCACGGCGTTGCACGGGGTGCCGACCATGTTCATCGCCGAACTCGACCACCCCGAGTTTGACCACTTCGATCTCACCTCGCTGCGCACCGGCATCATGGCCGGTTCGCCGTGCCCGATCGAAACGATGAAGCGCGTGGTGGCGCGCATGCACCTATCCGAGATCACGATCGCCTATGGCATGACCGAGACGAGCCCGGTTTCTTTCCAGAGTTCGACCACCGACCCGCTCGACAAGCGCACGTCGACGGTGGGGCGCATCCAGCCCCATCTCGAGGCGCGCATCGTCGACGCGATGGGGCAGACCCTGCCTGTGGGCGAAACGGGGGAGCTGTGGACGCGCGGCTACTCGGTCATGCTCGGCTACTGGGACGAGGAGGCGCGCACGCGCGAGGCCGTCGTCGACGGATGGATGCGCACGGGCGATCTGGCGACGATCGATGCCGAGGGCTACTGCAACATCGTCGGCCGTCTGAAGGACATGCTGATTCGTGGTGGCGAAAACATCTACCCGCGCGAAATCGAGGAGTTTCTGTTCCGGCACCCCAAGATTCAGAGCGTGCAGGTATTCGGTGTGCCGGACGCCCGGTACGGTGAGGAAGTGTGCGCCTGGGTGATCCTGCGGCCCGGCGAGACGATGACCGACGAGGAACTGCGGGAGTATTGCCGCGGGCAGATTGCCCACTACAAAGTGCCTCGCTACGTGCGTTTCGTCGAGGAAATGCCGATGACGGTCACAGGCAAGGTGCAGAAATTCGTGATGCGCGAACAGATGGTTGACGCGCTGGGATTGGCCGCGCCGAAAACATGCTGAATGCGGCTGCGACAGGCAAAAAAAAAGCGGGCCAGCGGCCCGCTAAAAACCACACGCTACGGGGTTAGCGCGAGGAGACCAATGAAGGAACCAAACAGGCGCTGCATTGCCACCTGCAACGGCTCCAACAAAGATGTTCCCCAAATTCGGGATCCAGCCAAGCCTTCGATTTGTCATGCATTGCGCACATCGAAAGTGACCGGCGTTCAACAACATCCGTGTTGAAACCGTTGAAGGCATTGTGGGCGAATTGACGCCGGGATGCGGTAACAAAGTGTTTCAGGATGTAACGCCCGCCAGACAAGGCTTTCCGGGATTTTTTGCCGTTATTGAGAAAGCGGCGTGTCAATATTTCCGATTTTAGATGCTTGGTATCGATTACGGCCCGGTGACTCAAATGCAATTCCTAATTAATTGTTCGATTGTCACATAACTGGTATTCGTTATCCATCGATAATCGGTCAATTGCTCTCGAAATAAGATTTGTCAGAATTCCGCAGAGCCCGCGATTTCGTCCAGTTTCGTCGAATATTTCGGCGCGAGTGCGGCGCCAACGTGGAATGGCGCCGCAGAGCCAAACAAAAGGGCGGCTCTGCGCAGCAGGGCCACCCGAAGGCCATCTTCTCCGCGTCCGCGACCCCTACTTCAGCCATTTGTCGGCAATTGTCTGGAATTCCCCCGTTGCGCGCGCAAGGTGAAGCCACTGGTCGACGTATTGCTGGTAGACGAGATCGCCGCGCGGCACCATGTAGGCTTTCTCGCCGTACTGGAACGGCTTGTCGGGGTGCACCGAACAGAGTCCGGGGTTGAGCTTTTGCTGCAGCAGCGTTTCCGACGCGTCGGTGACCATGACGTCGGCCTTGCCGGCCAGGATCTGTTTGAAGATCGTCACGTTGTCGGGGTAGACCGTCAACGTGGCGTGACCGAGATACTGCTTCGCGAACCTTTCGTTCGTCCCGCCGGGGTTCACGATCACGCGTGTGCCCGGCGAGTCGATCTGCGCGAGCGTCTGGTACTTGTCGACGTCCGCACAGCGCACGATCGGCGCCTTGCCGTCCACCATGTACGGTTCAGTGAAGAAAACATGTTTTTGGCGCTCGAGGGTGGTGGACACGCCGCCGACCGCGATATCGCAGCGTGCGATGAAATCGCGCATCAGGTTCGACCACGTCGTCTTCACGTACTCGGCCTTCGCGCCGAGGGATTTGGCCAGCGCCTCGGCCATGTCGATGTCGATGCCCTCGAATGTGCCGTCCGCCTTGAGGAACGAATAAGGCTTGTAGTCGCCCGTCGTGCACACGCGCAGCTTGCCGCTCGCCATGATCGCATCGAGGCGCGAGGCCGCGGCCGGCGGCGTCTCGGCGGTTTCGGCCAGTGCGGGGATGCCGACACCCGAACAGACGGCGGCCGCGCCGAGCAAGCAGGCGAGCATGGTTTTCTTCATGGTTTGTCTCCTTTTTTGGGGTTGGATGAAGCGGGGGACGAGGCGTCGATCGTAGCAGGTCGAAAATCGGGCGATGGAGACGGCGCCATGCGGCGGCACGGCTGGCCTCCGGTAGAATGGCCGCTTCTTCCGTCTGCCGCTTCGCGCTTTCATCGTGGCCTCCACCCTGCTCAACGACACTTTTCTGCGCGCGCTCCTGCGCGAGCCGACCGATTACACGCCTGTCTGGCTCATGCGCCAGGCCGGACGCTACCTGCCCGAGTACAACGCCACGCGCGAGCGTGCCGGCAGTTTTCTGGGCCTTGCGAAAAATCCCGACTACGCGACGGAGGTCACGCTTCAGCCGCTCGATCGGTATCCTCTCGATGCCGCCATCCTGTTCTCGGACATACTGACGATTCCCGACGCGATGGGGCTCGGGCTTTCGTTCGCGGCGGGCGAGGGACCGCGCTTTGCCCATCCGGTGCGCACCGAAGCCGACGTCGCGCGCCTTGCGGTGCCCGATATCGGCGCGACGCTCGGCTACGTGACGGATGCGGTGCGCGAGATCCGCCGGGCGCTCACGGACGGCCAGGGGCGCCAGCGCGTGCCGCTCATCGGTTTTTCCGGCAGCCCGTGGACGCTCGCCTGTTACATGGTGGAAGGCGGTGGCTCGGACGACTTCCGAACCGTCAAGGCAATGCTCTATGGCCGGCCCGACCTGATGCATCGGATCCTCGACGTCAACGCGCGGGCCGTGGCGGCGTATCTGAATGCGCAGATAGAGGCCGGCGCGCAGGCCGTCATGATCTTCGACACCTGGGGCGGTGCCCTGGCCGATGGCGCCTATCAGCGGTTCTCGCTCGCCTACACGGCCGAAGTGGTGCGGCATCTGAAGCGCGAGCACGCCGGCGCGCGCGTGCCCGTCATTACGTTCACGAAGGGCGGCGGCCAGTGGCTGGAAGAGATCTCCGCCACGGGCGTCGACGCCGTGGGGCTCGACTGGACCGTCGATCTCGCCCGCGCGCGCGAGCGCGTCGGCCAGCGTGTGGCGCTGCAGGGCAACCTCGATCCCGCTGTGCTGTTTGCGCCGGCCGAGACGATTCGCGCCGAGGCACGCGCCGTTCTCGAGCGTTTCGGCAATCACGCCGGGCACGTGTTCAACCTGGGGCATGGTATTTCCCAGTTCACGCCGCCCGACGCCGTGGCCGAACTCGTGGACGAGGTGCACCGTGCGAGTCGCGCCATCAGGGCCCAAGAGGCTGGAGCATAAGCGGCACGTTTATATTGCAGCGCAATGGGCCGGGCTCTCGGCCTAAGGGTCAACCCGCGTGCCAAGTCCCGCCGCCGCGTCGTTCCAGTCTTGTCAAGACTTGACTTATACACATTCTTCACGTTGCGGCGCGGTAGAGCCGGCGCGGGTTGACGGGGGTGGCAAAACGATGTAGCCGAGCGCCGCTGGCCTTGTTCGACAAGGGTTTGCGGGAAGTACGAGAAATGTGCGGTTCCCCACGAAACGGCGGGCCCATGCCGTTCGCTGGCTTTTCCCGGGCCACTTTTCAACAAAGTTATCCACAGGCGGCCGACAGCCGCCGGCAATCCCGAGAAAGATCCTGAACTTAGCGACGAATGTGATGTTTCACTTTAAGTTCGCGGCTTGGCGACTGCCTGCGCAGATCGGGGGCGTCATCGATTCGCTGAACGCGCGGGCGGCTCGTGACTGAGGTTTTCGTGCGCGTCGCGCTCGACCATCCGCTGCCGACGCTTTTCGACTATCGCTGCAACCCGGCGCTGCGTCCCATGCCAGGCATGCTCGTTTGCGTGCCGTTCGGACGGCGGCAGGTGGTGGGGCTCGTTTGCGAGGTGGCGCAGCACAGCGACGTTGCGCCGCAGCGGCTGCGCGATGTCGCCGCGGCCTGTGTCGGCTGCGCGCCGCTTTCGCCCGAGTGGCTCGCCCTCGTGGCATTCGCCGGGGATTACTACCAGCGCTCGACGGGCGAAGTCGCGTTGCCGGCGCTGCCGCAAGCCTTGCGCGACCCGGCTCGCTGGCCACGGCTTTTCGCAAGGCGGAAACTTTATCGGCTGACGAACACCGGCCGCGAGGCGCTGCCCGAAGCACTGCCGGCCCGGGCGAGCGCGCTTCGCCGGCTCGCCATGGCGCTTGGCGACGGCCCGGGGTTGACCGCGGGCGAGGCACGCGCGCTCTGCGCGAAAGCCAGTGCCGCACTCGCCGAATGGGAGACTGCCGGCTGGGTCGAGGCGCGCGAGACCGACGCCCGGGCGGAAGGCGCCGGCTCGGGTGCCTCGAACGTTACGGTGCCTGCGAGCGGCGCGGGCGAGGGCATCGTTTCGGCGCCCTCGCGGCCCACGCTGACCGACGAGCAGGCTGCCGCGGTGGAGGCGATTCGCGAGGCGCGCGGCTTCGCGCCGTTCCTGCTGCACGGTGTGACCGGCAGCGGCAAGACCGAGGTCTACCTGCACGCGCTCGATGCGCTTTTCGCCGCGCAGCCCGACGCCCAGGCGCTCGTGCTCGTGCCGGAAATCAACCTGACGCCGCAGTTCGAGGCCGCGTTTCGCCGCCGGTTCGCCGCATTGCACGGTGCGGCCTCGATCGTCACGCTGCACAGTGCGATGGCGGACGGCGAACGCGCCCAGAGCTGGCTTGCGGCGCACGAGGGCCGTGCGCGCATCGTGCTCGGCACGCGGCTCGCCGTGCTCGCGTCGCTGCCGAACCTTGCGCTCGTGATCGTCGACGAGGAGCACGAGCCCGCTTACAAGCAGCAGGAGGGGCTGCGCTATTCGGCGCGCGACCTGGCGGTCTGGCGCGCCAAGCAGCTTGCGATACCGATCGTGCTGGGCTCGGCCACGCCGTCGCTCGAAAGCTGGTGGCAGGCCGAGCAGGGGCGCTACCGGCGGCTCACGCTCGCGCGCCGCGCGCTGGCCGACGCGGCACTGCCGGCCGTACGTCTGATCGACCTCGAAGAGGAGCGCCGGCGCGGCCGGGCCAGCGCCGAAGGGCTTTCGGCCACGCTCGTGGCGGCGCTCAAGGCACGGCTCGAGCGCGGCGAGCAGAGTCTCGTTTTTCTGAACAGGCGCGGCTATGCGCCCGTGCTCTCGTGCGACGCGTGCGGCTGGGTGGCCGGATGCCCGCGCTGCAGCGCCTATGTGGTGCTGCACAAACCCGAGCGGGCGCTGCGCTGCCATCACTGCGGGTGGGAGACGCGTATCCCGCGCGCGTGCCCGGACTGCGGTAACGTCGATATCGCGCCGTTCGGTCGCGGCACGCAGCGCGTCGAGGAGGCGCTCGCGTTACTCGTGCCCGGTGCGCGTGTGCTGCGCATCGACGCCGACAGCACGCGGCGCAAAGGCAGCGCCGAACAGCTTTTTTCCGACGTTCACGCGGGCGAGGTCGATATCCTAGTCGGGACGCAGATGATCGCGAAGGGGCACGACTTCCAGCGCGTGTCGCTCGTCGGCGTGTTGAACGCCGATGCGGCGCTTTTTTCGCATGATTTTCGCGCCGGCGAGCGGCTGTTCGCGCAGTTGATGCAGGTGAGCGGGCGCGCGGGTCGGGCCGGCTTGGCCGGAGAGGTGCTCGTTCAGACGCGCTATCCACGCCACGCGCTCTATCAGGCGCTCGTGCGCCACGACTACGTGGGGTTTGCGGCGTCGACGCTGGCGGAGCGCCGCGACGCGCGGCTGCCGCCGTTCGTCTACCAGGCGTTGCTGCGCGCCGAAGCGCGCACGCTCGAGGCGGCGCTCGCATTTCTCGGCGCGGCTGCCGCGGCGCTCGGCGAAATCGAGGCGGCCGGGCATGTGACCGTGTACGACCCGGTGCCGATGACCATCGTCAAAGTGGCGAACGCCCATCGGGCGCAACTCCTGCTCGAAAGCGCGTCGCGCGCGGCGCTGCTTGCCACGCTGCGCGCCTGGCAGCCGGCGCTGCGCACGCTCAAGGGCGTGCTGCGCTTCAGTCTCGAAGTCGATCCGCTCGATATCTGACGCCGCCGCCGGCGTTCATGCCCATCGCAGGCGGTAACGGGCGCTGCGCGCGCGTGCGCGGAATTGCCGGGAGTAGCCGGGCTTGACGGTGTCGGTGTCGCCCGACGCTTTTCGGGCGGGCGCGGGTGTGGCCTGCCGCGTTCGTTTCTGCGGCTGCCGGTATCTGGCCGAAAACCGGCCCTCATGTGAACAAAGCATGGCGAGCCTCGCGGGAATGCTTTCGGGGGCTCGGGCGTGATCGTCGAGCGGGCCGATGCGCGGCCGGCTGCGCGATCCGTGAGGCGGCCCCCCGTTCGCCGCGCCACGTTACGCTTTCGTCTGCGTCGTTTCGCGTCAGCGATCGACGAGCGCGCGGGCCTTTTGAGCGCCGTACTGCGCTTCGGCCCGCTCGCGCGCCTGACGCACGCGGGCGATCGCCACGGCCCGGCTCATCGCCGGCGAAGCGCCACGAACGAAAAGCGCGAGGCACACCACGGTCATCGTCCAGATGCCGCCGAGCACAATCCACTTTTCCATTTCGCCTCTCCTTTCGTTCCGCGCCCGACCTCCGGGCGCTCACCTGTGTTTACGGCAGCGCGGCGCGCGCCAAGAGGGGGATGAGAACGTTTTCGGCTCAGGGAAAACACCGACGGGGCAAGACGTGAAAACCGGCGGGTCGATTTCGCGCAACCCATTGCCTGGCAAGGGGCTCGGCAGGGTGCAACCTTTTTGAGGTGGCGGTTGCACCTTTTTATTGGCAGGCGTACGATTCCGCCAACTTTTCTGCGATAGACCGGCAAACAACCGGCGACGAATCATGGCAAGCACCACCCTAGGCGTGAAGGTCGACGACCTCCTCCGTACGCGGCTCAAGGAAGCCGCAGCGCGTCTCGAGCGCACCCCCCACTGGCTCATCAAGCAGGCGATCTTCGCTTATCTCGAGAGAATCGAGCATGGGCAGGTGCCGCCCGAGCTGTCGGGTGCAACCGAGCTCGCGGAGTTCGGCGAAAGCGCGCCCGGCGAGCACGACGAGGATGGTGCGCCACATCCGTTCCTCGACTTCGCGCAGAGCGTGCAGCCGCAGTCCGTGCTGCGTGCCGCGATCACGGCCGCCTACCGGCGCCCCGAGCCCGAGTGCCTGCCGTTCCTGATCGGCGAAGCCCGCATGCCGGCGGCGCTCGCGAGCGATGCGCGCAAGATGGCGGCGGGCCTCGTCGAGGCCTTGCGCGCGAAGCGCACGGGCGGCGGTGTGGAGGGTCTCATTCACGAGTTCTCGCTCTCGAGCCAGGAAGGCGTCGCGCTCATGTGCCTGGCCGAGGCGTTGCTGCGCATTCCCGATCGGGCGACGCGCGACGCGCTCATTCGCGACAAAATCAGCAAGGGCGACTGGAAGTCTCACGTCGGACACGCGCCGTCGCTCTTCGTCAATGCGGCCACCTGGGGTCTCATGATCACGGGCAAGCTCGTTACGACCAATAGCGAGGCAGGGCTCTCGTCCGCGCTCACGCGTCTGATCGGCAGGGGCGGCGAGCCGCTGATCCGCAAGGGCGTGGATATGGCGATGCGCCTGATGGGCGAGCAGTTCGTCACGGGCGAGACGATCTCCGAGGCGCTCGCGAACAGCCGCAAGTACGAAGCGCGCGGTTTCCGCTACTCGTACGATATGCTCGGCGAGGCCGCCACGACGGAAGAAGACGCACAGCGCTACTACGCCTCCTACGAGCAGGCGATCAACGCCATCGGCAAGGCGGCCGGCGGCCGTGGCATCTATGAAGGGCCGGGCATCTCGATCAAGCTCTCGGCGCTGCATCCGCGCTACTCGCGCGCCCAGCAGGAGCGCACGATGAACGAGCTGCTGCCGCGGGTGCGCTCGCTCGCGATCCTCGCGCGCCGCTACGACATCGGCCTGAACATCGACGCCGAGGAAGCGGATCGCCTCGAAATCTCGCTCGATCTGCTCGAAGCGCTGTGCTTCGATCCGGAGCTTGCGGGCTGGAACGGCATTGGCTTCGTCGTGCAGGCCTATCAGAAGCGCTGCCCGTACGTGATCGACTATGTGATCGATCTCGCGCGCCGCAGCCGCCATCGCATCATGGTGCGCCTCGTGAAGGGCGCTTATTGGGACAGCGAAATCAAGCGCGCACAGGTGGACGGCCTCGAGGGCTACCCTGTCTACACGCGCAAGGTCTACACCGACGTGTCGTATCTGGCCTGCGCGAAGCGGCTGCTCGGCGCGCCCGATGCCGTTTTCCCGCAGTTCGCCACGCACAACGCGCATACGCTCTCGGCGATCTATCACCTTGCCGGGCAGAACTACTATCCGGGGCAGTACGAGTTCCAGTGTCTGCACGGCATGGGCGAGCCGCTCTATGAAGAGGTGACGGGCCGCGACAAGCTGAACCGGCCCTGCCGCATCTACGCGCCCGTCGGCACGCATGAAACGCTGCTCGCCTACCTCGTGCGGCGTCTGCTGGAAAACGGCGCGAACACCTCGTTCGTCAACCGCATCGCCGACGAAACCGTGCCGGTCGATTCCCTCGTTGCCGACCCGGTCGACGAGGCATCGAAGATCGTGCCGCTTGGCGCGCCGCACGCGAAGATCCCGCTGCCGCGCCAGCTCTACGGCGCCGAGCGCCTCAATTCGACGGGGCTCGATCTCTCGAACGAGCACCGGCTCGCGTCGCTCTCGTCGGCGCTGCTCGCGAGTGCGCATCATACGTGGCGTGCCGCGCCGATGCTCGGCAGCAACGAGCCGGCCACGGGCACCGCGCGCGACGTGCGCAACCCGGCCGATCAACGCGATCTCGTCGGCACCGTCGTCGAGGCGACGCGAGAGCATGTGAATACCGCGCTCGCGAATGCCGTTGCGGCGGCACCGATCTGGCAGGCGACGCCGGTGGAGGCCCGTGCGGACTGCCTGGCCCGCGCGGCCGATCTGCTCGAGGCGCAGATGCACACGCTGATGGGCCTCATCGTGCGCGAGGCCGGTAAATCGCTGCCGAACTCGATCGCCGAAATCCGCGAAGCCGTCGATTTCCTGCGCTATTACTCGGCGCAGATCCGAGACGAATTCTCGAACGACACGCACCGCCCCCTCGGGCCGGTCGTCTGCATCAGCCCGTGGAACTTCCCGCTTGCGATTTTCATGGGGCAGGTGGCCGCGGCGTTGGCCGCGGGCAACACGGTGCTCGCGAAGCCGGCCGAGCAAACGCCGCTCATTGCCGCGCAGGCGGTACGTATTCTGCGTGAGGCCGGCGTGCCGGCCGGCGCCGTGCAACTGCTGCCCGGCGACGGCGAGACGGTCGGCGCGGCGCTCGTGGCCGACGCACGCGTGCGTGCCGTCATGTTCACGGGTTCCACGGAAGTCGCTCGCCTCATCAACAAGACGCTTTCGAGCCGGCTCGACCCGGACGGCAGGCCGATTCCTCTGATTGCCGAGACGGGCGGCCAGAACGCGATGATCGTCGATTCGTCGGCGCTCGCGGAGCAGGTGGTCGCCGACGTCATGCAGTCGGCCTTCGACTCGGCTGGCCAGCGCTGCTCGGCGCTGCGCGTACTGTGTCTGCAGGACGACGTGGCCGAGCGCACGCTCACGATGCTCAAGGGCGCCATGCGCGAGCTGTCGGTCGGCAACCCCGATCGGCTCTCGGCCGACGTCGGCCCCGTCATCGACGGCGAGGCGCGCCGCACGATCGAGAACCATATCGCCGCAATGCGCGAGAAGGGCCGCGCCGTCACGCAGCTTCCGCTCGATCAGGCCTGCGCGCACGGCACGTTCGTCGCGCCGACGCTGATCGAAATCGACAGCCTTGCCGAACTCAAGCGCGAGGTTTTCGGGCCCGTGCTGCACGTCGTGCGGTATCGCCGCGCCGAACTGGATCAACTGCTCGAGCAGATCCGCGCGACGGGCTACGGACTCACGCTCGGCATCCATACGCGCATCGACGAAACCATCGCACACGTGATCGGGCGGGCACATGTGGGCAACATCTACGTGAACCGCAACGTGATCGGCGCAGTGGTGGGGGTGCAGCCGTTCGGCGGCGAGGGGCTGTCGGGCACGGGGCCGAAGGCCGGCGGCGCGCTCTATCTGCAGCGGCTGCTTGCGAAGCGCCCGGCCGGCTTGCCGAAGGCGCTCGCGGCCGCGCTCGTCGCCGACACCCGCGAGGCGCAGGCGGACGGCGCCGCGGCGTCGAGCCCGCGCGCTGCGCTTGCGGCGTTGCGCGACTGGCTCATCGCCGAGCGCGAGCCGGCGCTCGCGGCCCGCTGCGACGGTTATCTGGAAAACCTGCCGGCGGGCGCCACCGCGGTGCTGCCGGGGCCGACGGGCGAACGCAATACCTATACGCTCGGCGCGCGAGGCACGGTATGCTGCGTGCCTTCGACGGCGAGCGGCGCGCGCGCCCAGCTCGCGGCCGTGCTGGCGACGGGCAACCGCGCGTTGTTCTCGGGTGCGGCCGGCGAGGCGCTCGTGGCCGCGCTGCCGGCGCCGCTCAAGGCGTTTGCGAGCGTGCAGCCGAGTACCGACGCGCCTTACGATGCGGTTCTTTTCGAAGGCGACAGCGACGAGCTGCTGGCGTTCGTGAAGGAAGTGGCCAAGCGTCCGGGGCCGATTGTGTCCGTGCAAGGCGTGGCGACGAACGCGTTCGCCGACGGCGCCGACGAGGACTACGCGCTGGAGCGTTTGCTCACCGAGCGCTCGGTCAGCGTGAACACGGCTGCGGCGGGCGGCAATGCGAGTTTGATGACGATCGGCTGAGCGACCCTTGCCGATGGATCAAAAACGGAAGCGGCACGGCGAACCCGAAGCCGCTCCACACCTACCTGGTACCAAGGAGAAGATATGCAACACAAGATGAAACAGCTGGCGGGCGCGACGCTGGCAGCAGCGGCTGCGCTGATGGGGACGGCACACGCACAGCAGGCCGAGCAGGTGAAGGTCGGCTTTGCCGCGCCGATGACGGGCGCACAGGCGCACTACGGCGTCGACATGCAAAACGGCGTGACGCTCGCGATCGAAGATTTCAATGCGACGAAGCCCGTGATCGGCGGCAAGCCGGTGCAGATCGTGCTGGACACGGCTGACGACCAGGCTGACCCGCGCACGGGCACGACGGTCGCGCAAAAGCTCGTGGACGACGGCATCAAGGGCATGCTCGGCCACTTCAACTCGGGTACGACGATCCCGGCCTCGCGCATCTACGCGAACGCCGGCATTCCGCAGATCGCGATGGCGACGGCACCCGAGTACACGCAGCAAGGCTTCAAGACGACGTTCCGCATGATGACCTCGGACACGCAGCAAGGTTCGGTCGCGGGCACGTACGCCGTGAAGACCCTCAAGATGAAGAAGATCGCGGTGGTGGACGACCGCACCGCGTACGGCCAGGGTCTGGCCGACCAGTTCGTGAAGGCCGCCAAGGCCGCCGGCGCGACGATCATCGATCGCGAGTACACGAACGACAAGGCTGTGGACTTCAAGGCCATTCTGACGAAGCTGAAGGCCGCGAACCCGGAACTGATCTACTTCGGCGGCGCGGACGCGCAGGCTGCGCCGATGGTCAAGCAGATGAAGTCGCTTGGCATCAAGGCGTCGCTGATGGGCGGCGAGATGGTCCACACGCCGGACTTCCTGAAGATCGCCGGCGACTCGGCCGACGGTACCTACGCATCGCTCGCGGGCCTGCCGCTCGACAAGATGCCTGGCGGCGGCGATTACGTGGCGAAGTACAAGAAGCGCTTCGGCAAGGATGTCGAGACGTACTCGCCGTACGCGTACGACGGTGCAATGGCCATGTTCAAGGCGATGCAGAAGGCAAACTCGACCGATCCGGCGAAGTACCTGCCGTTGCTCGCGAAGACCGACATGGCCGGCGTCACGACGATCCACCTCGCGTATGACGAGCGCGGCGATCTGAAGAACGGCGGCATCACGATCTACAAGGCCCAGGGCGGCAAGTGGACGACGCTCGATACGGTCGGCGCCAAGTAATGCATTAACGCACTAACGCGCGCGACGCGTGGCGAGCCGCGCGGACGCATGACGAAAGCCCTGTGGGATTCGCGTCCCGCAGGGCTTTTTTGTGGGAGCGGCTTGCCGCGCCTTTATCCGAGGTGCGTCCGCTTGGCCGGCGAGGAGGCGGGCGCCATGGCGGCGAGCCCTTGTACGATGCCGCAGGCGTCGACGCTGCGCGCGCCCGTGCATTGTTCGCGCAGCTTCACGAGCTGGCTCTTGAGCCGCGCGAGTTCCGCGAGTCGCGCCTCGACGTGGCCGATATGCTCGTCGAGCAGGGCGTCGATGGACCCGCAGCGGCCGGCCGGATCGTCCATGAGGCCAAGCAGCGCGCGTATTTCGTCGTGTGTCATGTCGAGTGCGCGGCAGTTGCGGATGAAGCGCAGGCGCTCGAGGTGCTCCTCCGTGTACTGCCGATAGTTCGCCTCCGTACGGTGGGCACCCTGCATGAGTCCCGATTTCTCGTAGAAACGGATCGTCTCGGTCGTGCAGCACGCTGCCTTCGCCAGTTCGCCGATTTTCATGATGTCGCCCTCATTGCCGCGACCTTGGCCTTCGCCACGATGGTTGACCTTGGAGTTACTTCAGGGTGTTAACTGTACTCCATCGCCAGATCGAGGAAGCCATCATGTCCGAACCGCCGCATCAGGCCGGTTGTGCCGCCCACGTGTCCTGCTGTGACCACGAGCACGAGCACGCGCCGGAGCGCGCCGCGTTGCCGCTTGCCGAAGAGACGGCCGACGGCGTGCGCACGGCGATTCGAATCATGCAGATGGACTGCCCGACCGAGGAGCGGCTGATTCGCGACAAGCTCACCGGCATGGCAGGCGTAAGCGGCCTCGAGTTCAATCTGATGCAGCGCGTGCTGACCGTGGTTCACGCGCCCGATGCGCGCGAGCGCATTCTCGATACGATCCGCTCGCTCGGTTTCATTCCCGAGGTGGTTGGGGGCACGCAGCCCGCCACTGCCGCTACGGTGCCCATGCGCCGGTGGTGGCCGCTCGCCGTGGGCGGCGCGGCCGCGGCGGCGGCGGCGGCCGAGGCTGTTTCCTGGATGGGCTTGCCGGGCTGGTTCGCGGGCGCGCTGGGCGGCTTCGCGATCGCATTTTCGGGGCTCGGCACCTACCGCAAAGGCTGGATCTCGATTCGCAACGGCCAACTCAACATCAACGCGCTGATGAGCATCGCGGTCACCGGCGCGATGCTGCTCGGGCAGTGGCCCGAAGCGGCAATGGTAATGGTGCTTTTCGCGCTGGCCGAACTGATCGAGGCGAAGTCGCTCGATCGCGCGCGCAATGCCATCGAGGGGCTGATGCGCCTCGCCCCCGAGATGGCGACCGTACAGCAGGCCGACGGCAGTTGGGCCACCGTTCGCGCACGCGACGTCGCCCTCGGCGCGCTCGTGCGTGTGCAGCCGGGCGAGCGTATCGCGCTCGACGGCGCCGTGGTCGAGGGGCGCTCGACCGTGAACGAGGCGGCGATCACGGGTGAGAGCCTGCCCGTCGAGAAAGGCGTGGGCGACGCCGTGTTCGCGGGCACCGTCAACGAGGCCGGCTCGTTTCACTATCGCGTGCGCGCCGCGGCTGGCGATACGACGCTTGCGCGCATCATTCACGCCGTCGAAGCCGCACAAGGCAAGAAGGCGGCGACGCAGCGCTTCGTCGACCGTTTCTCGCGCATCTATACGCCGATCGTCGTTGCCATGGCGGCCGCCGTGGCCGTCATCGCGCCGCTCGCGCTCGGCGGCGGCTGGCGCGAATGGATCTATCGGGCGCTGGTGCTGCTCGTCATCGCGTGCCCGTGCGCGCTCGTCATTTCCACGCCCGTTACGATCGTGAGCGCGCTCGCGGCCGCGGCGCGACGCGGCATCCTGATCAAGGGCGGCGTCTATCTGGAGCAGGGGCGGCGGCTGCGCTGGCTCGCGCTCGACAAGACGGGCACCCTCACCCATGGCAAGCCCGTGCGAACCGATTTCGAACCCTGTGGCGCACTTGGCGACGCCGATTGCCTGCGGCTCGCCGCGAGCCTCGGCGCGCGCTCGAACCATCCGGTATCGCGGGCCATCGCCGCGAGCGCCGGGGCGGCCGCGGCGGCGACGGTGGCTGGGTTCGAGGCGTTGCCGGGCCAGGGCGTCGCGGGCGTGATCGACGGCCAACGCTACTGGCTCGGCAATCACGCGCTCGTCGAGGCGACGCACCGCTGCGTGCCCGAAATAGAAGCCCGGCTCGAGCGCATCGAACGTCAGGGCAAGACAGCGGTGGTGCTGTTCGACGAGCGACACCCGCTGGCCGTCTTCGGCGTGGCGGATACGGTCAAGGAAACGAGCCGGGTGGCCGTGGCCGAGCTGCACCGTCTCGGCATTCGCACGGCCATGCTGACGGGCGATAACGCGCATACGGCGCGAGCCATCGGCGACGCCGTGGGGATCGACGACGCGCGCGGCGGCCAGTTGCCCGAGGATAAGCTGCGCGCGGTCGAATCGCTGGCGGCGGGCGGCGCCGTTGTCGGGATGGTCGGCGACGGCATCAACGATGCGCCGGCGCTCGCGCGCGCCCACATCGGATTCGCGATGGGCGCGCTGGGCACCGACGCGGCGATCGAGACCGCCGACGTCGCGCTGATGGACGACGATCTGCGCAAGATCGCTTCGTTCGTCCGGCTCTCGCGGGCGACGCATGCGGTGCTCGTGCAAAATATCGTTTTTGCCCTGGCGATCAAGCTCGTCTTTTTCGGGCTTACGCTCGCCGGCCTCGGTACGATGTGGATGGCCGTCTTCGCCGATGCGGGAGCGAGCCTCGTCGTCGTCGGTAACGGGCTGCGGCTGCTGCGCAAGTGAGCCGGCGCCGAACCAGCGGGCGGCGGCCGGCGCCGCAAGCGCCTCGCCACTGGCGGCGTACGGCAATCGTGCCGCGGTGAAGGTGAAAGTGCCCGCGGATGCCGGTTCGAATCCGGATCGGGACGAAGATTCAGACCACGAAGCCCGGGAGGTTTGCGCCATGAAAGTCAAACGCATCGTAATGAATCTTTACGCGCCCGACGTTGCGCTCGCCGCATCGTTCTATCGCGACCTGTTCGAGCTCGATGTGCTGATGGATCACGGCTGGCTCGTGACACTAGGCTGCGCCGAGCGCATGACCGTGCAGATGAGTCTTGCCTCCGAGGGCGGCTCCGGCACGCTGGTGCCGGATCTGTCCATCGAGGTCGACGACCTCGACGCCATCCTGGCGCGCGTGCGCGATGCCGGTCTGCCGATCGAGTACGGCCCCGCGGACGAGCCGTGGGGCGTGCGGCGCTTTTATCTGCGCGATCCGTTCGGCCGGCTCGTCAACGTGCTCGTGCACACTTGATCGGTGGGGCATGCGGTTGCCTCGCACGCCACCCGCTCAGTCTTTCCTGACCGAATATTCCGCCGATCCCTACGGCCGGCGCTCCTGTCGCCACGCGCGGCCTCGGCCGTTAAAGTTGCAGTACGGTGGCAGTACGGTGGCAGTACGCAGCAACACGCCGATGTCCCGTAACGGGGAACTGCGGGGGAACTGCGGGGGAACTGCGGGGGAACTGCGGGGGAACTGCGCCCGCGCGGGGAAACGTTTGCGCGTTCGATCTGCCGTATAGCCCAG
Source organism: Trinickia caryophylli (assembly GCF_034424545.1). Classification (NCBI taxonomy): domain Bacteria; kingdom Pseudomonadati; phylum Pseudomonadota; class Betaproteobacteria; order Burkholderiales; family Burkholderiaceae; genus Trinickia; species Trinickia caryophylli. Next base: position 2,196,508 of record NZ_CP139970.1, on the reverse strand, counting down.
AGAAAGCCAGCGGTCCAATCAAGGAAAAAAGGAAAAGAAGACATGAACGACCAGCAGCGCAACGAGCTGGAAACGGCGATTTCACGGAGGACATTTCTATACAGCCTGGGCGCGCTCGCGCTCTCGGCGTGCGGAGGCGGCGCCGCCGCGAGTGCCGAATCGGCGGTGAGTCGAACGGGCAGCACCACATCGGCCTCGGCTTCGACGCTCAAGTTCGCCCCTGCCGTGACGGGCGAAGCCGCGGTCTCGACGAGTGCCGCGTTCGTGCATCCGGGGCTCCTCCACACGCAGGTCGATTTCGACCGCATGGCGCAAAAGGTCGCGGCGCAGTCGTCGCCCTGGTACGAGTGCTGGACCAGGCTGATCTCGAACGGCCATGCGAGCCTTTCGTGGACGCCGCGCCCGCAGGTCGAAGTCGATCGCGGCGGCACCGGTACGCAGAACTACCCGGTGCTCTACAACGACATCGCGGCCGCGTACGCCTGCGCGCTGCGCTGGAAGGTGAGCGGCGACACGCGCTATGCCGACAAGGCGGTGCAGATCATGAACGCCTGGTCGTCCACGCTGCAGCGTCTTGGCGGCGACAGCAACGTCGATTTGGCTGCCGGTATCTACGGCTACGAATTCGCCAACGCCGGCGAGATCATGCGCGACTACGCCGGCTGGGCCCCGGCCGATTTCGCCGCGTTCCAGGCGATGATGCGCAACATCTTCTATCCGATCAACGCAGACTTTCTCGATCGCCACAACAACACCGACATCACGCATTACTGGGCGAACTGGGACCTTTGCAACATCGCCTCGGTCATGGCCATCGGCGTGCTGTGCGACGACCATACGCTCTTCGATTCGGCCGTGAACTACTTCCTCGGCGGCCAGGGCAATGGCGCGATCGCGCAGGCGGTCTATTACGTGCACCCGGGCTACCTGGGCCAGTGGCAGGAGACGGGCCGCGACCAGGGGCACAATACGCTCGGCATCGCGTTGGGCGGCGCGATCTGCGAGATGGCCTGGAATCAGGGCATCGATTTGTACGGCCACGACAACAACCGCTTTCTTGCCGGCGCCGAATACGTGGCGAAGGCAAATCTCGTGCAGTCCGACGGCACCTATCTCACGGTCCCCTACGTGACGTATTCGAACGTCGATGTGACCCAGCCCGGTTTCTCCACGGCGTCACAGGGAACGATCCGGCCATGCTGGGCGCTCGTCTACAACCACTACGTCAATCGCAAGGGACTCGCCGCGCCCTGGTCGACCCGATTCGCTCAGGCGATCCAGCCCGAGGGCGGCGGCGGCAACTACGGGTCGACGAGCGGGGGCTACGATCAGCTCGGCTACGGCACGCTCACCTGCACGCGCGATGCCGTGACGCCGGCGGGCGCGCCGAGCGGGCTTACCGCGTACCCGAGCGCGGGCCGCGTCGTGCTGTCCTGGTGGGGCGTTGCAGGCGCGACGGGCTACAGCGTCAAACGTGCCGCGAATACGGGCGGGCCCTATACGACGATTGCCAGCGGCATCGCCGATCCGCTGACCTATACGGACAGCCCCGACGCGGGCACGTGGTACTACGTCGTGAGCGCAACGGGGTCATCGGGCGAGACGGCGAATTCCAGCGAGGCCGTGGCGGTCACCGCGCTTCAGTTGCATACGTACCTTCCGTTCGACGAAGCGAGCGGTGCGACGGCCGCCGATGCCACGGGCAACGCCCACTCGGCCACGCTCGCCCCGGGTGCGTCGTTCGGCGCGGGCAAGCTCGGCAATGCACTCGTGCTCGACGGCACGAGCGGCTACGCGAACTTGCCGAACGACCTGCTCGCCGACGTTTCCGATTTCACCATTGCCGCGTGGGTATATTGGACGAGCGCGAAGCGTTGGGCACGTGTATTCGATTTCGGCGCGGGTACGGGGCGCTATATGTTCCTTTCGCCGATGGGCGGAGCCGGCGTGGTGCGCTTCGCCATTACGACCAACGGCGGTCATGGTGAACGTCGCCTCGACGGCAAGGCGGCGCTGCCGACGAATCAGTGGACGCATGTGGCGGTGACGCTCGCGGGCACGACGGCGACGCTCTATGTCGACGGCGCGGCCGTGGCGAGCGCCGGCGACGTCGTGTTTGCGCCGTGGCGCATCGGCAAGACCGCGCAGAACTGGATCGGCCGCTCGCAGTTTTCGGGCGACCCGCGTTTCAGCGGCTCGATCGATGAGTTGCGCATCTATCGCGGGGCGATGACGTCCGATCAGGTCGCCGCACTCGCGCAAGGCACGTGACCGCCCTGGCGGCGGGGCGCGTTACGCCGCGCGCGTGACGCGGCGCTCGACGCGGCCCAGGCGAACAACGGTGACGCCGGGCCGCAATTGCCTGAGAGACGGCATCACCAGCATGCAGTCGTCGTAAGGCGTGACCACCGGCTCGCCATCGGACCAGCCGATGACCGTGCCGGCGTGCGGGAAGACTTCGAGCCCGGTATAGGGCCCGGCGAAACGGAAATCCATGCTCCGTGCGACTACGGGCTCGGTCACGCGCACGATCGACATCGTTTCGGGCAGCGGCCGGAACCACTCGCCCGGCAGATCGCCTTGGTCGATTGCGCCGGAGAGCACCAGGAACCGGGCCGTACAATCGCGCGCCACCTCGAGCGCGCGTCGCTCCCAATGCTGCCCGCATTCGATCAGGAGCGCGTTGCGCGCACTGCCGGCGCGGCCGAAGTCCGCGTAGTCGCGCATGCGGCGGCCCTCGGGATGGCCCGCATCGCAGATCACTGTAGCCGGCGTGCCGAGCGCGAGTGCGAGGTCGATGCCTTTATCGAGTGGGCCCGCGACGATAAGCGGCGCGCTTTTTTCATGCATCGAATGGAGATCGAGCAGCAGATCGACGGTATCGACCACGGGCCGCATGGCGTGCGCACGCGCGAGTTCCGTCGACGTCAGGGCCTCGTCGTCGAGGCGTTCCGGCATCCACACCCGATTGAAATCCTGGTCGACGAAACGGGAAGCATCGGGACGGGCACGCTCGAAGCGCGCATAGGCCGCGACGTTCGCGAACGCGAGCGCGATACGGCCGCGGCGCGGCCGCAGGCCCATACGCAGCAGCGCGTCGACGACGATCGCGCCGCAGACTTCGTTGCCGTGCGTGAGCGCATTGATCATCACGTGCGGGCCGGCCAGGCCCGAATCGAAGCTGTGGACGTACTCGACGCCGGTGTTGCCGGCCGCGTGGGCTGAAATGTCGGGAAAATCGACTTCGATCGGGTAGTTGTCTTCGGTCATCGGTCGGGGTGGCCGTCGGACGGTGGGTGGCGGTCGTCGGACGGCGGGCGGAAGAGGACGATGCGAAAGTGTGGCACCGCGCGGCGGCGCCGCGCTAGGACGATCCTGCCGAGCGGCCGGCGGAGGTATCGCGCAACGGCGGCATCGGCCGGCGCACGGCCGTCTCCCGCACGAGCGCCGCCGCCGTCGATCGCTTCAGCGCAAACGGAAGATCGAAACGGCCGATTGCAGGCCGCTTGCCTGCGATTCGAGCGAGGCGGCGGCCGCCGCGGCTTGCTCGACGAGCGCCGCGTTTTGCTGGGTCACGGAATCCATCTGCGAGACTGCATCGCTGACCTGGCCGATCCCCTTGCTCTGCTCGACCGAGGCGGCGGCGATCTCGCCCATGATGTCGGTGACGCGCCGCACGGACTGCATGATTTCCGTCATCGTCACGCCCGCCGAATCGACGAATTCCGTACCGTGCCGCACGCGCTCGACCGAATCCTGGATCAGCGTCTTGATCTCTTTGGACGCCGCTGACGAGCGTTGCGCGAGCGAGCGCACTTCGGATGCGACGACGGCGAACCCGCGGCCCTGCTCGCCCGCGCGCGCCGCCTCCACAGCCGCATTCAGCGCGAGAATGTTGGTCTGGAACGCGATACTTTCGATCATGCCGACGATATCGGCGATCCGGTCCGAACTCGCGTTGATGCCGCTCATCGTATCGATGACCTGCGTCACGATCGTGCTGCCGCGTTCGGCCACCTGCACGGCCTGTGCGGCTACCTGGCTCGCCTGCCGCGCGTTTTCGGCATTCTGGTTGACGGTGGACGTGAGCTCTTCCATGCTGGCTGCGGTTTCCTGCAGCGAAGCCGCCTGCTCTTCGGTACGCTGCGAGAGGTCCTGATTACCCGAGGCGATCTGGCTCGTGGCGGTGGCGATCGAATCGCTCGATATCTTGATCGAGCGGATCGTGCCGGCCAATTGCTCCTGCATGCGTTTCATCGAATAAAGCAGGCTGTGGCGATCTGTCGCGGCAATGTCGACCGTGACGGCGAGGTCGTTGTTGGCGATGCGCTCGGCGATCTGCGCGGCATAGGCGGGCTCGCCGCCGAGCGTGCGCCTGATGCCGCGATTGATGGCGACGACCACGGCGCTCAGCAGCGCGGCCGCCACGGCGAGCCAGCCGATGCTTTGATAGAGCGCTGTGCGAAAGGCGGCGTCGATGTCGTCGATGTAGACGCCTGTCATGAAGATCCAATCCCACGGCCGATAGCTGTCGTTGTACGACAGCTTCGGAAAGACACCCGCCGCATTCGGCTTCGAAAACGAATAAGTGGTGAAGCCATGGCCGTCGCGCTTGATTTGAGCTACGACGTCCTGATAAAGCGGCACGCCGTTCGGGTCCGTGAATCCGGCCATGTTGCGCCCCTGCAGCTCGGGCTTGAACGGGTGCATCAGCACGACGGGCTGCGAATCGAGGATCGTGAAATAACCGGAGCCGCCGTAACGCATGTTACGCACGACTTCGAGGGCTTTGGTTTTCGCTTCGTCCTGGGGGATCGTGCCGGCGGCGGCTTGATCGGCGAACGTTTTAACCACGCTCAGTGCCACTTCGGTTGCATGCACGAGATCGGCTTTTCGTTCTTCGAGGCGAATTGCGCGGGTGCGCCATGCATCGGTGACGGCCAATGCGGCGAGACAAACGAGGCTGATCAAAAGCGGCAGCCACAGCTTCTGCGAGAAAGACAGCTTCACCGACGACTCCTTTGGGGAACGGACGCGAGTCCGGCGGCTCGCGTCTCTTTGGATATACGGTGATTACGGCCTGCTTTCAGCAAACATTAGGGTCGTGTGGAGAATATTTCCTCGAAAAAGCTGTCGTATTAGTAATACCTATTTGCCGATCCGGAATTTCGTGCGCTCGTTTTCTCAAATGAAGGTGAATACCTGTTCGCGCGGAAGACGGGATTTCGGCAGCGCGGCATTGAAGTCCTGTTCGCTGCGATGGCCGAAAGCGGCGAGTACGACGCTCGTGAAGCCGAGCTCGCGCAAGCCGAGTTCGTGGTCGAGCGCGGCTTGGTCGAAGCCTTCCATCGGGGTGGCCTCGATGCCGAGCGTCGCTGCGCCGACGAGCAGGCCGCCCAGTGCCAGGTAGACCTGCTTTTCCATCCATTGCTGAATGTCGCGCTGGCCGTAGCGGTGCAATTCGACATACGAGCGGCGCGCCTTGTCCTGCCCGGCTTTCGCGCCATCCTTCGTGAAACGCCCGTCGCGCTCTTCCTGCTCGAGCACTGCGCGCAGATGTTGCTCGTCCATATCCGCGCGCACGCATAGGGCGATCACGTGAGATGCGTCGCGTACCTTCGGTTCGTTGTAGCTGTAGGTGCCCTGCGTGGCCTTCGCGATTCGGGCGCGGCCCTCGGGCGTCGAGGCGACGACGTGGTGCCACGGCTGCGAGTTCACGGAAGACGGGCTCAGGTGCAGCGTGCTCAAGAGGGCTTCGACGTCGGTTCGAGCGAGGGCGCGGCCGGCATCGAAGGCCTTCGCGGTGTGGCGGGTGTGGAGTGCGTCGATGAGGTTCATATAAGTCCTTTCGGGTTTTGGTTTTTGGTTTTTGGTTCTCGAGTGCCTGGCCGAGCCGCGCCCGCGGTCATAATCCTTCGAGCACGATCTTGCCGCGCGCGCGCCCGCTTTCGATCACTGCGTGCGCGCGGCGCAGGTTGTCTGCGTCGATCCTGCCGAAGTGTTCGGCAAGGGTCGTGCGCAGCGTCCCGGCGTCGATCAGTGCTGCCACGCGCTCGAGAATGTCGTGCTGGCGGATCATATCGGGCGTCTCGAAAAGGGCGCGCGTGAACATCAGCTCCCAGTGCAGCGAAATCGACTTGCGCTTGAGCGGCATCGCATCGAGCACGGCCGGATCGTCGATCACGGCGAGACGGCCTTGCGGCGCCAGTGCTTCGACGATCTCGCCGTAGTGCTGATCGGTGTGCGTAAGGCTCGCGACATAGCGGACCGATGGCAGGCCCAGTGGCTGCAGCCCGCGCGACAATCCGCCGCTGTGGTCGATCACGTCGTGGGCGCCGAGCTCGCGCACCCAGGCCCGCGTCTCGTCGCGCGAGGCCGTGCCGATTACGCGCAGCTTCGTGAGCTGCCGCGCGAGTTGCGTCAGCATCGAGCCGACTCCGCCGGCGGCGCCGACGATGAGGATCGCATCGCCCTCGCCGCCACCGGCTTCCACGCCAAGTCGATCGAAGAGCAGCTCCCAGGCGGTGAGCGAAGTGAGCGGCAGCGCGGCCGCACGGGCATCGTCCAGCGATTTCGGTTTGTGGCCGGCGATGCGCTCGTCCACGACGCCATATTCGGCATAGGCGCCGGGCCGCGCGATCGAGCCCGCGTAATAGACGTCGTCGCCGGGCGCGAAGCGCGTCACGTCGCGGCCGACGGCCTCGACCCGGCCCACCGCATCCCAGCCGAGCACGCGCGGGCTGGCGGTTGGCGAGCGGCGCACTTTCGTGTCGACGGGATTGACGGCGATAGCGCGAATCTTCACGAGCAGGTCGCGTGGCCCGGGTACAGGCTGGGCAAGCTCCGTCTCGTAAAGCGAACGCGGATCTTCGACGGGCAGTTCGTGCTGCTGATAGACGATCGCCTTCATGCTGATTTCCTTTGGAAGAGGGGCCGCGTACGGCGGCGGTTCTCGCAGGCCGAATGATCGTCCGGACAGGCTTGTCGAAAAATAGCGAAAATAGGGCAGCACTTTCACTGTGGAAATGAAAATGATCCGCCTGGACGACTTGATGCTTTTCGTGCGTACGGCTGCGCTCGGGAGTTTTTCGAATGCCGCGCGCGAAGCGGATTTGCTGCCGGGCCAGGTCAGTGCGGCGATTCAGCGGCTCGAGCGGGAGCTGGACGTGCGGCTTTTTGCGCGATCGACACGCAGCCTGCGCCTCACGGCCGAGGGCGATCAATATCTGCCCTACGCCGAGGAGGTGCTTGCGACGCTGCGCGAAGGCGGGGAGCGGTTGCGTGGCGAAGCGCATGCGCTGCAGGGGCTGCTGCAGATCGCGGCGCCGTCTGATCTTGGCCGCAACGTGCTGCTGCCTTGGATCACGGCGTTTCGCGAGGCGCATCCGCGGCTTTCCGTGCGGCTCTTTCTGTCCGACCAACTGGCCGACGTGTTCCGCGATCCCGTGGACATTGCGATTCGCTACGGCGTGGCCGATGAAGCGAGCTACGTGGCGTTGCCGCTCGTCGACAACCGCCGCGTGCTCGTGGCCTCGCCCGCATACCTGGGGCGGCACGGACGGCCGCAGGCGCTCGAGGACCTCAAGCGGCACCGCTGCCTGCTGTACGAGCGGGCGGGGCGCGTCTACGACAAATGGGTGTTCCCCGCGGACGGCGCGCGCCGCGTGGTGGCGGTGGCGGGATCGCTCTTTTGCGACGATGCCGACGTTATTCGCCGCTGGGCCGTGGACGGGCAGGGCGTCGCCTACAAATCCTGGCTCGACGTGTGCGCCGACGTGCGGGCCGGCCGCCTGGAGGTGCTGTTGCCCGAGCAGCTCGGCGAGCTGACGCCGCTGAATCTGATTTGTCCGCATCGCAAGCAGTTCTGGCCAGCGACGCGCGCGCTGCACGCGGTGCTGCGGGAAAAACTCGCGGCGCTGGCGTCGGACGCCCCGGCGGCGCGGGGCTGACGAGGGATGCGATTGGCACACTCACCGCGATGGGCGGAACTGTCTCAGCCCTCATTTCGGAAGGGGAAATTTGTCTGGGGCATACTTGTGGAATTTTCAGCCGCACAAAAGACCATGCGCGGAGCAGCGATTCAGGAATATCCGACACGTTTTTCAGAAGCGGGGTGCGCCGTGACCTTCTACCATTCATGGGTACGCCGCATCGTGCGGCCTGGCCGGCGGCAAAGATAACGATGGCAACAAAGACGCGCCGGGATTCCGCCGAACAACTTGGGACGCGTATCCGACATGGCTGACTTCGTGAGCTTGGCGTTGACGGCGCTCGTCGCGGCGGGCGCGGGTTCGGCCATAGGCTACGGCGCGGGGCGCAGGCGACGGCGCACGCGGGCGGCCGCCCCCGAGGGCGACGCGACGCGGCCCGTATCCGCCGCACTTACCGCAGGCATCGCACGGCCGGGCAAGGCGGGCGCGGCATCGCAATCGGTGGACGTGCGCGGCGGCGATCCGCTTACGCGGCTGCCCAACCGCGCCATCGTCAACGAGCGGCTCGAATCGGCCCTCGCCGAGGCCCAGGCGGACGGCCGACGAGTCGGCCTTCTGCTGATCGATCTCGACAAGTTCAAGGAAATCAACGACGCCCGCGGACATACGAGCGGCGACCGCGTGTTGTGCGCGGTGGCGGCGGCGCTTTTGCAATGCGCATCATCGGTCGGCATGCTCGCGCGGCTTGCATCCGACGAATTCGCGCTCGTCGTGGTCGCGAACGCGGACGACCCCGGCCTCACCGTCGTCGCGGGTCGGATTGCCGCCGTGCTTTCGCAAGGCTTCGACATCGACGGCCACACGATCAGGCTTTCGGCGAGCATCGGTGTGGCGCGCGCGCCGGTGGACGGGGGCGACGCGCAAGCATTGTTTCGCGCGGCCGACGCGGCACTGGAGTCGGCCAAGCGCGCGGGCGGCAATCAATTCCGCTTTCACGACCCCGTGGCCGCGCGCGCGATCCACGAGCGCGCGGAACTCGCGAAGGCGCTGCATGGGGCGCTCGATCGCGACGAGTTCGCACTGCTCTTTCAGCCTATCGTTGCCTTGCCCGGGGGAGCCATCATCGGCGCGGAGGCGCTGTTGCGCTGGAAACACCCGCAGCGGGGGCTCATCGGCCCCGACGAGTTCGTCGATCTGGCTGAAGAAAACGGTGCGATCGTCCCGATTGGCGAATGGGTGCTCGAGCAGGCCTGCCGGACGGTCGCGCGTTGGAATGCGCGTGGCGGGAGCATGCTGCGCGTTTCCGTCAACGTGTCGCCGCGTCAATTCGTCTCGTGCGATCTCGTACAAAGCGTGCAGCGGGCGCTGGCCGTGAGCGGCTGCGAGCCGCAATGGCTCATGCTCGAAATCACCGAGAGTCTGCTGCTGGAAGACGGCTCGCAGGTGCGCGCGGCACTGGAGGCGCTGGCGGAGATGGGCGTGGCCGCCGCCATCGACGATTTCGGCACCGGCTACTGCGGGCTTAGTTATCTCGGCAAATTCCCCGTACGTGCGCTCAAGATCGATCGCTCGTTCGTGCGCGGCCTCGAGGGCGATACGCACAAGCTCGCGCTCGTTTCCGCGATCGTCTCGATGGCGCATGCGTTTTCGCTCGACGTCGTGGCCGAGGGCGTGGAGACACGCAGCGAAGCCGAATTGCTGGCCGCGCTCGGCTGCGGCAAGGCGCAGGGTTATCTGTTCGGCCGGCCGATGCCGGCTGAACAGTTCGACCTCGGGCTCGAACCGATGGCGTCGTGAGGGGTTCACTGCGCGTAAGTGGTTAGCCCCGCCCGCGCGGGATGTGCGACGTGGGCGAGGCACGCGGGGCGCCTGCCTGTAGAGGTGGATGTTCAAGGGCTCGCTGGCTGGCCGACGGGACTCCTTTGCTTACAGGCTGGCGCGTTGGCGCTGCGCTCAGTTCGGTTGCCAGAACGCTCGATTCGGCGCTCGACCAAGGCGGTTCGTCGCGAACGCGATCGCGCCCGCGGCGGCGTTGCCGAGCGCGCTGAGCGCCACAGGCAGCACATAGCTGTGGGTTTTGTCGAAGGCGAACCCAGCCGCGCTCGGGCCGACGAGCGTTCCGATCGCCACGCTCGTCGAAAGCGCGCCGATGATCGCGCCGACGTGGCGGCCGCCGAAGTGATCGGCGACGATCGCCGGCAGGACGGCCACCCAACCGCCATAGAAAAGCCCGAACGACAGGGCGAACAGCATCAGCATCCACCAGCTCGCAGCCGCCGCCCAGATGGCGAGCGTGACCGCCATTCCGGCATAGACGACGACCAGGAACGTATCCCGGCCGATACGGTCGGCGACATTGCCGAGCAAGACGCGGCCCGCCGTGCTGCCAGCGCCGATGGCGCCGAACAGCAGCACGGCGCGTGCGGCACTCACGTGATGATCGATGGCGAACGGCACGAGGTGCACGAACGGAACGAACACGCCGAGCGAACTGGCGAGGCAGGCCGCATAAAGGCCGATGAACCGCGGGCTGCGCCACGCTCGGGCGAGCGGCACACCTGAAGTCGGGGGCGCCGATGCCTGATCCGAATCGGGGGCGTCGCCATCGGGCAGCAGGCCCCGGCGGCGCGGATCGTCTTCCAGCAGCAGCGCCATGCCCGTTCCGATGGCCGCGGCCACGATGCCCAGCAGGAGATAGGTCTCGCGCCAGCCGAAGCGTGCGATCAGCCAGGTCGCGAGCGGTGGCATGACGAGGGTGCCGACACCGATGCCGCTGACGGCGAGCCCCGACGCGAACGCACGCCGCCTGACGAACCAGCGTTGCACGACGCCGACGGTCGGCACGAATGCCGTCCCGACGCCCAGACCGATCCCGAGGCCATAAAAGGCGTAAACCGCGGCGATCGTGTTCGCATGGCTGGCGAGTGCGAAGCCAGCGCCCACCAATAACATCCCGGCCACGGCGAGCCGTTTGGTTCCCCACCGGTCCGCCAGAGGGCCGGAGGCCGCACCGAGCGCGAAGTAAAGGAATCCCGCGATCGAGAAGACGAGCGCGACCGAGCCGCGCGACGCGCCGAACTCGGCTTGCAGTGGTTGGACGAACGAGCTGAACGTATAGGCGCAGCCGAATCCGATGAAGGTAACGGCGAAAGCGGCGGCAACGACGACCCACCCATGGAAAAGCTTTCGCTCGGCAGTCACGGTAGTCATGATGAACTCCCGGTGTTCGCGCGATGAGCGCGGATTGAAAGGGCGCACGGCCATCCGATGATGGGTGAGGCGGGTGACGTGCTGCCGGCTGCTTTCCGGCACTTGCGCGTAGCTGTGAAGCGCACCATCGAGGGCAGCGATGCGTTGAAGCTGTGACTGCACCACTTGGCGCGAGGACAGCGCCGGGTCTTGATCAAGGCTGCGATCCCGGTGAGGCCCATGTAGGCCCAATCGTCGGAATGGGGCGTCATTCGGCTTTCTCCGGCACGGGCACCTGCTGTGCCTATGCATTAGCTAAACTCTTTAAGTGACAGCGGTGTCGCGATGCACGGACACGCGCTGAAGTCCCTATAATCCAACCGTGATGCGGCCGGGGCAACCGAGAAAATCTGCCTGATTTGGTTTAGAAAAACTAAATGAGTACTCGTCGAATTCCGCCATTGAACGCGTTGAAGGCATTCGAGTCCGCGGCACGGCACCTGTCGGTGAAGCTGGCGGCCGAGGAGCTCTGCGTGACGCCCGGCGCTGTCAGCCAGATGATCAAGGCGCTCGAGCAGCACCTTGGCGTGCGGTTGTTCGAGCGCGAGAAACGGGGCATTTATCTGACGCGCGCGGGGCGCGAATATCTTCCGTCGATCCGCAATGCGTTTCGTCAGATTGCCGAAGCATCGCGGCGCGTGATGGAGACGGCGGACGACGGCGTGTTGACGGTCAGTGTCACGCCGTTTTTTGCATCGGCGTGGCTGGTTCCGCGCATGGCGACGTTTCAGCAAGCGCATCCGGACCTCGATTTGCGGATCGTCACGGGGACTTCGTTGGTGGATTTCTCGCGTAGCGGTGTGGATGTGGCGATTCGCCATGGCCTTGGCCGCTATTCGGGCATGCGCTGCGACCGGGTGTTGACGGTGGAGATGGTGGCGGCTGCGGCGCCAGGGCTCGTCGAACGTTTCGGGTTGCCCGCGGGGCCAGCCGATCTCGCGCGGTGGCCGCACGTGCACGATGCGGATCGCAAGGCCTGGAGCCTTTGGTTCGAGCGCAATGGTGTCGATGAAGTGGGGCCCCCGCGCGGCCCTTCGTTCGACGATGCGGGTTTGCTGTTGAAAGCGGTGCTGTCGGGGCAGGGCGCGGGGCTCTTGCCGGCCGCGCTCGTCGACGAGGAAATGGCGAGCCGGCGATTGGTACGGCTCGTGGCAGCCACGTATATCGAAGAGCTTGCTTATTACCTCGTGTGCCCCGAGGGCACGCAGGATCGCGCCAAGGTGGCGGCGTTTCGAGAGTGGATCCTCCGATGGCCGGCGGCGCGGCGGTAGACGCCGCTGGGCGGTCTGTAAAGGCGGGGCGCTTTGGGCGGTCCATCCGACCTCGGTGCCGCAATCAAGCGACGATCGACCGTTCAGCCGCCGCCGCGGAAGGGCTTCCCACTCTCCCTCGACTCGGAGCGAGGGTGCCACCGCGGCGCATGTGGCGGCGGTTCGCTTATTCCCACTCGGCGACGCCGCCGTGCCGGGAGCAGGTGCCCGAACGATGGCGGCTGAAACTGTAGCTGCCGTCGCGACAGCGGGCCGTCGCACCGGGCGGGGCCTTGTTGTCCTTTGTTTTCGATGGCGAATGCACGTCCTGGCCGTCCCGATTGAGGTAGTGTCCGTGCGAGGTGAGGTCGCTTTCGTCGGGCTGTTCCCAGGTGCCCGTTGCGGGCGGCGTGCGTGCCTGAGCGTTTGCTGTGATGAGCACACAAGCAAGCGCGACGATCGCCGCCGGCGCGCGCCGTCTGGCCGCCTGTATCAATCCATTCATGACACCCCCGAAATCCGAGCTGACGTTCGTGTGGCCTGTACGGTTCTGATAGTGCATACAGAGCGCTCGCCACCGGGATACCGATCCGGCCGACCTCTCGCGGCATTGCGCGAGCGCTACTTCCCGATACAAAACCGGCTGAAAATCACGCCGAGCAGATCATCGGACGTGAATTCGCCAGTAATCGAATTGAGCGCATCCTGCGCGAGCCGCAGTTCCTCGGCGAACAAATCGAGCAACTGGTTGCCCGCCTGCGCATGCTCGGCGGCGAGTTCGAGATGATCCTGCGCCGCGCGCAACGCCGTCAGATGTCTTTCGCGCGCGAGATAAACGCTTTCCGTGCCCGCCTGCCAGCCGGCGATGCGCAGCAGCTCGGCGCGCAGCAAGCCGATCCCTTCGCTTTTCTTCGCAGAGAGCCGAACCTCGCAAAGCTCGCTGTCGCCGCGTGCGGCGGCCAATCGACTCACTTCCGGCGCCGCTCCCGTCAAATCCGTCTTGTTGAGCACGCGCACGACGGGCACGCCCAGCGGGAACCGCGCGGCGATCACCTCGTCGTCAGGCGTGACGCCCGTGCGCGCATCGAGCAAATGCAGCACGACGTCGGCCTTTTCGATCTCGCTCCAGGTACGCGCGATGCCGATCTTCTCGACTTCGTCCTCCGTCTCGCGCAGGCCGGCCGTATCGATGATATGCAGCGGAATGCCTTCGATCTGGATGGTCTGCGCCACTTTGTCGCGCGTGGTGCCCGCGATCGGCGTCACGATGGCGAGTTCCGCCCCGGCCAGCGCATTGAGCAGGGAAGACTTGCCCACGTTCGGCTGCCCGGCCATTACGACCGACAGCCCCTCGCGCAGCAACGCTCCCTGTCTCGCGTCGCCGAGCACGCCATCGAGCCGCTCGCGGATGCGAACGAGCTTGCCGCGCGCATCGGCCGCCTCCAGAAAATCGATTTCCTCCTCGGGGAAGTCGAGCGTCGCTTCCACGAGCATACGCAGCGAAATGACTTCATCGACGAGTGCATGAATGTCGCGCGAGAACGCGCCTTCAAGCGAGCGTCCGGCCGAGCGCGCGGCCGCCTCGGTGCTCGCTTCGATGAGGTCGGCCACCGCCTCGGCCTGCGCCAGATCGAGCTTGTCGTTCAGGAAGGCCCGGCGTGTGAACTCGCCGGGCTCGGCAAGCCGCAGGCCGAACGAGGCGCCGGCCTCGATGCAGCGCTGGAGCACGAGCTGCAGCACGACCGGACCACCGTGCCCCTGCAATTCGACGACATGCTCGCCGGTATAGGAGTGCGGCGCCGGAAAGTAGAGCGCAATGCCCCGATCGAGCGCATTACCGCCGGCGTCGAGAAAAGGGAGATAGCTCGCATGACGCGGCGTGAGCGCCTGGCCGCACAGTGCCTGCATCAGTGTCGCCGCGGCTTTTTCGGCACCGCGGCCGCACGAGATGCGCACGACGCCGATACCTCCGCGACCGGGCGCAGTGGCAATGGCAACGATTGGATCGGAGTCGGCGGCAAGCATGGCAGGAAGGCAAAAGCGGGTTGAACGTTCGCACGAATGACTCGAGCGGCGGGTGCGCCCCGCATTGTAGCGCGCCGCCTCCGACGCCTCGCCGCCGCCCGCGGCGCGTGCCGTCCAGCGCTTAGCACAAATCCGATTTATCTTAGTTGGGATAGTGTATTGTTCGGACGAGGGGAGCAGCGGCAACCTGCAAGGGGCTGCGGCCTTTTGCCCGTGGGGCTCTCCGGCAGGTAAGGCGCATGGCTGCTTGCGCTCGCGGCGCGTATTTCGGCTAAAGGGCCGCCCGGACGGGCTAAACCTGTCCTGACTGGTTGTCTCCTTGGGGGCGGCTCGACTGCACAATTTTGCGATGCCAACCGCTGAAGAAAAAGCGGCGTTCTCCGAGCGCCTCAAGTTCGCGTTGCAGCGCAGCCCCGAAAAAGTGACGGGCGGGACGCAGCTCGCGTTGCACTTCAACTTGCGCCATCGCGGCGAGCACCCGATTTCTCCGCAGACCGCCCACAAGTGGCTGACCGGGCGCACGATTCCCACCGCCGACAAACTGCAGACGCTGGCCGAATGGCTGCGCGTAGACCTGCACTGGCTCCACTATGGCCCGCCGCCGAATGCCGCCGCGCGTACGACGCCGAAGCCGCTGCCGCGCGACGAAAAATATCCACTGACGCCCGAGACGATCGAGTTGGCATCGAAGATCGAGGCGCTTTCTCCGCATCACCGCTATCTGGTGCAGGAACTCGTTTCGCAGTTCTACGGCGACAAGGCGGATCAATAAGTTCGAGGCAGCAGGCCGATAGGATCGGCGCCTTTCGCTCGTACGCCCGAAAAAAAACGCCCGGCAGGGCGTTTTTTGTTCAGGCGCCGGACCCGGCCGGCCGTGAAGGCAGCCGGGCCTGGGCGGGCGGCCGTCAGGCCGCTTTCTTCTGTGCGCCCATCATGCGCGTGATGTAGTACTGCTGCGCGATGGACAGCACGTTGTTCACGACGTAGTAGAGCACCAGGCCCGAGGGGAAGAAGAAGAACATGACCGAGAAGGCGATCGGCATGAACATCATCATCTTCGCCTGCACGGGATCGGGCGGCGTGGGGTTCAGCTTGGTCTGCACGAACATCGACACGGCCATCAGCACGGGCAGGATGTAGTACGGGTCCTGCTGCGACAGGTCGTGAATCCAGAGCACCCACGGCGCGCCGCGCATTTCCACCGACGAGAGCAGCACCCAGTACAGCGAAATGAACACCGGAATCTGAATCACGATCGGCAGACAGCCGCCGAACGGGTTCACCTTCTCGGTCTTGTAGAGCTCCATCAGTGCCGCGTTCATCTTCTGCGGATCGCCCTTGAAGCGCTCGCGCAGCGCCTGCATGCGCGGCGTGATTTCCTTCATGCGCGCCATCGACTTGTAGCTCGCTGCCGACAGCGGGAAGAACACGGCCTTGATGAGCAGCGTGAGCAGCACGATCGCCCAACCCCAGTTGCCGACCACGCCGTTGATCTTCTCGAGCAGCCAGAAAAGCGGCTTCGCGATGATCGTCACCCATCCGTAGTCTTTCACGAGGTCCAGGCCCGGCGCGATGCCCTCGAGCACGCGTTCCTCTTCGGGGCCGGCGAAAAGCCGGGCGGAAACGTCCACGGTCTGCCCCGGCGCAATCGATGCAAGCGGCTCGCGCATGCCGACACGGTAGAGCGTCGGGTCGATCTTCTCGACGTAGATGTCGCGCTTCACGCCTTGCTGCGGAATCCAGGCCGTCGCGAAGTAGTGCTGCACCATTGCGATCCAGCCGTTATCCGCGCTCGGTGCGTACTCTTCCTTCTTCTTGTCGATGTCGCTGAACGAGATCTTCTGGAAGTGATGCTCGTTCGTATAGACAGCCGGGCCGATGAACGTGTGCGAGAAACGCGGCGTTTCCACGGGCTCGCTGTCGCGCACGAGTTCCATGTAGACGCTCGGCGTGACGGGGGCCGTGCCCACGTTTTGAATCTTCGTATCGACACCGATCACATAGCTGTCGCGCGTGAACGTGTAGGTCTTGACGACCTTTACGCCGCCCTTGACGGGCGATTCGAGGCTGATTTGAAACGACTTCGCGTCGCCCGAAAGCGAACGCGGGCCCTGCACGACGGTGAAGACGTCGTTGTGGTTCGGGAAGTCGCCGCCTACGAGGCCCGTGCGCGCGAGATACGTGTGATTCGCGGTGCGGTCGAAGAGCGTGACGTTGAGGTCGGCCTGCTTCGGATCGCTGTTGCGCGTGAGCGTGAGCTTCTCGAGCGTGCCGCCGCGCGTGTCGATCTGGCCTTTATAGACGTCCGTGCTGAAGTCGATCAGTTGGGCTGCTGCCTGCGGCTGCCCGCCCGCTGCGCCCGGTGCCGAGGCGGCCGCCGAGGGCGCCGCGCTCGCGCCGGCCTGCGATGCCGACGCCGACGAACCGGGCGCGGTGCCCGCGGCCGGGCGCGTGGCCTCCGGGTTCGGGAAGAACATCGACGGGCGACCGTGCTCGCGCTGCCAGTTGTCGAACAGCATGATCGCTGACACGAAGAAGATCGCCCATAGGACGGTGCGTTTGATATCCATGCGTGGTCTCAGAGTCGATAAAGCGGCGCTTCAGCGCTTTTTCGAGGGAGCGGGTGGAACGAGATCGACCCCGCCCGCGGAAAAGGGATGACAGCGGCACACGCGCTTGAACGCGAGGTAACTGCCGCGCGCGGCGCCATGATACTGGATTGCCTCGCGTGCGTAATCAGAACAGGAGGGATAAAAACGGCACCGGCTGCCGAGCAGAGGGCTCACGGCAATCTTGTAGAAGCGCAGCAATGCGATCAGTACCGTTTGCATGCCATCAAGTGGCGAAGCCACCCCGAACTTCAATCCCCGCCCGCATTGCCGGGCGCGGCGTGCTGCGCGCTCGCCGCCTCGCGACGGGCGATCTCGCGCGCGACCTTGTCGAGCAATGCCTCGATCTCGCTTCGGCACAGGGCCTTGAGCGGCGGTGACGAGGCGCTCGAGAACGCGGCCTTGTCGAAACGCGTGGTCAGGCGCAGCAGAATGTCCCAGCCGCCGAAATCGGCCCGCCGAAGGCGAAACGCCTCACGCGCGATACGCCGCACGAGATTGCGCGAGGCCGCGCGCGGCGCGAACTTCTTGCCGATGACGAGCCCGAGGCGTGCTTCGTTGCCGGTTGGCCGCGCGTAAACGACAAAATGGGCCGAGCGGCGCCACGGACGTAAACGAAAAACGGATGAAAACTCATCCGTTTTGAGGAGCCTCGCGGCTTTGGGAAAGGCGGCTTGCGCTCGCAACGGACTGGGCCCGATGGCGACGTGCGAGCCGCCCGGCGTTGCCGCGGGGCATCGGACACGACGCGCATCATCGCGCTGGACGTTAGATCGACGCTACGTCAGCGCGTCAGACGGCCAGACGCTTGCGGCCCTTCGCGCGGCGTGCGTTGATGACTTTGCGGCCACCCGCGGTCTTCATGCGGACGCGGAAGCCATGGGTGCGCTTGCGGCGCGTCACGGAAGGCTGGTAGGTACGTTTCATGTCGTTCTCACTGGACAAGTGGACCGCGTACGCTGATGCCTGCGGATCGGGCCGAAGACAGTCGACGAGGTCGAAAATTTGTTTACGCTTTCGCGGGAACCCGCTATTTAAACCGGTTTTCTCTTGGTCGTCAATACGTTAGGTGTTCGTCGAAGCGGGGAGCCGGCGCGCACCGGGCGCGGACGCCGCGCACCCGGTGCTCGATCCGGCCCTGTGGATAACTTCCTGGCCGACCGGTTTTGGCGGTAGAATCTCGCCTTGTCTCAAGAATCCAGCACGCCGCTCTCAGCTCGTCCATTCGCTGCAAGTGCTTGTCGCGAAAGGAGTTGTGGCTGATCTCGTCCGTCCGGACCCGGGGCTTCGTCGCGCCTTGCCGCTTGTCGGCAGGAGCGGGGAGCGTTCGCGCTCGCCCGATCTGTCGTCGAGGCGGCGGCGAGTCGCGGTGCACTAAAAAACGACGTCACCTTTGATGAACGAATTCTGGCAACACTGTTCCGCATTGTTGGAGCGCGAATTGACGCCCCAGCAGTACGTGACGTGGATCAAACCGTTGGCCCCGGTCGCCTTCGACGCCGCCGCGAACACGCTGTCGATCGCCGCGCCGAACCGCTTCAAGCTCGATTGGGTCAAGAGCCAGTTTTCGGGCCGCATCTCCGATCTCGCCCGCGATTTTTGGCAGGCGCCCGTCGAAGTTCAGTTCGTGCTCGACCCGAAGATGGGCATGCGCGCGCCGATGGGCGCGTCGTCTGTGCCGCTGCCGCGCATACCGGCATCGGTGGCTGCCGCGCTGCCCGAATCCGCTCCGGCGGGGCGTGGGGGCGAGCGCGCGATGGCTGGCTTGCAGCCTTCGGCTGCCCAGGCGGCCGACGATGCGGCCGACATCGACTTGCCGAGTGTGGATGCAAGCGAGGCGGCCGCCGCGCGGCGCACCTGGCGCCCGGGTACGCCCGCGCAGGCGAACCCCGAAACCGATTCGATGTACGAACGCTCGAAGCTCAACCCCGTGTTGACGTTCGAGAACTTCGTGACGGGTAAGGCGAATCAGCTCGCGCGCGCCGCGGCGATCCAGGTGGCCGACAACCCGGGCATCTCGTACAACCCGCTTTTTCTGTACGGCGGCGTGGGCCTCGGCAAGACGCACCTGATTCACGCGATCGGCAACCAGCTGCTGCAGGACAAGGCCGGCGCGCGCATCCGCTACATTCACGCCGAGCAATACGTCTCCGACGTCGTCAAGGCGTATCAGCGCAAGGCGTTCGACGACTTCAAGCGCTATTACCACTCGCTCGATCTGCTGCTCATCGACGACATCCAGTTCTTCTCCGGCAAGTCCCGCACGCAGGAGGAGTTCTTCTATGCGTTCGAGGCGCTGGTGGCGAACAAGGCGCAGGTCATCATCACGAGCGACACCTATCCGAAGGAAATTTCGGGCATCGACGACCGCCTGATTTCGCGCTTCGATTCGGGCCTGACCGTCGCGATCGAGCCGCCCGAGCTCGAGATGCGCGTGGCGATCCTGATGCGCAAGGCGCAATCCGAGGGGGTGAGCCTATCCGAGGATGTGGCGTTTTTCGTGGCCAAGCATTTGCGCTCGAACGTGCGCGAGCTCGAGGGGGCGCTGCGCAAGATCCTGGCTTACTCGAAGTTCCATGGCCGCGAGATCTCGATCGAGCTGACGAAGGAGGCGCTCAAGGACCTCCTGACCGTCCAGAACCGCCAGATTTCCGTCGAGAACATCCAAAAGACGGTCGCCGACTTCTACAACATCAAGGTCGCCGACATGTACTCGAAGAAGCGCCCGGCGAATATTGCGCGGCCGCGGCAGATTGCGATGTACCTGGCCAAGGAACTGACGCAAAAGAGCCTGCCCGAGATCGGCGAGCTCTTCGGCGGGCGCGACCATACGACGGTGCTGCACGCGGTGCGCAAGATCGCCGACGAGCGCGGCAAGGATGCGCAACTGAACCACGAGTTGCACGTGCTCGAGCAGACGCTGAAGGGCTGAGCGGCTTGGCCGGCGCGTCGTTCCGACCGCCCCCCGTTTTCCCGGAATCAGTTTCTTTTTGAGGCACAATAACGGTTTGGCCGCCCTGGCTGCGCGGGCGGCATGAAAGTGCGGGGCTCAAGCACCAAGCGCGGAAGAAACGCGGGGCGTCGGCTTTTTGTCGACGAATCTGCCGGGCGAGGCGGCGAAACGCCGCCACATCAACGAAGGAACCCTATGCAACTGGTCAAGACCGAACGAGACAACCTCTTGAGGCCGCTGCAAACTGTGAGCGGCATCGTCGAACGTCGCCATACGTTGCCGATCCTCGCGAATCTGCTCATTACCAAGAACGGCCCGGACGTGTCGTTCCTGTCGACGGACCTCGAGCTGCAGATCACGACGCGGGCCGATTTCGGCGTGGGCGGCGAGTCGGTGGCGACAACGGTGGCGGCGCGCAAGCTGCTCGACATTCTGCGCGCGATGCCGGATGGCCAGGTAAGCCTGACGCTGTCCGACAAGCGGCTGACGGTGCAGTCCGGCAAGAGCCGGTTCGCGCTGCAGACGCTCGCGGCGGACGAATTTCCGACCGTTGCTCAGGCGAAGGATTACGGCGCGAGCCTTTCCGTGCCGCAAAAGACTTTCCGCCAATTGCTGGGCATGGTGCATTTCGCGATGGCGCAGCAGGACATCCGCTACTACCTGAACGGCATGCTGCTCGTGGTGGACGGCTCGAAGCTGATGGCGGTGGCGACGGACGGGCACCGTCTCGCGTTTTCGTCGATGAAGATCGACGGCGAATTCCCGCGCCAGGAAGTGATCATCCCGCGCAAGACGATTCTCGAGCTGCAGCGCCTGCTGGAGGACATCGACGATACGTTGAAGATCGACATTGCCTCCACGCAGGTGAAGTTCACGTTCGGCCAGGTCGAACTCGTTTCGAAGCTCGTGGAGGGCAAGTTCCCCGACTTCCAGCGCGTGATTCCGAAGGCTCACAAGAACACGTTCGTGATCGGGCGCGACGAACTGCAGCGCTCGCTGCAACGCGCGGCGATTCTGACGTCGGACAAGTTCAAGGGCGTGCGCTGCGTGATCGAGCCGGGCCAGCTCAAGATCATGTCGACGAACGCCGATCAGGAAGAGGCCCAGGAAGAGCTCGAGATTGCCTACCAGGGCGACACGATCGACATGGGTTTCAATGTGACCTATCTGCTCGACGTTCTTGCGAACCTGAAAGTGGACATGTTGCAGGTGAGCGTGGCGGACGCGAGCTCGAGCGCGCTCATCACGATCCCCGAGAACGAGGATTTCAAGTACGTGGTCATGCCGATGCGCATTTGATCCGAGGCACGGAAAAGAGACCAGGACCAAGGGGCGCAGCGCCCCTTTGGCGTTTCTTTGGTGGGCCTGAATATTCGTCAGCGGTACCAGCAGTAGATGCAGAACCGGAACCTATCCATGAGTGAACAGCACAACACGCAGCCCGACAACAGCTATGGCGCCTCGTCTATTCAGATCCTCGAGGGTCTGGAGGCGGTGCGCAAGCGGCCCGGGATGTACATCGGCGACACGTCGGACGGCACCGGTCTGCATCACCTCGTATTCGAAGTGCTCGACAATTCCATCGACGAGGCATTGGCTGGCTATTGCAACGAGATTCAGGTCATCATTCACGCCGACAATTCCATATCGGTAACGGATAACGGCCGCGGCATTCCGACCGGCATCAAGCGCGACGACAAACACGAGCCGAAGCGCAGCGCGGCCGAGATCGTGATGACCGAGCTGCACGCGGGCGGCAAGTTCGATCAGAACAGCTACAAGGTGTCGGGCGGTTTGCACGGCGTGGGCGTGTCGTGCGTGAACGCGCTTTCGAAGTGGTTGCGCCTGACGGTGCGGCGCGACGGCAAGAAGTATTTCATGGAGTTTCATCGCGGCGTGGTGCAAAACCGCGTGATCGAGGAAGCGGACGGCGAGCAGGTCTCGCCGATGCAGTACCTCGGCGAAACGGAAAAGCGCGGCACCGAAGTGCACTTCATGGCCGACGAAACGATTTTCGGCAATGTCGAGTATCACTACGACATTTTGTCGAAGCGCATTCGCGAGCTGTCGTTCCTGAATAATGGCGTGCGCATCCGCCTGACCGACCAGCGTTCGGGCAAGGAAGACGATTACGCGCTTGCGGGCGGCGTGAAGGGTTTCGTCGAATTCATCAACCGGACGAAGACCGTGCTGCATCCGACGATTTTCCACGTCAATGCCGAGAAAGAGGGCGTGGGCGTGGAAGTGGCGATGCAGTGGAACGACAGCTACAACGAGAGCGTGCTCTGCTTCACGAACAACATTCCGCAGCGCGACGGCGGCACGCACTTGACCGGCTTGCGCGCGGCGATGACGCGCGTCATCAACAAGTACATTGGTGATCACGAGATCGCGAAGAAGGCGAAGGTGGAGACGTCGGGCGACGACATGCGCGAAGGGTTGTCGTGCGTGCTGTCGGTGAAGGTGCCCGAGCCGAAGTTCAGTTCGCAGACGAAGGACAAGCTCGTTTCGTCGGAAGTGCGGGCGCCGGTGGAGGAAATCGTGGCGAAGGCACTCGAGGAGTTTTTGCTCGAGACGCCGAACGACGCGAAGATCATCTGCAGCAAGATCGTGGATGCGGCGCGCGCGCGCGACGCGGCCCGCAAGGCGCGCGAGATGACGCGGCGCAAGGGTGTGCTCGACGGCGTGGGCCTGCCGGGCAAGCTGGCCGATTGCCAGGAGAAGGATCCGGCGAAGTCCGAGATCTATATCGTGGAGGGCGACTCGGCGGGCGGCTCGGCGAAGCAGGGGCGCGACCGTAAGTTCCAGGCGATCTTGCCGCTGCGCGGCAAGGTACTGAATGTGGAGAAGGCACGCTACGACAAGCTGCTTTCTTCCGAGCAGATCGTGACGTTGATTACGGCGCTTGGCTGCGGTATCGGCAAGGAAGATTACAACATCGAGAAGCTGCGTTATCACCGCATCATCATCATGACCGATGCGGACGTGGACGGCGCGCACATTCGTACGCTGCTGTTGACGTTTTTCTATCGGCAGATGCCGGAGATGATCGAGCGCGGGTACATCTACATTGCGCAGCCGCCGCTTTACAAGGTGAAGGCGGGCAAGGACGAGCGTTATCTGAAGGATGGCGCCGAGCTCAATGCGCATATGCTGCGGCTTGCGTTGCAGGGCTCCGAGTTGATGCCGAGCGAAGGGGCGGCGCCGATCGCCGGTGATGCGCTTGGTGAGCTGGCGCGTTCGTATCTGCTCGCGCAGGGGGTGGTGGAGCGGCTCAGCCGGCTTTACGACGCGAGCTCGCTCGAGGCGGTGATGGATGGCGTGGCGATCGATCTGTCGAGCGAGGCTGGGGCGGCGGCCACGGCGCAGGCGCTGGAGACGGCGCTGCGCAGCGATCCGTTGAAGCCTGAAGTGTCGGTGTATCCGCAGTACGACGCGGCGCGCGAGCTGCGGTCGCTGCGTGTGGAGCGGCGCCATCATGGCAACGTGAAGGTGTCCGTGATCGACGAGGAGTTTTTGCTCACCGCCGATTATCAGCAGCTGCTCAATACCGCCAATACGTTCAAGGGGTTGATCGGGGCCGGTGCCGTGATCAAGCGCGGGGAGCGCAGCATGGCCGTGGGCGACTTCAAGTCCGCGATGCGGTGGCTCATTGCCGATGCCGAGCGCAATGTCTCGAAGCAGCGGTATAAGGGGCTCGGCGAGATGAACCCGGAGCAACTCTGGGAAACGACGATGGACCCGACCGTGCGGCGGTTGCTGCGCGTGCAGATCGAGGACGCGATTGCGGCCGATGGGATCTTTACCACGCTCATGGGCGATGAGGTCGAGCCGCGGCGGGCGTTTATCGAGTCGAATGCGTTGCGGGCGGGGAATATTGATGTTTGAGGGTGTTGTAGACGCGTAAAGTGACAGAGTAATTGCGACTGGCGACACAGTTTTGCGACTGTAGAACACTAGTTAGTGCGACTGGCCTACCATGGTGTGATGCACCGGAGGGTCTGGGAAGCGGACGTTGTAGTACATAATTAACGGACAGTCATACTTCAGAGAGCAAGCCGACTGAAGCGGTGCCGCAGAGCGGCGGCACCGCGCGACTGTCCACACGTGGATCAGCGACGCCCTGTTGTAGGCGATCGGGGGGCTCCAGATACGTCCAGCGGACGTTGCTGACCTGGAACGGCTTGAGATTTGCGAGGGGCTCATCAATGATGCGACGTTACCGATACCCTGCACTGATGACTGTGCAGGGCTCCGGCGTGAAGCCACTAATTGTGTTCTCCGCTCCAGCCGCGGAGATAGAGGCATGGGCGGGCGTACCTCAAAAGAAGCGCTTCGGGGTATCGCAGGAATCCGTGGGCTTTCAGCGGGAGCAGAACAGCAAGCGAATCGCCGCGCTGAAAAAGTTTTTTCAAGACTCTGAAAATGTCGTCCAAAATCCTCTGCTATGTGCGTCGCGATTGAGCGATCCTTCGCAGTGCAAATTCATCCCCGCTTCAGAGCCCGATGGGGAGACGAACGGCTTTGGTTTCCTTGAAATCAACGTTCCTGATTTCGCCACATGGTCGTTCCAGGAAATCTTGGGGAAAGTTCGAGACTATATCGAAGGTCGAGTGCCGGAACTGGCTGGCCGCATGCCATCGAAGGAGCTCATCGCAACACTAAAAGATCAAGCGCGAATTGACGGCCATATCAGTGGTGATATCGCCGACCTCGAGGTCGATCATGTGGACGCAGACGGCGAAGTCGCCGCTGAGACAAATTCATCCTCTGATGTAGGTGCAGTCTTATTCGAAGAGTCACACATCTTCGATTTCTGGGAGGATGTGGCGGCAAGGCACGAGATCGCAAAGCAAATTCCAGATCCGATAGATCAAGATGAGTTCATCGGATTTTCCCGCGACGCATTAACAAGCTATCTATGCCCAGTCGTTCTAGTGGACGGACAGCATCGGCTTCGCGGCGCAAACGCTGCTGCACGCGACCGACTGTTGCAGCCGGACCTGCAGGCAGAAATCGAATCACGAATCGGAGGTGGTGAAAACGCCGAGGATGTGGAAAACTCTTTACTACTGCGTGAATCTCGGAAGTTAAGTGTCTCTCTTCTGCTAACCGACGATCCAGCTGAACAAGTTTTCCAATTTGTAGTGGTCAACCAGAAGGCGACTCCTATCGGGCGCGCCCTGCTGGGCACCATTGTGTCGACAACGTTGTCGAATGACGAACTCGGACGTGTGGCCACCCGGTTAAAAGATGCGGCGATCGAACTAGAAGAGTCGCAAGCGATAACTTACCTCGCGAGGCATAAGTCTAGTCCGTTCTGTGGGTTGGTTGAGCGCGGATTGGCAAGTGATCAAAAAGATCTTCTTCAGTGGAATGTCTTTGCGTCGATTATCTCTGTGTTTAAGGATTTATCGGGTGGTCGATTGTTCCACCAAAAAACTGATTTCGCCGACGCTTGGCGAAAGCGTTTCCTCGATGATAGCCCTATAACTGATTCATATGAGTCATTCGGCTGTCAAACTCGATTTGAGTATTGGTCAAAGCTTGATGGCCCTTGGCGAGATGTGTTCATCGTCTTCTTTGCAAAGATACGCGATGAATTTGGTGATACAAGCAATCCTGATAGATGGAACTATTGGGGGCGCCCGCGTGAGTCTAACCTATTTAATAAGATCTCCTTGACGATTCTGGCGGCGGATTTTTTCGAATATCTCGTTACTACGCGGACGCGCATAAAGGACGCGTCTGAAGTGGCGAGCCTCGTGGATGACTGGCTCGACGCGGTCAATCGCGCATATTTTGATCGTGATTGGAACCTGAGCGGTATCAAAAAAGACAATCCGGGCATTCGAAAGCAATGGGCGGCTTTATGGTCTGAGTATCGAAAGAACCCCGCACAGTTACCCGATAAGCGTAACTTTAGGACCGCTGTTCTTGATTAGCCATTAAAAATGGATCTGTTCGGTTTTATTGGTGCGGCCCTTCCGTTAGACGCCACCAAGCGATGGGATGCGAATATGCTGCGATCCGTCGCGGGCCTCTCTCCGCCAAATACCCTTTTTGGACGGAGAGAGGCGTTGATTCGCGGCGACGCACATCAGCAGTGGGCACAATGGTTTATTCAGGGAATTGTCGATCCTCTGCGTTATGTAGAGTCGGATCGGGGATATGCTCATATCTTCTTTGACACCTTGGAAGCCGTAAACAGCGCATTCCAAGCGCTCACGAAGGACGAGCGAGTGGAGTTGGCGAAGTTGGTGGCAAACAAAGTTCTCGAGTCCGTGCTGTTGCTAAGGTCTAATAGAGACAGGGCGTTGATTGACCGCGAAAGTCGGCTGCTACTACTCGAGCTTGCTGGCGACTGTCCTCGGTGTTGGGTTTGCGGGTACCCATTTTCGGATAGGGCTATTGAACGATTTCTGCATAGGAACGCCTCTGAACGGCTTCTGTTGCCAGAGTTCGTGGATGCAATGAAGCCTATTGGACTAACACCGAGCGACGTTGCGATCGAAATCGACCATAAACATCCTTTTTCGCGGGGCGGCACCGATAGTATTGAAAACTTGAGACTCGCGTGCGGTTGGTGTAACCGACACAAGGGAGCCTCCGTTTCTCTTTACGATGAAGAGGGACGCGTACGCACGTCGCAGGGACATCGACACTTGTTTCCGTCTCTTCCGCAACCGTTTTGGGTCGTCCGCGTACTGGCGACTCAGAAGAAGTGCGAGCATCTCGCAGGCTGTGACCGGACTTCGGAAACCAGCGAGCTAACGGTTGCGCCCGCGTATGGCAATGGCGCCCCGACGCCGACAAACTTGCGTGTGACTTGTCACGAACACGATCCATTGCGTCTCGTTCGAATGGTGCCGAGGACCATAGCTTCGCAGATATGGGGGAAGTCGCCTCGCTCGGTCAAAGAAATGGGCGCAAGCGGCTAATTATCGGCAGATGTCGACGACCCCGCAGGAACGTCGCGTCCGTCGCGATCTCGTCGGGCACCCCATGCAGCTACTACGTCGGCTGGCGCAAACGGCGCATCCTAGTTTCGTTATGCCGTTACCGCGAGCGTGCGCGCCAACTCCACCAACAAATCGTCCTCCCGACGACTTGCTAGATACGACAGCCCACGATGAACATGGTGAAGCAAGGCGTCGCGCAACGCGTCAGGCGATACATCAATACCGTCGCACAATAACCGTGTGACAAGAAGATTGTAGTAGAGCGCTTCATTGCCACCAGTAAACGTTCGCCAATCGATCTCGATTCCCCCCGAGAAATTAAATTGTTCGCGGGGCGGGAGCGACGGGTTGGCGAGGGACAAACACAGAGCATGACGACAAAGGGTGTTGTTATGTTCGATGTTAGTGCGTCGCTTAAGTGCGATCAGTTGATTTTTTGCTGCCGAGGTCAGCTTTACCCGTTCTATGGCATTCATGCCAACTCCAATTCGCCCGAACGCGCTGCGCTATCACGCACACGGGTGCATCCGCGATCGTCGTCAAATTCGAGCACGTATTCCTTGCTGGTATACGGCCGTAGTGCGTCGTGGGCTGCGCCTTCCACCTCTTCATCGGTCGACAGGACGATCACCTGATGCGACACCGTGGCAAAGAATCGCTTGATCAGCGAAGTTCGATGTTGTCGATCGAGACGCGCAAGCGGTGTATCGACGACAACAGGGAAGCGTCCCTTCCGCTCTTTAATCAGAGCGCTGAGGACCGACACTGCCAGCATCTGTCGTTCTCCGGCGGACAACCGATCCATCGGCAGCTCTTGACCCTTACCGTCTTCGATCTTGACGTCGTATGTTGATGGATCGACGATCACCCGAGAGACCAACTTCCGCTTGCGCAGCAAATTTTGGAATTCTGCGGAAATCATTCCGGACAGCCAGTGGGCC
Organism: Trinickia caryophylli; assembly: GCF_034424545.1. Lineage (NCBI taxonomy): Bacteria > Pseudomonadati > Pseudomonadota > Betaproteobacteria > Burkholderiales > Burkholderiaceae > Trinickia > Trinickia caryophylli. The sequence continues at coordinate 2,168,588 of NZ_CP139970.1, read as the reverse complement.
TTCGATGCGAGCAATCTCCCCTTGAAGACGCTCAGCGCTTGTCTCGCGCGTGCGGCAGCTTCGATACCCTTCGCCTCAATAGACCGGTCGCGGAAGTCGTTGCTCAGTCGAGCGCGCGCAGCGCTAAGGCGCGCCTCTACGTGTTTTAGGCTAGTGGTCGTCTCAGCAAGGGACTCGGTCAGCAGCGCGACGCGTTGTTCTGCGGTCGCAACTGCATGCGACCTCTCATGCATCTTAGACAATATCTCGGTCAGTTGTCCTTCGGCGGGTACTTCGCCCAGCGCGCGTTCTGACTTGGCGAGGTCGCGTTGAGCGGAGTCCAGTGATGCGATAGCTGCACGAACGCGCGAGCGCGCGTGGTTGACGTGGACTGCAACTTCGGCCGGCTCGCCACCCGACATGAGAAGGGGTTTGCGCGGTTGCGTAGACCGTGTCTGGTCCAAGTCGCTTTTTAGAAGAGACTTTACGGCTTCGAGTGAGGCGCCAGACATCTGCTTCGACAAGGCCGCTATCAAACGACGGTCGCGCCGTTTGAACTCCTCCGTCAGCAACTTGGCATGACGACCGCGGATATCCGCCTCCCACTCGCTTTCGTAACGATCCCAAAGCTTGTGAAGCCACGCCACGGGCAGGGCTGCATCCGACATCGCTTCAGCGAGACCCGCCCGACTCGCGCTAGCGCTCTTACGCGCGCTTTCCGCTTGGCTCCGAATAGACGCAGCTTGTTCGTACGCTGTCAGCCCACCGCGCCGCGCTTCCACGACATATCGGTCGAGCAAAAGGCGGGCTTGATCAAGCGCGTTTTGGGCCGATGCATGTTCCTGCAACAAATCAGCGTGCTTGTCAGACAAGGCTTTCTGCTGCGATTCCAGATCCAACAGCGTGTCTTTCGCTGCTTGGTATTCGGACGAGCCTTCCTTATTCCGGAGTCCCGCACGCCGCTCCACGGCCCGTAGGTCGTTCCCGAGAACGTCAATTCCGCCGATGCCCAGGAACACCTCCGTGGCCCGGCGCAAGAGTTCGGGAAGGCGTTCGGGATTCGCTAGTGCTTCAATTTTTTCTCCGTCGAAGAGGAACAGATGCACGAGTTCCGACGGCAGGATCGCACCAATGAAATCGTCCCAACCTTGAGTGAAATCGATGTCTTCCGTGCCATCCACGATGACGGAAAACGTCTCACTCAGAGCAGCGCGCTGCCGAGTCCATTCCCGACGAGCGGTGATTTCCTTCCGTCCGCCCCCCATGTCAACGATCAGACCGATCGACACGGTAGACTTCTCCCCGGCGTCCGCTCGTTGCAAAGCTTGAACGAGCTGCTCGTATTCCGAACGGCGCCCCGAACCGATGCCTTTCGCTCCATACAGTCCGAGCTGAAGGGCAGTTAGCAGCGTCGTCTTCCCGCTGCCATTTAGCGCCTTAACGAGGACAACCGAGCGGGTTGAGCTCACAGAAAGGTCGAGGAACTGCCGTTCACGGAACGGTCCGAAGTTCTCGACGGAGATGCTTGAAAACGTAATTTTTGCCATTTACGAGGCCTACTGCCAAAACCTGTTAGAGGTCCGCGCTGGGGTCGGCGAGGTCGTCACCGAGAGCTTCAATCTCGACGGTAGCCGCAGTTCGCTGATCGCTTATCAGCGCGAACTCCAGCGCCTCCGCCTCGTTTCGGAACGCGTGAAACTGTAGGATGCTTTCGAGTTCGTCCAACTGCTTGGAGCGCTTCTGCGTCTGCATCGACTGGAATTGAGCGCCCAAGAGCGAACGCGTCAGCTTGTAAAGCTCCTCTGACGCTTCGGGATCTAGCTCTTCGGCTACCTCCCTCAGAATCGCAAGATCGCTGCGGTCGAGCGGCAGCGGCTCCACTTCGCGGCCAGGGTAGCTGCGTCCATAAACACGCTCGAAGATTTCTGGGACCAGGTCATCGATCTCGCGTTTTTTCTCCACCCATATTCGCCGGATCTCATCGAGCTCGTCCATCGAGATGAGTTCGATCGCTTCCCCGCCCTGACTTCTCGCGGCCTCTTGTACGGCCTTTTGCGTGCGAAGCAACTGCTCCAACAGCTCTGCACGGTACGCTTGCTTGTATGGGCCGTGGACAAGCGACCCTTTGAACACGGTTAGCCTACCGTTCATTCGGCGGAAGTCTCGGAGTTCCCGATCGTCAACCGCCAGGTATGCGTTCCGGTAGTCCAAAATCGGCTGCATCCAGCGCTTTTGCTCGTCGTTCTGGATCATCGCCTGCATCGACTTGTCCTGCGTGACCATCGTGCAGACGTAGCAACCGAAGCGGCTATCGCCGCAACTCGGAGTCGACTTGTCGACAACGACAGGACATTCAGAGTCGGCCGTCGCGCCCCGATAGATGGCGAACAACTCCTGGTTGTCCACGCCCCATGGATTGGGCTCTGTGATGATGTATTCCCAGACATCATCGCTGCTCCACGTCTCAATGGGCAGATAAACCCACACGCGAGCGAGCTTGGGATCCTTGTTTCGGCTCAGCCGGTCACGGGTACTCCCGCTGTAGTGGTCGAGCACCTTGTCGCGCGCCTGACTTTCGCCGCGGCGTTGCCCGAGCACCAGGATCGCCTCGCCGCTGGACTCCGATAGGTTCTGGATGAACTCCGTGGATGCACTGATCTTCAGCCGATCAGTACACCATCTAAATTTTGGACGAGGAGCGGGATAGCCCTTCCCGATCAGATTGACCCAAAATCTGTTCTCCATCGAAGGCGTAAGGCGATGGGCTTTGATCGGCAGATTTTGCTTTGCGGCCGCGAGCTTCATGCATAACAGCGAATTCTCGACCCACGCGGCGATCACCGGGTTCTCGACCAACGTATCCGTGCTGATAACGTGGACGTCCTTGCGGCGTTGCTCCTTCGGTAGCGCGGCGATGGCGTTCCAAATGAGTTGAAGCGACGCGGTCGAGTCTTTTCCGCCGCTGTACCCCACGATCCATGGAACTGGATCGGAGAGGTAGAGGCTTTGAATTTCTTCGATTATCTTCGACACCGGAGTTGTCACTTTGCGACCTTTGTTCGACGACGCGGCGCTGCGCCGCGAGATGCAAGCAGTGCTTTCTCGGCCGAAGCTTCGTCTTCCGTTAGCTTCAGTCCAAGCACGCGCTTCAGTTCGTTTGTGGTGAGCGTGACGTTCTGCCCGGACTTAGCCATAGCTCCTCCGACCATCGCTCGTCCTTCCCAGGTCATGGCGTTCTTACGAGACCAGTCAATCGTGCGCAATTTCTTGATGCGCTTCGCCAAGTCAGGATTGGGCTGCTCAAAAATCGCGCGCCCGGCACGCCCAAGTGCCTGCAGGACGATAGCGTGGCTATGGATGAAGTCGCGACGCACCTCTCCCGCCGTCATTTTTGACTCCCGCACATACACCCACTCCGGAATTTGCTCACCCACGAGCTCCCAGAATTGTTGGCATTTGCGAGATGCTGCGGAGAAGTCTTGCAGTTCCTCTTCCGAAAGCAGCTCGACGATCGAGTAGTGAAGAGCACTCAGCGTGAACAGCTTTCGCGATCTTGCGGATAGCGACGACCGCTCGGTCTCAATAAGGTTTTTGAACAGGTCGGAGGTCAGGCTGAGATGCTTGGCCACGTTGGCGGCTGCGCTCCTGTGGTCGTACAGGATACCGAGCGACGCCGAGGGCTTCACAGCGTACCGATTGAGGTCGGCAAACATCTGCTGGCAGCGCTCCAGGCCTCGATCGAGAAAGAAGACCACAGCGATCGTCTCGTCGCCGAGCTCGGGGGCCGTTGCTAAAGCAGTTTCGATGGCCGCGCGTCGGTGCTGCCCATCATTCACGATAAATCGTGCTTCCATCGAGACGGACAATGTACCCATCCGGAACGTGGAGGATGTGTCTGCGCCCACTGGCGTAAAGGTGATCGCGCCGTCGATGGATGCCGTTATGGCGGAGAACGTGTAGCTGTCTTTGTTGTCGACGATGTATCGGGCGATCTCAGGTACGCGCGCTCGATTCAGGGTACGCTGCGCACGGAGCTCGGGAACGAGTTCCTCTTCGTCGAAGAGGAAGAGCTTGGGCAATAGCCGCATCGGGCACATGGAGACGTAGTACTCCCGTCCCGCCTGTACCCCTCGAATCGCCGGGAAAACGTATGAGAAAGCGTCCGCCATAGTGGCGTTGATTCTAGCATGTTTGTATATCGAGATACAAACGTGTGGCTTCCCCACAGCGGGTGCAGTGTAGGGTCGCCGGCCTGCTCCGTAAAGGAGCACCGCTGGTCCGCGATCATCGCTACTTCCGGCGCATTGGGCGCGGCAATCGGCGACCGTTCGCACTAGCCTTCATCTCATAAGCCAACCCTTCAGGCGCTTCGGCGTAGCTTACATGGATTGGCCGATCACGCCCGTAATAGTACAGGCGATCGAACGGCAGATTCGCCATGATCCACTGTGCGACTTCCTCCATGTCCTCGTCATCGACGATAAAGTCGCACGCTGCTCCCCCACGAGGGCAGATCATCTTGCCCTGCCTATCAAGCTCGAAGGAGGCGTGTTGGTCAAGCCGAGGCGCGATGCGGTCGGGTATATGCCGGCTAAGTTCACGGGAGCTAAAGCCGTACGTCAGGCGGATGGCCCCGAAATACTCGATCACTGCGTCGAGTATCATCGCCGACAGATCATGTAGAGCGTTATATGTCTCGGGCTGCTCTGGCACGTTGGGCGTTCGTAGGCGGCGCTGCGTCTCGCCGCATTCAATCAGATCACGATAGCGGAAATGCTTGCCGCACAGTTGGTCGGGCGAAGGAATGCTATCGGAGCGACGTAGCATGAAGCCGTCGATGACCCAACGGCGCAACTCGAGGTGCTGTGCTAGATCCGACGCTGACGCTCCGTACCCCTCAGGATCGAAAAGCTCTAGCCGCTGGAGCGCGCCGTCGAACGCCTCCTGTTGCGAGTAGTTGGGGTATTCCTCGTTTAGATATCGGGATTTGAAGTAGAGCAGCGGTTTTTCGTATCTCCCGCCGTACTCGAAGATTTCGTAGTCTTGCTTCCGGATGTTGATTTTTGCGCGCTTCGCCAAGCGCGGAAGCGGTGCGCTATCGAACTCGTCATACTCGGTCAACGTCAGCTTGCCGGAAAGTGCATGAATCTTCGCTAGCTGCGCATCTCCCGCATTGCCGTAGATCAGCAGTCCGCACCCGACGTAAGCGCGGAGGACTGGCGGCAGGCGATCCACGGCCGAGAGGTGTAGATGAAGCGAGCCTTCTCGGTCGAGCCAACCCATGCCGTGTTCGGCGGCGAGCGCGCAAGCCGCACGCATATCCTCCGAATCGGCCGCGTTCATCAGCAATTGCATGCCGGCGCCTTGCGCAGAGCGGTAGTCGCCAAAGAAGGACTTGATATCCCGCTGCAACCGCCGCTCTAGAGTCCGATAAGGCGCCCGCTTCGCGAAGCATTGCATAGCGAAGAAGACGCGAAGGTCGTCTGCGCGAGCATCGGCTGCGGCCTTCAGCTGACTCATGTCGAAATGTCGCTCAAGCAACCGCGCTGCCTTTGCTACGGAGCCAAAGTGTTCTTCAATTGTCGGGACGAAGCTGATCTCGTCTCGCTCGGGTATGCGGCCGAGGTCGAGTGCGGCTTCCCACAATTGCTCGAGACAATGTCGCGCCTCCTCTGATATCGTCCGTGGAGCAGCTGGGATACGCGAATGGTTATCCCTCGCTTTCGGTTGTCGCGGTAACCTCAGTAGCCGTTGCGCAAGCCCGTGGCGGCGATATCTGCTCGTCAAAAATCGCTGTTCCAGCTCTTTGTCGCGGAACACGAATGCAACGCCGGGGCCAATAAGGAAAACGTCTTCGCCCAGTGCGTGGTCGAGATATTGTCGTAGCTCCTCTTGCGCGAAATACTTCTGGAAGGTGTTCCGCGAGGTCATTACGCCATCGCGATATGGCGTGCCGGAAGTGTTGGATGCCTTCAACATCACCCCAACTGCCAAGACTTTCGTTGCGAGGGAGAAAGCACGTTGCAGCGCTTCGAGTCGTTCGACTTCGTCCTCGATTACGTTGAGCACGAAGCCGAGGTTGACGACGTCTGCCGGTTCGATGAGGTTGTCGGGCGCAAAAAATGGATCCCAGCCCGATGCCGGGTACCCCTGATCGCGTAGCGTGGTGACATCGTTTCCCTTGCCGCAACCGTAGTCGAACAACGTCCATTCGTTCTTTAGCAGGCCGTGTCTCGCGAGCAACTGCACGGGGGCGGACAGTACATTCCGCGATAACGCGGTCAGGTGCCGCAACACGAGTGTGCCGTCGCATTCCGCCGGCTCTGGAGAGCCGCTTATATCGTTCCCAATAGGAACGAACTGGCTCCCGACTAGTTGATATCCCTTGCTTGCGACGTGGCGTAGCCAGTTCGCTTTGAATCCAATCGTCGCAGTGTCGTCGAACAATCCGAGCGCTTCCCCATTGCGCGTGATTTCTTCGAAAGCGGGCTTGAGTTGATGTCCAGGCGGAAGAAGAAGTTCCTTCCGGTGCAAAATGGGCGGGTTCAGCGACTCGGTGTATGAGCGATACGACGCGCTCTGCTCATCATCGGCTGCTATGGTCCAGGACTCTGCGAGGGACGGGAACGGGTCCTCGAAGAAATCAGCGTATGCAAGGAGGGAGACGCGGTCGTTTCGGTAGTTGACCTTGATGACGTTGGCTTCCTCCCGTGCGCGTGCGGGCGCTTTCGCTAAACGTCCTGCGATCAGGCTTTGAAGCTTGGGGTCGAGATGTTCGATGCCATCGCGATGAACATATAAATCATCGACCACAAGTTTGCCAAACTGCTGACGAACGCGGTTCATTGGCACCTCATGTGGCGGCTCGGAGTCGCGACGCACTGCAAGATAGGACGCCGCGACTGACGCGTCTCGACATTATAGAGTCAACGATAAACGCTTGGCCGCGGTGACTCAATGACTACCGCCCGCCCGACTTCATGGGACTTCGGAGCGCCGCTAGTTACTCTGTCGATAACGCTTTTTCGATGTCAGGGTGCCTCGCATCCATTCGCAGAGCGCCTCCCAGTACGCCGTTGCTATCCTCTATTAATTTCTTGTCCGACCTGCCGTTATCTATGGCGTCGCCTCTCGATCTCATAGCGGGAGAGGAAGGCGAATTTCATTCAAGGAGGAAAACAATGATTTCGAGAAGTCTCGCGATCTCAGGGGCGGCAGTTGCTTTGATTCTGTCCGGATGCGCGGCCACACAACCTGAAATCGAAGCCGCGCACGTTGGCAGCCCGGGATTGAAGACGGTCTTGGGGGCGGGAGTGGCCGAGCCCACCGTCGACGCCGGCGATCACGAGGTCAGCTCGGCCGTACGCGCCGGCCTGATCGAGGCGTTCGATCGGCAAGCACAAAAAGCAGGCGTGAAAATCGTGGCAGGCGGCGTGCCGGTCAAGATCAGCGTTGTGGAGTACAGCACGCGGTCGAATGTCGCACGCGTCATGCTCGGCGTCCTTGCGGGGCGGGATCATATCAAGGCGACCGTCAATGTCGGCGACGCGCGCTTCGACGTCGAGGATTCGGCCCATTCCGCAATTAACGGGATCGACGTAGTCGCGGAAGATGTTGGCATCGAGGCAGCCAACGGCGTGGCCAAGCTGGCGGGATTGCCCGTAGGCCAATAATCGTGGGCGCCGAGCTACTGCCGGCCGCTGTTGTTCAGGAACACGTCGGCAGATGGCGGCACGGCCCATGCTTGGTATGTCGTCGGCAGGGCGGGCCTGTCGACGTGCACGCGGCGCATCCGGTGGCATCGCTTTTCGTAGTGATGCACTGCGCGACACAGCGTCATATGGCCTGCCGCAAGTGCGGTCGAAAATTGGGCGCAGTCCTTTACTCCGTCGTATCGGGATGGTGGGGATTGCCGTTGGGGCATCGTTATCACGCTAATACAGATCGTCCATAACCTGCTCGCCTTCGTAAGGGCCGATTCCGCTTGCGCAACCAACCAGTTCGACCAGGTCGTCAGGCGGCAACTGGCACTGCATCAGCATCAAAGCGCGTAGCGGCCCCGAGTCCTGAACCGCGTCCGCGATGCTATCGCCCTGGCTGTCGACACAAATTCCGGCAATATGATGCCTCTCACAATAGCTTACCGATCGCTGGCATTGGCGATCTCCTTCGTCGTTGCACCTCAGGCAACGTGGGCGTCGGGCGGCTTCAGTAACAGCCTCGTCGCTGTTTGCCCAGGAGTTACCGAATTGGCTGGCGGCGCGGATATCGATGCGCTAATACAGGCGGTGAAAGGTCTGCCGGCCGATGTTGTGAGCGACGAACCCCGTAACGATAACTGCGAGCCGCCGTCGCTCATGACCATGGCAATGAGCCGAGCCGCTCCGTTGTGCAGGGCAATGGGAGTCGAGACGGCTGCTGTTTTCCTTGCTCATTCCGAGCTTCCGAACGCGCCTCCGCTCGCCGTGATCGGATACATGCTGCCTTACGGGGACGACTCATACCGGTCCGTTGTCACACATTTGCAGCACGACGGGTTCGTGCGTGTCGACGGCGATCCGTATCCTGAGCTCACCTTCAGAAAGAAACGCCCGTCATGGGAACTCGATGACTTCTACCGTCGCGGCGAACTGTACGTTAGTCTTCAGCGCGATACCGATTTCAAGCACTTTACAGTGGCCGTCGGCAGTGCAGCCGCTATCCGCCTGATGAGCCGCGACGTGAATACCTGCCATTAGGCTGAGCGTTGGCAATCACGGTTGCGTAAGCGCACCGTACGAGACAGTGCGCTTGCTTGGCGAGCCGCATTGTCATACCCGCGTTTCCCGCGGTCTCCTCATGCGCGAGGCGCTCGGTTTTGCCGACGCGACGATACCGCACAGCTTCGCCAACGGCTGTGACGCTTCGCCGATAGTTTTCCTCGATTCCGAAAGCGCGCTCTCATAGGGCACCCTTGAGGCAAATATCCACCAGTGGGGTATTTTTTCACCCAATACCCTGGGGCTCGGTGAACACCGATACTCCGAGGCATGGCCGCCCGTGTTGTGGGACCTCGGCCACCATAGTGGGTAACAAACAACCCAGTTCAGGGCTGCGCGCAGCATCCGCTACGTCGGCGCAACCCCCGCGTAGCATGCCTTTGACGATGCCAAGCCCCCGCTGGCATGCAGCTTGATTCATTCGGCGGCATGCACGGGCCGGCGCGAAGCCGCATCGGCGCATCGAAAACGGGGAGGACATGCGGATGGCGGGTGGAAAACGAATGGGGCGCAAAGCGTTCCGCGCGTATATGGATAGCCGCGAGGAAAACCAACGCGCGATCAATGCTGCAGCAGAAGCGTTCAAACCAGTACGGCCCGAGCCGAAGCGCGCGAAGGAACCGGCACCGGCCGCATTCGTGCCGCCCGACGATGGCCGCTCGGTCAGCGTACGGTCCTGGCATGACAAAAGTCGAACAGTGCGGCGAGCTGCCGAGCGAGCCGAAAAATACGATGCATTCGCCCCACCGAAAGACGAGCTTGCGCCGATGCAGGCGCCGCCTGCGAAACCTCCCGCAGATTCTCGGAGCCGCGGCCCCGGCCTTTCTCCGACTGCGACGCAACGCGAAATCACCTATCAGCCGCCGCACGGCGCCCCCGATCAGCGCGAGCCCGTCTTCGAAAAGGTCGTGCAACAAGTTGCGTCGGCCGAGCGCGTGCTGAGCCAGCCAGTGCAAGCCCTCATTGGGCCTCGGGAATCACTGACCGTTCGCTCGGGAACGCTCGACTCCGGCACGCTCGGCTTTACCGCCGGAGATTTTGTCGTACCGAAACCGCTAAAGCCGTCGTCGTCACAAAGAGACCCTGACGTGACCTATGCAAAAAGTGTCGTCGCGGCACCGGCGGAAGAAAAGCGCTATAGCATTGCGCGTGTAGACCACATGGAGGAATTCGCGCAACTTTCGCCTAGGACACGCGAGACTGCTCGCTTCGAATCAACGGTGACCATCGATACGTCAAGACATCTGGAGCAGGCGCTACCCGAGCATCTTCAATCCACGCTGTCACATGAACTCGAGGTGCATGCGCGCAGCGATCTGGAAAACGTGGCAATGGCTCGCGCGGGCAAACTACACAATTCGCACAGCGGTGACGGCCTGCTGCCGACAGGGGCGACGCGGCAGCATGCGGCGCTTGGCCGGGGTGGCCTCTTTCATTACAAGTCGTTAACAAACGAACTCGCGAACCGGGCGGGCGACGAGTCCGGCCCGATCGTGAACCTGTTTCATGAAGCGGATATCAGACAGCACAAGGACAAGAAAACGTGAGGTCGGAGACGTCATGTCCGCGGTACCGCATCTGAACGATGCTCGGCCGTGAAAGTCCGGCTCGACGATCTTCGATGTTGCGCGCGAACTCAATGCTCGTGATGCGCTTGGAGCCGCACGCGAGTGAATCTGCGACGCGTTGGCTGATTCCGCATTCGCCCTGAGCAAAGGCGTGTAGTTTGCCTGTATCGTCAGCCCTTTTGACGACACGGCTCAACGCGGGCGAGGCGCATATTGCTTGGTCCCAGCCGCACGATCCGGCTCCCCGAACCGCTCGCAATGTCTTCCACTTCCTTCGCTATCCGGGCAGTTCTACTTTCCGACATTCCATTGTGGTGCTCGCTGAGGCATCTGCTCTGGCCTCACGCAAGCTTGGACGAGCACGCGCATGAAGCGAAGCGCCTGCTTCCCCGGCTCGATCGTTACGTAGCGTTTCTCGCCGTCTCCTCCTGCGGTGAGGCGCTAGGTTTTGCCGAAGCGGCCATACGGCACGACTATGTCAATGGGTGTGACACTTCGCCGGTCGTTTTCCTCGAAGGCATTTACGTCGTGCCCCGTATGCGCCACCAAGGCATCGCCGCAGCGTTATGCGCAGCGATTCAGCAATGGGGCGCGTCGCATGCATGCGAAGAATTTGCCTCGGACACGGCAGTCGACAACGTCGATGCGCAGGCTTTACACCGCGCACTCGGCTTTCAGGAAACGGAGCGCGTGGTGTTCTTCCGCAAGCGCGCTTCGACTCGCGTATAAGGCCCAAACTGAACGGTTCTTCCCGAGCACACTGGTGCAGTTGCGGCGCGGGGGGGGGCTATCCGGCGTGAATACCCTGCTTGGCCGGACTAGCGCAGCGCCTACGCGAAGCAACGCAACAGCGGTTCCACGAGTAAACACTCCATACGATTTGAATCGCGACACGCCGTCAAATAAAAGGCGTCCGCTAGACTCGCGTCCATAAGACAACAGGAAGCGTCGACGGCCGGCATACCGCCCTTCGGCGCGGTACCGCCGACGCTTCCAAGACCTCGAGGACCGCGGAAGTTTCCGTGCCTTTCCTCGCTTCGCGGCCATGCCGAGAACCTGAGAGACAGGAAGAGCGAAATGGTAATCAGACCCGCCGCGCCGGCGGCGCCGAAGTACAGCGATATCGTCGACGCAATTCATCGGGGCATTATTCAACGAGATCGGCTGTTGAAGCTCGATACTCCCTTGGGCGCCGACGTGCTCATCCCGTTGCGTGCACAAGGCTGGGCGAAGCTCGGCCGCGATTATCGCTGGACCGTGGATGCGGTCTCGATACGCAAGGACGTCGAACTGCTTTCGCTGATGCACCAACCGGTGACGTTGTGGCTGCAGCAGACGACGAGCGCGCCCTTCGCCCCTTCCACCTATCGGCCTATACACGGTTTCGTTCACCGGGTCGGCATACTCGGGGCTGACGGCGCTTTAGCCGTTTATCAACTCGAGTTCGCCTCGGCGCTCTTCTTTCTCGGCCATACCCGGAACGACTATTACTGGCTCGAGAAGAGTGCTCGGCATATCGTGCTCGGCGTGCTTGCGCGATATCCGCAGTTGGGCGGCCGCGTGCGCCTGAATATCCGAAGCGAGCCGCGCGTACGGTCCTATTGCCGGCAGGCCGAATCGGATCTGAATTTCCTTCATCGGCTCCTGGAGGACGAGGGCTGGTATTTCTATTGGGAGCATGCCACCAATAAGAGCGGCAAACCGGCGGGCACGACGCTCGTCATCGTCGATTGCGTGGACGCACTGCCGGAGGCGAAGGAGGTGGTGTATCACCGGGCGAATACCGACGACGAAGTCGACGGAATCTCGCAATGGGTTGCGATGCAGCGTCTTCAAAGCTTGCGTTACACGAGCCGATCGTTCGACTACATGCGGCCGGACTTCGAATTCGAGGTGTCGAGCAAGATGGAGGCAACGACCTATACCGTACAACACTGGCGCCACAGCGACCAGCATGAGATACCGGCTGCTCCGATGGAGGTGTACGAGGCATTGCCCTACGGTTACCCGAGTTCCGCCGCGGGCTATGCGCGTGCGCTGTTGCGTACCGAAGCGTGGGAGGCGCAGGCGCGCCGTTACACCGGCACCGGCGCGTTGCGGTGGGCGGACGCCGGATCGCGTTTCGTGTTGAACAAGCACCCGCGCCACGTTGACGTTTCGGCCCGAGACCGGGAGTTCCTTGTCGTCGAATCAAGATGGTACGTGGAGAACAACGTGCCGATCGGGCGGCATGCCGATGCCTTTCCCCATAGTCTGCAGCGGAGCATCGCCGACGCCAAGGCGGCGCATGGCGCGCACTTCGCATCGAAACCGCATCCGGTCGACGGCGAAGCGGGCTTCTTCGTCGTCGAGTTCGAGGCCCAGGTTGCCACCGTCGAATATCGCAGTCCGTTCGAGCACGGCAAACCCGTCATGCATATCGAGCACGCATTGGCCGTGGCACCGACAAACGAAGAAGTGTGGGCAGACGAATTCAATCGGGTCCTCGTGCGTTTTGTGTGGGACCGACAGACGGCCCGTGGCGTGGAGACGTCGTCACCGCTGCTGCTCTCGCTTCAAGCGGACACGGGAAACGGCTACGGCGCCGTTCACGTGCCTCGCGCGGGCGAATGGCTCGCGATCGGCTACTGGGGCGGCGACTGCGATCGGCCATTCATACTGGGCCGGCTCGGCGGCGGCACCACGCCGCCGCCGTGGCATACGCATGCGCTTCTATCCGGTTTCAAATCGAGAGGATTCGGCCACACCGGAGCCTACAACGCGTTCATCCACGACGACGCAACGAACCAGGGCGGCACGCGGCTCACGAGCTACACGGGCAAGAGCTACAGCGTCTTTCACCAGGGCTACCTGATCGGCCAGCAGGGCAACACGCGCGGCCGCTATCTCGGCATGGGCTTCATGTTGCATACAGACGATTACGGTGCGGTACGCGCAAATGGCGGCTTGTACGTCAGCACCTATTCGAAGCAGTACGACAGCGAGCAACTGGATGTGGAGGAACTGCATGACCAGCTCACTCGCACGGAGATGCTCGTCGAGGCGCTGTCGAATGCCAGTGCGACGGCGCAGGCGGAGCCGCTGCGCGCAAGCCAGGATGTTCTCGCAGGATTGAAGGCGGCGACGCGCCGCAGCGCGTCCGGCGATACGTCCGGTGGGAGAACGGCAGGCGGCGGCGGGGGCGCGGCCAACAGCTTCGTGTCGCCGCTGATCGCGCTCGCGAGTCCCGCCGGCATTGCGCTTTCGACGCAACAGTCGGCGCAGATCGCCGCGGATCGGCACGTCAGCGTGGGGAGCGGCGAGAACACGAGTGTGGCCGCGGGCAAGTCATTGATCCTTGCCGCAGCCGAAAAGCTCAGCGTTTTTGTTCAGCAAGCAGGAATGAAACTGTTCGCGGCCAAGGGCAAGGTCGAACTGGCCGCGCAAAGCGACGAAATGCGGCTTACCGCGGATCGAGATCTGACACTGACCAGCAGCAGAGGGCGAGTCGTTATCGAGGCCAAGGACGAATTGATGTTCAAGTGCGGCGGCTCGTATATCCGTATCACGGCCGATGGCATCGAGGATGGCACGCGTGGCGCACGAGCCGTCAAATCTGCTTCGTTCAGCCGGCAAGGGCCGAGTTCGGTTGCGGAGCATATGAACCGCATGCCGACGGCGAACTTCAATGACCCCTATGTGTTGCGCGATCGCGTGACCGGCGAGGTGCTGAAGCACCATCCGTACGAACTCGTGCGTGCGGACGGTACGCGCCTGACCGGCATGACGGACGACCTCGGGCAGGTGCCGGAGCAAAAGAGCGAGAACGTCGAATCGATCGTGCTGCGGGCGTTGCGGCGGAAAGCGAACGCGGGCGATACCTCGGTGTGACGATGGGAAACCGGCTGATTTTCAATCGACGAGCAAAAGATGAGTGACAACCCGACAAACAATCGCGGCGGTGGATTGCCGTTCGACGCATATTCCGCGGAGGACATCGTCCGACTCACGGGGAGAACGGACAAGGAGGGGGCATCTTATGTACGCGCGACGTTGACGCCTCCTGACGACAGTCGAACGAAAGAACTTCTATGCGATGTGCGCCCGATCATTCCGGTCATTTTTCTGCCAGGGGTGATGGGCTCGCTGCTGGTCAACAAGCACACGGGCGAAGAATTGTTCTTTGCGCCGAATACGGACGACGCGCTTCAGTACGTGGGTGCGCTGTGGAAATTGCTCGGCATGTGGTTCATGGCGGCCTCGTCGAGGCAGGAGACTTTCGATCCGGCCAGCGCCGCGGTTACGCCGCTGGGCCCGATCAACGTCGGTAAGCACGGCAAGGGGGCGACGGCGGATCAGATCGTCGACGAAGAGGAGGCGCGGCGGCGCGGCTGGGGCTCGGTGCACCGCACCAGTTACCAACCCCTTCTGGCTTGGCTGGAAGAGCATCTCAATCAACCGATGCTGCTGGGCGAGCCACATGGCGCGTGGGTGGACACAGACCCGGAGGGTGAAGCCTGGACGTTGAAGCCGGTGTTGGGTACACCCCCGGCCGACTACGGCGCATTGGGCCGGGGTGAGGCGATTACGGCGGATTCGCCGGAGTTCCGGCATTTCGCCAAGTACCGCTACCGGGTGTACGCGATCGGGTACAACTGGCTGCAATCGAACGCCGACTCCGCGAAGCAGGTGATCGAGGGGACGGATTTTTACGATCCGAAGACCAAGAAAACGACGCGGCTCATGGGCATCAAGGAAATTTGTGCGGAGAACGATACCGGTAAGGCGATCATCGTGACGCACTCGATGGGTGGACTGGTCGCGCGGATGGCGGTCGCGATGCATGGCGCCGCGGACTTGATGCACGGCGTGTTTCATAACGTGCAGCCGGCGACAGGTGCGCCGGTGGCGGCAAAACGCTTCCGGACAGGCGGTGGCAACGAGGGCGGCCTGAACGGTTTTATCAACGGCAGCCTGGTTGGGCGCGATGCGCACGAGTTCGTGGCGGTGGCGGCGAACGCCCCGGGGCCGCTCGAGTTGTTGCCGATGCCGGACTATCACAATGGCGAGCCCTGGTGGGTGTTTGCTCGGGCCGATGGTACGCCGGTGATGCAGCTGCCAAAAACCGGTAACGCCTACGATGAAATCTACACGAATTCGAAATGGTACGGCTTGGTGCCCGACGAAAATCTACTTGATCCGGCCGGAATTGTTAAGAAGCGATTGAAAATAGACAATCTCGATGAGACGTTGCGTGATAAATTTGAAGAGACGATGTCGCTTGTTGTTAGTAATCAATTGAAAGTTAAAAACGTTTATCACAAGGTTACCTATGCGGCGTATGGAAACGGAGCTCTGAGGAGCCGTCGTTCTCCTGTCGAGAATGTTAGCGACAGCCGAAGCAAGGCGACTGTAGAAAAAGGGGAGCCGCGCGATAAATTGTTGACATGGGGAAAGGTGATCTGGAGAGGTAGTATGCCGTCGGATGTGACGGAAGCCGAGCTGCGCGCTGCCGCATTTTTGCATGATTCGCATACCGGGACTTTGCGGATATATCTAGAGGCTCGCAAACTGGCCATCGAGTTCACTGTGCAAAAGGTAAGCAAGTTGTCAACCGGCGCGGAGGATTCAAATCCGTCACCGTACGAAAGCAGGAGCGGCATCATTGCCGGAGACGGAACTGTCCCGGTGTGGTCGGCGGAAGCTCAAGCGCGTGGGGTTCAGTCAAGTGCGAAGGGTACCTCGCATGCCGGAGTGCAAATGGCCTTTGTGCAGGGTGGATATGATCATCAATTCAGCTACAAGCATCCGTGGGTACGCTGGGCATTGCTCTACAGCATTGTAAAAATCGTGCGGGACGCACCGGAGCCGTCATGCTAAGACGTTGGAAGAATTTTTTGTTAATGCTGGTGGGCCTGTGTGTCTGCCCGCTTGCATTCTCGGGGAACTCAACTATGACCAACCCTCTGCTATCTCAGTCACGGCCATGGTGCATCGGTCGCTTTGTTCTTGATCGTCCTCAGGCAAGCGAAATATCGAATCAGGAGTACAAATTCCGCGGAAATAGTATTGAGACAATGTACAAATCGTCGGTCGATGACTACGCGAGGCGGGTCAACGAGTTGCGGGATGCGTTGCATCGAAAGCAGAGAGTCAACCCAGGAACGAACGCGCCAACAGGTCATCCATGGCTGGAAAAAGAAATTGCCCCGATAGCTGACTCTACCGTGTTTGTCTACAGACGATTCGATGCGGCGTCACAGTTGAATTTCAAAACAGAGGGCTTCATTTTCAAGGATGGAAGGATATTCCACACGCAAGGGAGCGTTGGCGCCGGCGCGTTGGGCCGGATCGAATCTATCTACAACGACATGTACAGCCGCATTAAGGCGCGTGATAACTGGACTTTGCCGACGGGCTCGGGGCTCTGCTTCGACGGAGGCACTGTAATGGGCTCGTCGATATACACGGAGGACGTAAGCCAGTCGTTTGCATTGATGCCGGGACGACCGGCGCTACTGGTCATTCAAATGCGGGATGCGGTAGACGTCGATCAGAACGAACCCCTGAGCAAGACCCTGCCTCAACTGCGCGCGCAACTGGGCCGCCTGCCCGGACACTACCGCGTTCTCCGCGAGGGCAGGCGCCAGATCGCCGGTATGAGCGCGGAGGAGGTACTGTTCGAACTCCAGGACGGGGGAATCACCGCGTACCGCTTCTATCTGCTCGCTCCCGGCGATCCGGGCACGCTTGCAAAGCCCCATACCGCCATTCAACTCATACTTGGCGCGAGCAGCCCCGATCTGACGCCGGCCGAAGCCACCTCGCCTGTCGATGCGGCGGGCGCACTCGAAGTGTGGGACACCCTATTGAACAGTTTGCGCCTGCGCCCCGGCGCCATTTGAAGGGGGATCACATGCGCCGCTACGACATCGCGAAGGGCGACACCACGACAGCCGGGGGCGTGGTGCAAGGTGGTGACGGCAACGACCTGATCGGAGGGCGCGCGCAAGCTTACGAGCGCGATCCGGTCTGGTGCCCCGTGTGCGAGAAAACGGGCGTGATCGTTTGCGACGGGCCGCGAATCCGGAGCACGGGGCCGGACGGCCGACAGGCGGCGCTGAGCGACGACCTTTGTGTCTGCCAGTGCCCGACGCCTCCAAAGCTGGTGGCGTCGCAGTCAGCGTCATATATCGAAATCTGAATGGGGCAACGTCATGCGTATGCGGCGGCTCGACAGATGCACCACGGGTAACGACCTGCGGAAGCACGGCGGCCGCGTTCAATCAATGTCGTCCGCTCCAGCCGTGCGCTAGCCACCCTCACCACCGCCCGTCTCCGGACGCCCGTCGTGCGATAGCAACGCCGCGAACCACCGGCTGCTCTCGAACTGCGCCATGGTGATCATGATCAGCATCGTGAGCGGCGTGGCGAGCAGTGCACCCCACACGCCCCACAACAGCGTCCAGATCCCTAGCGCAAGCAAGCCGGCAATCGGATCGATGTTCTGGCTTTTCGCCTGCAGCTTGGGAAGAACGAGGTTGTGCGCCACGGTGAAAATGGCCTGAACGGCTACGAACACGGCAACGGCCTGCCATTCCATCGACGATTGAGCGAGCGCCGAAAGCGCCGGCAACACGCTGGCAATCAGCGGCCCGACGACCGGAATGAACGCGAGGATGAACGACGTCGCACCCCAGAACGCAGCCCCCTTCAGTCCGAACGTAAAGCAGGCTGCGGCGACGGCGAGCCCGATTGCCCCGTTGGTCGCCAACTGCACGACCATATAGTTCTGAATACTGTTCGTAATATGCGCGATGATCGTCCGCTGCCTCGCTGCTCGCGCCGCGTGGCGCGCGACGATATCGAGCTTCGGATTGTCCTCCGCGCGAGGCGCGGCGAGCATGAAAACGGCCATGAGCAGCGTCAGCAACACGATTTCCACCGGCTCGTGAATGCCCGAGGCGAGCCACTGCACGAGTGCCGGCCCATCGATGTGGCTGATGGCCACGCTGAAAAAGTCCGCATCCTTCGCGCCGATGGCCAGCGCAATGCCCTGCGATATCGAATCGAGCCGCGAGACGATCGCCGGTATCTGATACGCGACGGCGCTGACGCCTTGCGCAACCACATAGCAGATCACGATGATCGCCGTGCCCATCAGGCCCGCCGTCGCCAGCCGCACGAGCCATTTCGGCGCTTTGGGGAACACACCGGCGGCCATTTGCACCACCGCATCCACCCCTATGCGCAGCAGCACGGCGAGGAAGAACGGAACGAGCACCGGCCGCAAGTAATGCGCGAGTGCCATGCCGGCGGCAACGCCCGTCACCGTCGTTGCCACCGAAGAAGGCGAAATCGAATTAGCCATGATCGAATCCAGCCGGCCCAGGGGGAACCGGCTCAATGTGCCTGCGTCGTATCCGCCACGCGCGTGGGCCGCGGCGCGAACCACACGGCAATCGCCGCGAGCACGAACGTCATGCCCGCGATCGCAAAGAGCTGCGATGTCGCGAGCATCACGGCCTGCCCCTGCACGATGTTGTTTATCTGACCTCGGGCAACGCCCAGGGGCGTGCCCGAATCCACCAAGGCATTCAAATAGCGATGCGATCGGTCGACGATGTCGGCCAGCTGCGCATGGCTGATCTTGATGCGATCTTCCCACATTGTATTGACGAGCGCCGTGGCAATCGCCCCCGAAAGCGTCCGGCAGAAGCTCATCAGCCCCGCCGCCGATGCCGTTTCAGGCTCGTCCACGCTCGCGAGCGCCAGCCCCGTCAGTGGAACGAAGAAGAACGGCAAGCCGAGCCCGAGCAGCAGCAATGGCATGCCGATCTGCCAGAACGTCATGTCCGTATCCGCATACGAGCGCGCAAGCGTCACCACCCCCATCCAGAGCACGCCGGCAAACACGAGCCACCGTCCGTCGAACCGCGAGGCCATAGTGGCGGCCACCGGCGCGGCCAGCACCGCCAGGACGCCCGTCAGTGCGCTCGCGTAGCCGGACCACGTCGCCGTGTACCCCATGTAGTTCTGCAGCCACAGCGGCGTGAGCACCGTATTGCCGAAGAACGCGCCGAACGCGAGGCTGATGGTCAGCACGCTGGCGCTGAACCCCCTGTGTCGAAATACGCGCAGATCGACGACGGGGTGGCGTTCGGTCATCTCCCAGATAAGAAACGACAAGAAGCCGATCACGGCCACGATCGCGAGTACGACGATCTCCGTCGATGCGAACCAGTCCTTGTCTTTGCCTTCGTCGAGCATGAACTGCAGCGACCCCACCCAGACGATCAGCAGCCCAAGCCCCACGGCATCGATGCGCGTGCGCTGCAGCGCCGATTCGTAGCGCCGCAGCAGTTGAAACGCACACCACGAGCAGACCAGCGCAACCGGCACGTTGATGAAAAAGATGTAGGACCAGTGCATGCGGTCGCAAATCACGCCGCCCAGAATCGGCCCCATCACGGGAGCGACCAGTGTCGTCATGCTCCACAAGCCGATGGCGGCAGGCGCCTTCTCTTTCGGGAAGATGCGCAGCAGCAGGGTCTGCGAGAGCGGCATCAGCGGCCCGCCGGCCAGCCCCTGGAATATCCGGAACAGCACCAGCGTACTCATCGAATTGGCGAGGCCGCAAAGCGCCGAAAATACGCCGAACATCAGCAACGAGAGCACGAATACGCGCACCGTGCCGAAGCGTGCGGCGAGCCAGCCGGTCAGCGGCACCGTTACGGCCTCCGCCACCGCATAGGACGTGATCACGTAGGTGCCCTGGCTCGACGATGCCCCGAGCGCACCCGCGATATTCGGTATCGAGACGTTGGCAATGGTCGTGTCGAGCACGGCCACGAAGTTCGCCGAGGCCAGCATCAGCCCCGCGAGCAGCAGCGCGCCTCCGGTCAGCGGCGCCCCGGACGATTCGGATTTCGACATGACTCGCTCCCGCCCCCTCAGTGCGCTTCGTTGCCGGCCTCGGCGTGCGTGTCCACTTCGACTTCCATCGACAACCCGACGCTCAACGGATGGGCCCGCAGTTCGTCAGGATCGATCGAAATACGGACCGGCAGACGCTGTACGACCTTGATCCAGTTGCCCGTGGCGTTCTGCGCGGGAATCATTGCGAACGCCGAACCGCTGCCGCCCGCGAGCCCCGTAACGTGGCCGTGGTACTCCACCCGGCTGCCGTGCATGTCCGAGGTCATCGTTGCCGGCTGGCCCACATGTACCTTGTCGAGCTGCACTTCCTTGAAGTTCGCATCGACGTGAACATCGTTCATCGGCACGACGGACAAGAGCGTGTCGCCGGGTTTGACGCGCTGCCCCACCTGCACATTGCGCTGAGCCACCACGCCGTCGAACGGTGCGCGCAGGACGGTGCGTCCGAGGTCCACGCGGGCCTGGTCGCGCTTCGCACGGGCCAGCTGTACTTCAGGGTTGGTATCGACAGTCGTGTCGTCGATCAGCACCTTGTTCGCATCGAGCGAACCCACGGCTTCGCCGCGCGACGCGTGTGCCTGTTCGAGGGCCGCTTTGGCTGCCGCCAGCGAGGCCTTCGCCGAGGCAAACGATGCGCGCGCATTGCTCAGTTCCTCGCCGGAGACCGAGCCGCTTTGCGCCAGCGCCTCGCGGCGCTTGAGGTCGATGGCCGTGCGGTCATAGTCGGCCTGCGCCGATACGATCTTCGCCTTCATCTGGGCGGCGTCGGCGGCGCGCGCCGCCACGAGCGCGGTCAGCCCCTTGTCGGTGGCGATATAGCCGCGCACCTTACGCTCGGCGCGGCCCACTTCGGCTTCCGCCTGGGCAAGCGCGAGCCGTGCGTCGGTATCGTCGATCACCACCAGTACGTC